>JBKPRY010000164.1:0-2195 GCA_046734755.1 Actinomycetota bacterium | reverse complement strand
CGGAAACCCTCACCGGCGATCGCGCTGAAATGCACGAACACGTCGGCGGTACCGTCGTCCGGAGTGATGAATCCGAAGCCCTTCTCGGGGCTGAACCACTTCACGGTTCCGATTGCCACGTGCGATCCCTCCTTCCTTTCGCCGTCGGGGCCTGGTTGCTGCCCTTCACGGCGCCGGCCGTAGCAGCCGGGTGAGGGAACTGCTCGTAGCTGGAAAACCGCGATCGTTGCCCTCGAGTCCACGGTACCATTTCGCCCACCGCCGGCGACAACCGAGTCGGCGCCTGCCGGAGGTCGAGGGGATGCGCGACGCCCGAGCACGATCGGCACACCGGACGTTCCTTGCCGTGGCGATCGTCGCCAGCGTTCTTGGGATCGCGTCCGCGCCCTCGGCGTTCGCGCAGGATGAGGGCGTGACCCCCGGGGACGACGAACAGGTCGTGCTCACGGGCGAGCTGCTCGTTCCCGAGGGAGCCACGGTCGGAACCGCGGTGATCTTCGACGGCGACGCGACGATCGACGGCACGGCCACCGGAAGCGTGGTGGCGTTCAACGGCGACGTCGAGATCGCCGGGACGGTGGGTGACGACGTCGTGGCCTTCAACGGCCGCGTAATCGTCCGCTCCGGCGCGGAGGTGGGCGGCGACATCGCCAGCCGACACGAGCCGCAGATCGAGGACGGGGCTACGGTCGGGGGCGAGATCAAGGGGATCTCGGGCCGGTTCGACCTCCAGGGGCTCGGCTGGGTCGCACGCTACGTGTGGTGGTTCGGCTACACGATCTCCACCCTCATCCTGGGACTCGTGCTGCTGCTGTTCCTTCCCGGCGTCGACGGTCCGCTCGCAGACGCGTTCCGCCGGCGGATGGGCGCCTCGTTCGGGTTCGGCGCGGCGATCTTCTTCCTCCTGCCGATCGCCGCGGTGCTGCTGCTCGTCGTGGTGGTCGCGATCCCGCTGGGCGTGTTCCTGCTGCTCGCGCTCGCCCTGCTGTACACGTTCGGCTACGTCGCGGGCGCGCACGCCCTCGGACGGCGGCTGGTGAAGCAACCGGGCTCGCGGTACGTGGCCTTCCTCGTCGGGTGGCTGATCCTTCGCGGGATCGGATTGATCCCGTTCCTCGGCGGCCTGGTCTGGGTGGTGGCCGCGATCGCAGGTCTCGGTGCGCTCGTGATCGCCGCTCGCGGATCGACGTCGGTCCCGGTGCATGCGCCGCCGTTGCCCGCGGCTCCGCTGCCCGAACCGCCCCCCGCCGTCTGAGCCGCGGTCAGGCGCTCGACCCGAGCGATGGTTCGGCCGGCCGCGCTTCCGCGAACCGTTGGGCGAGCACGCGCATGACGCCGATCCCGATGTCGGGACGGTCGTGGATCATGCTCTCGAACTCGCGGCGCCCGATGCGGATCGCGCGGACGTCTCCGTCCGCGACGAGCGACGCCATACGCGGACCGCGCGTGATCAGGGATATCTCGCCGAGGACCTCGCCCCGGCCTCGCCGGGCGATCTCCGAACCGCCCGCCTCCACGCGCACCGTGCCGCTCGCGACGATGAAGAGCTCGTCACCCAGCTCTCCCTCGGACGCGAGGAGCTCCCCGTCCGCGAACGATCGCTCCTCGGCCACCTCGGCGATCGCGCCCAGGTCGGCGGGTGCGAGCCCGTCGAACAGGGGGACGCGACGCAGGAACAGGACGCGCTCGATCACCGGCATCGTCGTCGCCCTGTGAGCCATCCCGTCTCCTCCGCCGTCTCGCGCGGTCACCGCCCCGGCGCACGCCGCGACGAACGCATCATCGTCCGCCGACGCCCGTTCCAGCCAATCGTCGGGCAGGTCGCGGCGGGTCCCCTCGCTCGGCTCCCACAGCGCGAGGATCGACGCGGCCAGGGACGCGTCGGTGGTCGCCTCCAACGTCTCGAGGGCGTTCGCGACCTGATCGGGATCCCGCGCATCGAGGCTCTCCACCGCGGAGCGAACCGCGGCACCGTCGCTGGAGATCAACGACAGCGCCCGCAGCGCGGAACGCCCGTTCGCCCGGGCGCGTTCGAGCAGCGCGTCCCTCAGGAGGCCTGCCGCGTCGCCGTCCGCCCGGACCGCGGCGGCGAGCGCGTCGTCCGCGGCCGCCTCGCGCGATCGCTCGGCGACGAACGCCCGGACGCGCTCGTCCCTGCCGCCGAGGTCCAGGCGCGCCAGCGCCCGGAGCGCGGC
>JBKPRY010000163.1:0-13466 GCA_046734755.1 Actinomycetota bacterium | reverse complement strand
CACCATGTTGAAGATTCCCTCGGGGAAGCCGGCGTGCAGGAACAGCTGGGCGAGCGCCTCCGACGTCGCGGGCGCATACTCGGCCGGCTTCCAGACCGCCGCGTTCCCACACAGGAGCGCCGGGACCAGATACCAGGACGGAACCGCCACCGGGAAGTTGCCGGCCGTGACGATCGCCGCGACACCGACCGGGTTCCGAAACGTGAACAGCTGTTTGTCGGGGAGCTCGGACGGCACGGTCATGCCGTAGAGGCGTCGCCCCTCCGACACGAAGAAGTTGCACGTGTCGACGACCTCCTGGACCGAGCCTCGGGCCTCGGCGATCGGCTTGCCGATCTCGCGGGTCATGATCCGGGCGAGCGTCTCGGCGTTGTCCTCGACGAGCCTCCCGAGCTGCTGGATCGCGCGCCCGCGGACGGGCGCCGGTACCCGCGCCCAGTCGGCTTGCGCCTTTCGGGCTGCGGCGCAGGCCTCGACGAAGGTCGTGGCGTCCGCCAGCCGGACGGTCGCGACGATCTCGCCGAGCCTGGTCGGGTTCGAGCTGTCCTGGGTGCCGCCCGGCGCGTCCTCGCGTGCTCGGCCGGCGATCAACGAGGAGACGGTGCGCGCCATCGCGCCATCCTAGCGTCGCGGTTCGCACCAGACGGCCGCCGTTTGCGCCTCGGGCCGACGGCTGGGACGATGCCCCCATGGCCACCACCCCGCGACGCCCCATGGTCAACCTCCTCGGGCGGGTCCCCCTGTTCCAGGGCTGCACGCGCGTCGACCTCTCACGGGTCGCCGCCCTGTCCGAGGAGCGGATCTACCGCGAAGGTCAGGTGATCGTGAAGGCGGGCGATCCGGGCCGGGCGTTCTACGTGATCACCCACGGCAAGGCGAAGGTTGTCCGCGGCAAGACCCCGGGCGGCAAGAAGGAGGCCGAGCTCGGGCGGGGCGAGTTCTTCGGCGAGCTCTCGCTGCTGGACGGCGACGCGCGGACCCGCACCGTCGTCGCCGAGACGCCGCTCGAGACCGTGCGGATCGAGCGCACGGAGTTCCGCAAGCTCCTACGGAAGGAACCGGACCTCGCGATCCGCCTGCTCGAGGGCATGGCCAAGCGCACCCGCAAGATCCTCGAACCGAAGCCCCTTTAAGCCGAGAGGTAGGTGAACGCCCGCTCCGCGAGATCGGACCAACGCCTCGCGTGGGCGAGCGGGACCAGCACCCACTCCTTCATCGGGCGACCCTTCATCGGCTCGAAGGGCTCGACGCCGGTCAGCGTGCGCGCCCGCTCGAGGTCGTCGGGTCCGAGCTTGAACGTCATCGCGTCGCCGAACGTGCCCGCGAATACCTTGTCGCCCGCCTTGAGGACCGGCATCCCGAACATCTGAGATCGGGTAGCGCCGCGCGCGACGAAGGTCTCGGCGAGCCGGTCGAATCGTCCCACGGTCTTCGGCCCGGCCTCCGGCATCGTCGGCGACGTCGTCCGCGTCGCCGCGGGCTTCCTCGCCTTCGGAGCCTTCGATGCGGTCTTGCGCTGCACCGGCATGGTTCGGATGCTACTCCCGACCATCTCTCGGCGCCCGAGCCAAGCCGGGCTCGTGTTCGACCCTCGTCGTGCTCGAACCGTAGGCCTTTCGCCCGATGCGCGGGTCATCCCGCGCGCTCAGAATCGCCCAGGATCACCGAGGACTCTTGACCCGAGGGGGCTTGAGCGATGCGTCGCCATCTCCGAACCTTCACCGTCCTGTCCCTGATCGCCGGGCTGCTCGCTTGGGGGGCGGGGCCCGCATCCGCCCGGTCGGGCCGCCTGATCCTGCATCGTCACGGGATCCCCGGCCGTTACATCGTCGTCTTGCGTTCGTCGGTGCCCCGCGCGCCGGCATTCGTGGCGGCCGGGATGCAGCGCGCGTACGGCGCAAGGGTGCAGCGCGTGTTCGTCGATGCCCTCGATGGATTCGTCGCCGACATGTCGCGGGCGCAGGCGCTGCGGACCAGCCTCGACCCGCGCGTTGCCTACGTCGAGCAGGACGCGGTGGTGCGCCTGTCCGAGACGCAGACGCCGGCGACCTGGGGCCTCGATCGGATCGACCAGCGCGCGCTGCCCGTGGACAATTCGTACACGTACACGGCGACGGGCAGCGGCGTGACCGCGTACGTGATCGACACCGGGATCCGGTTCTCGCACCAGGAGTTCGGCGGCCGCGCGATCAGCGGGTTCGATGCGATCGACGGCGGGAGTGCCGACGACTGCCACGGCCACGGCACGCACGTCGCCGGCACGATCGGAGGATCGACGTACGGCGTCGCCAAACAGGTCAACCTGGTCGCGGTCCGGGTCCTCAACTGCCAGGGCTCGGGCAGCACGTCCCAGGTCATCGCCGGCATCGACTGGGTGACGCAGGATCACGACGCGGACGAGCCCGCCGTCGCGAATATGAGCCTCGGCGGATCGGCCTCGACGGCGCTGGACCAGGCGGTATCGAACTCGATCGGCGACGGCGTCACCTATGCGATCGCCGCCGGGAACGGCAACATCTTCGGGTTCGCCGCGAACGCCTGCAACAGCTCGCCTGCCAGGGTTGGAGCGGCGCTCACGGTGAGCGCCACGGACGAAACCGACACGAAGGCCTCCTGGGCGAACTTCGGCAGCTGCGTTGACGTGTTCGCGCCGGGCGTCTCGGTCACCTCGGCATGGGGGTCGAGCGACACGGCTACGAACACGATCAGCGGCACGTCGATGGCCACGCCGCATGTCGCGGGCGTGGTGGCCACATATCTGGAGTCGAACCCGACCGCCACACCCTCCCAGGTCGCCTCGACGATCACCTCGAGCGCGACGCAGGGGGTCGTGAAGAGCCCGGGGAGCGGCTCGCCCAACCGCCTGCTCTTCTCGGGCCTCACGGCCGCGCCCCCACCGGAACCTTCGCCGCCGCCGTCCCCACCGCCGCCGCCTCCGCCGCCTCCCGAGCCGGGCACCTTCACCTTGACGGCGAGCGGACAGAACTTCTTCGCGACGGTCCGGCTGGTGACGCTGACATGGTCGGGCGCGACGTCGCAGTACGTGACGCTGTACCGCGACGGCGTCAACATCGGTGCCGCGGCCAATACCGGCACGTTCCTTGACGTCGTCGTGACCAACGGGGGAACGTTCGTCTACAAGGTCTGCGAATACAACACGACCGTTTGCTCGAATACCGCGTCAGTCACCTTCTGAGCCGAACGCGGCCGCCCGACGGCGCTGGCCTCTACAATCGGGCCAGCGCCGGTAGCTCAGTCTGGACAGAGCGGCTGCCTTCTAAGCAGCGGGTCGCAGGTTCGAGTCCTGCCCGGCGCACTCCAGCAAGTCAGCACCCGTTCGCGTGCTTGACTCCATGAACCTGTGTGTGGAAACAACCATGTCGGCATGGACCCCCACCGCCGCGCGGCCTTGGATGGCTACTCCGATCGGGAGCAGGGGGAGACGGCCATCGCCGTAGACCAGCGTCGTTGGCAGATACCATGACGCGATGCACATCAATCGCCAGGTCGTCGTGTTCGACGCCGCAGACCTCGCGGCCGAGAGCAGCTTCTGGGCAGGAGTGCTGGACGGGACCGTGGATGCCGAGGATGACTGGCACATGGTGGTCGTCGAAGGTGAACCGCGGGTCGGGGTTCAGTTGGCGCCCAACCACGTCCCGCCCGACTGGCCCGACGGGACACCGGAGCAGCAGATCCATCTCGACCTGTGGGTCGAGGATTTCGCGACCGCACACAAACGTGTGATGTCGCTGGGTGCCAAGGTGCTCAAGCCTGCAGCAGACGCGGACTCCGATGACAACTTCCAGGTCTACGCGGACCCGGCGGGGCATCCCTTCTGCCTGTGTTGGATTCAATCGCGTGAGGGGCAGTAGGCGCCTCAGTGGCTAGAGGCTGCGGGGTCGATGCCATCCCCGTCAAGGGTCGAGTGACCCGCACACACCGTCGTGCACCGGGCTACGGTGATCCGGGGTAGGTTGGCCTCGGGAGAGGCCGATGACGCTGAAGATCCGCAGGGACGACCAGATCTCCGCCGTGGACGGCGGGTGGTTCCGTGCACGTTGGCACTACTCGTTCGACACGTACGTCGATCCCGAGTACACGTCGTTCGGCACCATGCGGGTCTTCAACGACGACCGGCTCGTGCCGGGCGCCGTGTGGCCGATGCACCCGCACCGCGACATCGAAGGTCTGACCTACGTGGTCGAGGGGCTGTTCCGCCACGAGGACAACGTGGGTGGGTCTCCGGGGCCGCTGCCGGCGGGCTCGGTGCAGCGCATGACCCTCGGGCGCGGGGCCTATCACTCGGAGCAGAATGCCTCCGAGACCGAGCCGATGCGGTTCATCCAGATCTGGATCATGCCCGCCGAACGCGGGCTGCCACCCGGCGTCGAGCAGAAGGTCTTCACGACCGAGGACCGGACCGACACCCTGCTGAAGGCGATCAGTGGTGACGGCGGCGAGGCCGTGCTCGTGCACCAGGACGCGCACATGTTCGTCTCCCGCATGAACGCCGGTCGCTCGGTCGAGCACCCGCTCGCGCCCGGACGCGGGGCGTACCTCTACGTGATCGAGGGCGACATCGGCGTGAACGGCGAACGGATGGAGACCGGTTCGGCAGCCCAGATCACGGACGAGGAACGCGCAGAGATCGCCGCCAGCTCGACGAGCGAACTGATCCTAGTCGATGTGGCGCTCGTGCAGAGCGGTTAGCCGGCGGCCTGCTTGCCGGTCCGGTCGCGCTTCGCCGCGGCGACGCTCTCCCTGAGGGCGGCCATCAGCTCCTCCACCGCGGACCCACCGGCCG
This sequence comes from Actinomycetota bacterium, assembly GCA_046734755.1. GTDB lineage: Bacteria > Actinomycetota > UBA4738 > UBA4738 > HRBIN12 > DASSJM01. The sequence goes on along the minus strand of JBKPRY010000163.1, from coordinate 8,662 downwards.
GGGCCGGCTCCTCGGCGGCGCGCTTCGTCGGCGTGCGTTCGGCGAGCATGCGGAGAAGCTCCTCCCGGTAGGTATCGGCATACGCGTCGGGATCCCAATCCGTCTTCAGGGTCTCGATGAGCGTGACCGCGAGGTCCAGCTCCCGCTCGGCCACCTCGACGGCGTCCAGGTCGTGAGCGAGATCGGCCGTGTCTCGGACCTCGTCGCCGAAGAACATCGTCTCGACGGCCAGCACCCTCTCCATCGGGCGGATCGCCACGAGGTGCGGCTTGGTTCGCAGCACGAACCTCCCGATCCCGATCCGCCCCACCTCGCGCATCGCGTGATGGAACAGGACGTACGGCTTGGTCGCCTCGGGCGTCATCGGGATCGCGTAGTAGCTCTTGTCGAGGTAGACGGGGTCGATCTGCTCGAGCTCAACGAAATCCTGGATGTCGATGGATCGGCTCCGTTCGGGACGGATCCGCTCGAGCTCCTCTCGCGGCACCGTCACGAGCTCGCCCTCATCGGTCTCCACGCCGCGCACGACGTCATCCCAGGCGACCGGCGTCTCGACGGGCGCCTTGGTGGCCACGCGCTCCTCCCGCACCGGTGCGGCGTCCTCATCCGTGAGATCCGCCGTTGGGAGCTCTCGCCGGTCCTCCACAGGACCCCCCTCGGCCTCCACCACGCGCTGGTAGCGGATTCGACGGCCCTCGCGGTCGTACAGGTGGAAGCGGACGTCCTTGGGCTGTGTCGCGGGATACAGGCGCACGGGGAGCGTGACCAGCCCGAACGACAGGGTCCCCGTCCACACGGCGGTGGCCATGGGTCAAGGGTATCGAGAGGCGCCATGAGGCGGAAGGGCGGTCGTGGGGGTACGGTTCCCGCGTGGCCCGCGATCGCTCACGGACCACCGTTCGACCACGCCACGAGGAGCACCCGATCGCAGACCCGCACGTCGAGCCAACGTCTGCCCTGTCCCACATCGGGCGGGACCTGGTGGTCTCGGCCCGAGCCCTCGTGGCCTCGTTCCGCAACCCCGACCTCGCTCGCGCGCAGCTCGCGCTCGTGGCGTTCAGCATCTGCGAGTGGGCGAGCTTCATCGCCCTGATGGTGTTCGCGTTCGAGCAAGGTGGGGCGGCGGCGATCGGGATCATCTCCCTGGTCCAGCTGATACCCGCGGCGTTGATCGCGCCGTTCGGTTCGGTGCTCGGTGACCGGTTCCCGCGAGAGAAGGTCTTTCTGCTCGCCGAGGCGTCCATGAGCGCCGCGTGCGTCCTGGCCGCCGTCGCGGCCCTGCTCGACGCGCCCCCGATCCTGATCTACGCCGCCGCCTGCACTGTCGGCTGGGTCCTCACACTCGTGCGGCCGACGCATGGTGCCCTGCTGCCCTGGCTCGCGCGCGACCCGACCGAGCTCACCACGGCGTACACGGCCGCCGGCCTGATCGAGAGCCTGTGCGTTCTGCTCGGTCCGCTGCTCGCGACGGCTTTCTTCGCGCTGGGTACCGCTCTCGGGGTCGGGGGGCCCGGGCTCGTGTACGCGGCGCTCGCGGTACTCCTCGCCATCGGCGCGCTGCTGCTGTCCGGGGTACGCAGCCAGGCGCCACCTCCGGATCCGCAGGGCCGGACATCGGCGGTATGGAGTGAGATGAGCGTGGGGTTCCGGTACGTCTGGTCGGATCCGCGGCCGAGGGCGCTGGTCGGGACCCTCGGGCTATGGACCTTCGTCCTGGGGTTCATCGACACCCTGATCGTCGTCGTGGCGCTCGACGTGCTCGGGATCGGCCAAACCGGCGTCGGCGCCCTCAACGCGGCGCTCGGTATCGGCGGGGTGGTCGGCGCGGCGGTCGCCGTGGTCGCGGGGAGCCGGGAACGCCTTTTCCCGGCGTTCCGAGCGGGGTCGTTCCTCTACGGCGTTCCGATCGCGGCGATCGGTGCCGTGCCCCCGCTCGCGCCGGTCCTGCTCGGCCTCGCGGGCTCGGGGGCCGTCCTGTACGACGTGTCGGGCCGGACGATGCTGCAACGCCTGATCCCGGACCACAAGCTCACGCGGTCCCTCGGCGTGCTCGAGTCCGTCTACATGGGCAGCGAAGGTCTCGGCGCGTTCGCGGCTGCGGCGCTCGTCACGTTGGCGGGACCGAGATGGACGTTCGCGATCGCCGGCGTGATCGTGCCCGCGGTGTGTTTCGTACTCCGTCGGCGCCTGCGGGCGGTGGATGTCGGCGCTCGGGTTCCGGCCGACGACCTCGCGCTGCTTCGACGGACCTCGCTGTTCGAACCGCTTCCTGCAGCGGCGGTCGAACGCCTCGCTCGGAACAGCGTTCCGGCCGTCGTCGACGCCGGGACCACGATCATCCGCGAGGGCGATGCCGGCGACCGCGTCTACGTGATCGCGTCGGGCAAGGCCGATGTGTCCGCGAAGTGGAGTCACGTCGCCACGCTCGGGCCTGGCGACCACGTGGGCGAGATCGCCCTGCTCCGAGATGTCCCCCGCACCGCCACCGTCGTCGCGACGACCAAGGTTCGGCTGCTCTCGCTCGAACGCGACGTCTTCCTGCGCACGATGACCGGGGACGAGCCTGCGCACGCCGCGGCCCATTCGGCCGCCGAGGACCGGCTTCGGGAGCTCGCGGTCCCGGAGCCGCCGGGCACGGACGCTATCCCTGAGGGCTGAGCCTTCTGGTCAGCGGCCGAGGTCGGCTCCGGAGGGCTGAGCCTTCTGCTCAGCGTCCTGGGTCGGCGAGTATCTCCGCGGCCTTGGCCTCTCGGTGCGTCCGAACAGCTTTGTCGAACTCCGGGTGCGACCGCCCGAGGATCTGCGCGGCGAGGATCGCCGCGTTTACGGCGCCCGCCTTCCCGACGGCGACCACCCCGACGGGGATCCCGCCCGGCATCTGGACCATCGACAGCAGCGAGTCGAGCCCGCCGGCCAGCTTCGACTCCATCGGCACCCCGAGGACCGGTCGCGTCGTATGCGCCGCCACCACGCCCGGCAGGGCGGCCGCCATGCCCGCGGCCGCGATGAAGACCTCTACGCCGCGCGCCTCGGCCTCCTCGACCCACGAAGCCAGCTCGCGCGGCGTCCGATGCGCCGAGAGCACCTGGGTCTCGAACGGGACCCCGAGGGCCTCCAACTGGCTGGCGCAATGCTGCATCGTGTCCCGATCGGACGCCGATCCCATCACCACGCCGACGAGCGGTTCGGTCATGTCCGAAGTGCTCCTTCCGGAAGGGGCGCGGGGAAGTGTAGACGGGCGCTCCGCTCCGCCGCGCCGTTGAGCGTATGACCGGCGACACGGTCCAGCTCAGGACATTCGCATAGCCTGTGGGTCCGCAGCGAGGCCGAGGTGCAAGATGCGTGCTCGAGTCCGAAGGCTCTGGATCGCCTCGTGTGCGGTCCTGACATGCCTAGGTTCGTTCAGCATCGCGTGTTCGACCGCCAACAGCACGGACCGGAGCGACCCGCTAGCCCGGCTCCAGTCGCTCGGCGACGCTTGGCTTCGAACGCCGGTGACCGTCACCTATAGCACGGTCCAGCACTCCGCCGGCGGCGCGACCTCGATCCATCAGTGTCTGCGACAGATGGCCGGTGGGGTAATCGATCGGCAGGCTGCGATCCGGATGTGTAACGGGGAGGGCGAGCTCACGCTCACATGGGATCCGCCCGATCGTTGGCGGATGGTGGTGTCGAACGCACGCGGTGTTTCAACCCTGCTGTCTACTCCCCAGGGGGCCTACCACTGCCATCGGCCGCCCGTCGATGCCCGACGTTGCGCACCTACATCACCGAGCGAACTCGCGTCGGAGGCACCGTTCAGGGCGATCCTGCTTCGCCCGTCGCAGATCCTCGACGAGCTGGGACCCCGAGGAGCCGACATGCTGATCATGGGTCCCGAGCGGGAGATCGCCGGCTTCGGCGCCGAGTGCTTCTCGGCGGCCCTCGTGGGTCCCGATGGCGAGGCGAAGCGGGCGGACTGGTGCTACTCGAAGGACGGTGTCCTCCTGCAATCGCTCGTCGTCCTTCCCGATGAGGCCACCACGATGCTCGAAGCGACCGAAGTGTCGAGAGACGTCTCGGAAACAGATCTCGACGTGGAGACTCCTCAAATCGATGCAAACGCGACGGATATCGCCCCGATAGCGGGGACCTGGGAGTTCGATGCCCTCACCGGCGTGCCGCCCGCCGAACTGCCTCCGGGTTCGGTCCCAGACAATCGGCACGACCTCGTTATCGACGACGACGGGTCCTTCCGATGGGGAACCTGGGTCGGCCACGTCAGCGGTTCGAACAAGGAGTTCGCGTTGTTGGTCGTACGGCCTGCTGGCCTTCGGCAACGCTTCGATGAGTACCGTGCCAGTGTAGGCATCTCGATCGTCGGGCGCGCGATGCAGATCTGGCTTCCCGACCTCGGACAAGATCGAGACGTTGACTTCGGAGCGGCCGTCGAAGACATCGACTCAGCCGATATGGCGTTCCGAAGGGTGGATGGCCAGCCCCCTCTAGCGAGGCGACAAGCCTTCCGACACCTTCGCCATGGCGTAGAAAAGCCACGGGGAGCTGACCGGTGACTGGAGCGGCTAGGTCCTCAAAGCTTCGCCGATCTCGGCGGCGATCTCGACCACCTCGAGCACGTCCTCCTCGGTCGTGCGGAAGTTCACGAAGCACGGGCGGAGCCAGACCTCGTCGTCGATCAGTGCGCTCGACATCCAGAGGCGACCGTCGGCCTGGATCGCCTCGGCCAGGCGCTCGTTGTGCGCACCGACGTCGTCGATGCCCGCCGGCGCATGCCGGAACGCCACCACCGAGAGTTTCGGCGGACCGAGCACCTCGAAGTCGTCGCGCGCCGACACCGTTCGGTACAGGAGCTGCGCCTCCTGCAGGTTGCGCTCGATCGCCTCGGCGAACGCCGCGGCCCCGTGCACGCGCATCGCGAGCCAGAATTTCAGCGCCCGGAACGGCCGGGAGTACTCGAAGGTCGTGTCCATCGCATGGAGCTCGTGCCGCTGATGCGGCAGGTACCCCTGCTCGTGACCGAACGACGCCACCAGGTCCTCCTGCTCACGCACGAGAAGGATCCCGCAGGCCTTCGGAAGGTAGAGCCACTTGTGGGCGTCGACGGCCACCGACTGCGCGCGTTCGAACCCGGCGAAGAGCTCGGGGCGCGCCGCCACGGCCGGCAGCCCGTACGCGCCGTCCACATGGAACCACACGCCGCGCTCCTCACAGATGTCCGCGATCGCCTCGAGCGGATCGATCGCGCCGGTGAGCGTGGTCCCCGCGGTCGCAACCACCGCGATCGGGGTCACCCCGTTCGCGAGATCGCGGTCGATCGACTCGGCGAGTGCGTCGGGTTCGAGCCCGCGCTCGCGGCCGAGCGGGATCGCCCGCAGGTTCGCCGAGCCGACGCCGAGCGTCTCGACGGCACGGGTGACCGAGTAGTGGACCTCCTGCGAGCAGTAGATCGCAACTTTCTTGCCGCCGAGCCCCTCGTACCGCGAGCCGGGCAGGGCGTGCTCGCGCGCGGCTGCCAGCGCGGTCGTGTTCGAGACCGTTCCACCGCTGGTGAACGCCCCAGCGGCGTCGGGCGCGTACCCGATGAACTCGGCCGCCCACCGGACCGCCTGCTTCTCGATCAGGGTCGCCGCGCGCGCGTCGACCGCGAGATTGATGTCGTAAGTGTGCGCGAGCAGGTCGCCGATCGTACCGATCTCCAGGCCGCTCGAGCCCACCCCCACGAAGTACCGGGGCCGCGGCTGCGCGATCGACTCGTCGAGGATCCTCGCCGCGTCGTCGACCGCCTCGTGGGCTGCCCCGGGGGTGGTCGGTAGCTCGGTCTGAAGCAGTCGCCGGACGCGTTCGTCGAGGGGGGGCTCCTCGGGCCGGTACCGATCGAAGCTCTGCCACGCCTCGGCGACGAGCTTGGCCGCGTGCTCGAGCACCTCATCTCGCGGGGCGTCGAGCCGCAACGGGACGTCGGTCTCGGTCACGGTTCGGATGCTACCCGGCCCGGTTCGAGGTTCGGTGTCACAGCCGGCCGGCGGAGCGCGCCGACGTAGACGCCGATCAGCACGAGCACCGAGCCCGCCGCGAAGCTGGCGCTGTTGCGTCACCCACCCGGATCTCTGATAGATGGTGTCGCAACCGATGCGGAAGGAGGGTGGATACGAGTCCGGTCGATCATGGGGAGGAGCGATGAGAGAGCAGCTGATCCGCATCGACGACATCCCGCCGACGGGGACCGTGACCGTCGACCTCCTGGGACGGGAGGTGCTGGTCATGCTCCTGAACGGAAAGCCACGGGCCTACGTCAATGTCTGCATGCACCACGGAGGCCCGCTGACCCTCGAGGGAGACACGTTCACCTGCGAGTGGCACGGGTCGACCTTCGAGGCACGGTCCGGCCGGGCGCTCTCGGGCCCCGTGCGGCAGGATGCGAGGCTGATCATGCTTCCCACGCGGGTCGAGGAGGGCGTCCTGACCTACGTCTACGAGGAGTGAATCGACGGACACAGGAAGCTTCTCGAGAGCCTGGCCAGGGGGGCTCAGGCGTCCCGGCCGGCCCTGTGGAGGCGGAGGGCGCCTGACACCCCCTTCAGCTCGACGGGGCCGATCTCGTCGAACCTGACCGATGTTCCGTCGGCCGCGTCCAGGACCTGGTCCGTCACCAACACCTCGCCGGGTCTGGCGTACTCGGCGATCCTCGCGGCGACGTTCACCGTCCGACCGAAATAGTCGCCTTCCTGGAAGACCACCGGTCCGGCCTGGATCCCGACGCGCGCGGGCGGGAGTGATTGGTTCGCCACCCCCTCCACCATGTCCAGGGCGGCAAGCACGGCCTGGCCCGGATCCGGGAAGTAGAACATCACGCCGTCCCCGAGCCACTTGACCGCCTGCCCCCCGTGTTCCCGGGAGGACCGACGAACGAGCGTCGCCACCCTCGCGGCCAGGTCCGCCGCAGCCTCGTCCCCTCGCTCCTCGGTCAGACGCGTGTAGCCCGTGATGTCGAGGAAGCACACGGCCGGCGGCCGATGCAAGCGACTGTGCAGGCCGGCTCTTTCCAGCGCACCCTCGACGTCCTCCACGGCGCTCTTGCTCCAGGCGTGTTCCTGCTGGGTGCGGTAGATGCCGAGGAGGGCCTGCTCGAGGAGGGGGGTCATCTCGGACCCGGCGTCGGCCTGCGCATCCAACATCTCGGGCTCGGTCATCCCTCCCTGGAGGAGGGGCACCTCGACCTCGGTTCTCCACCAGTCCGTCTCCGTCTCGGCAATCCGGCGCAGACTATCGGCGCAGACCCGAAGCCACGCCTCGATGACGACGGGCCGGAACCGCATCGAAAGCATGAGCTCGATCACCGGCACCACCGAGAGCTCGTCCTCGCGGACGATATCCTCCGGTCGTGGCTCGGCGAAGCCGACCGCCTCGCGGACCACCTTCAACAGGTCGAAGTGGATCCCCGTCTTATCGCTCAATTGCTGGAAGGTCATGCCGCTGAGCCCGGCGAACCGATCGAAGGCGCTCGCATCCAGGTAGGAGAACGAGAGGGCTCCGTCCCGGACGGCGGCGGCCATCCCCTCGAGCGGCACGCCGGCCTCCTCGAAGCTCCGCACCCAACGCGCCCTCCGCACATCGCCGATCGAGAAGGCGTCTCCCGCGCCGGGCCTCAAGATCCCGAGCTCGACCAACCGGTCGACGTACCCAGGGTCGACCCCGGCCCGCCTGCCCACCTCACCGCGCGAGTACTCGCCCACCGGATCGATCGTAATGGGATGGACTTCACGCGTGCTTCCCCACGTCCGTCCGCGGCATCGATCCGGGCAAGGCAAGGTCCTGCCAACCCATCGGAGGACGCCCGAAACATGCCTCCTTAACCCCAGATCCGATCCGCCACGCGGGCAACGAGTTCAAGCTTGCGCCACTGCGTGTCCTGGTCGATCTCGTTGCCGACCATGACGCTCGCGAAGCCGCACTGGGGGCTGATCGCGAGCCGGTCCATCCCGGCGGCGAGGCTCGCCGCGTGCTCCATCTTCCGAACGAGCTCGTCCTCGTCTTCGAGCTCCGGCGTCTTGGTCGAGACGATCCCCATGACCATCGTCGAACCCTTCCTGACGAATCGCACGGGCTCGAACCCGCCGTCGCGACCGAGGTCGTCCCACTCGACGAGGAAGGCGTTGTACGGCAGGTCGCCGAACACTCGCTCGGCGACCGGTTCGAGCGAGCCCTCGCACACCCACGATGAACGGTAGTTCCCTCGGCAGATGTGGAGCGCCACGGTCACGTCATCGGGGATGCCCTCCAGCACCGCGGTGTCGGCGGCGACCGCGGCATCCACCAGATCGGCGACACGATGACCTCGCGCCTCGAAGCGCTCGACCCATACCGGGTCGACGAGGTACGGGTAGAGCGGGAAGTCGAATTGCAGATATCGCGCACCGGCCTTGATCGCCTCGGCGACGAGCTCCCGTTCGATCTGGATCGCGTGCGCCACGAACTCCGCGAGCGACCCGTAGCCGGAGGTCACGCCCTGCTTGTACGAGAAGGGGTGGCCGAACAGCGACGGCGCGGGGAACGTGACCTTGAACGGGTAGCCGTCGGCGACCGCGCTCACGAACGCGGCCTCCCGTGCGGCGGGCGAGTCGACGATGCGGAGACGTTCGACGATCTCGTGGACGCGCAGGGG
>JBKPRY010000162.1:0-1591 GCA_046734755.1 Actinomycetota bacterium | reverse complement strand
TCGACCGCGCTCCCGCCCGCCGCGACCTCGCGGATCGCACGGACGAGCTCGTCGCCCTGCGCGATCCGGTCCTTCAACAGGTAGGCGAGCCCGCTCTGGCCCTTGCCGAGGAGCGCGATCGCGTACGCCTCGTCGTCGTGGGCCGAGAGTACGACGACGCCCGTCCCCGGATGCTTCTCCCGGATCGTGTGGGCACAGTCGATCCCCTCGAGCTGGAAGTTCGGGGGCATCTTGATGTCGGTCACGACGACGTCGGGCACGTGCTCCGCCGCGGCCGCGAGGAGCGAAGGCGCGTCCTCGGCCACGCCGACCACCTCGACGTCGTCGTAGGAGTCCAGGAGTGCCCGAACGCCCTCGCGGACGAGGACGTTGTCCTCGCCGAGAACGACCCTGACGCTCACGCTACCTGCCTCTCCGACGACGATACGATGCGCGCATGGTGCGCGTGGTCTTCGCGGAGGATAACTACCTCGTGCGAGAGGGGACCGCGGCGCTGCTTCAGAGCGCCGACGAGGTCGAGCTGATCGGCACCGCGAGCGGCCTGGACGAGCTCCTGACGGCCGTAGAGGAGCTCAAGCCCGAGGTGGTGCTCACCGACATCCGGATGCCCCCGACCAACACCACGGAGGGGATCGATGCCGCCCGACGCATCCGGACCCGGCATCCCGACATCGGCGTCGTCGTGCTCTCCCAGTTCGCGGAGGAGGCCTACGCCTACGAGCTCCTGAAGGACGGGGCGGCGGGGCTCGGGTACCTGCTGAAGGAGCGCGTGGCCAACCTCGAGGAGCTGGTCCGCGCCATCAACGAGGTCGCCAAGGGCGGCTCGGTCCTCGATCCCAAGGTGGTCGAGGCACTCGTCTCGGCCAAGGACCGCATGGCCCACTCCCCGCTCGCGCAGCTCACCGAACGGGAGCGCGAGGTCCTCGAGAACATGGCACAAGGTAAGAACAACGCATCGATCGCCAAGTCGCTCTTCCTGACCGATCGTGCCGTCGAGAAGCACATCAACTCCCTGTTCCACAAGCTCGGGCTCTCCGAGGAGACGGACGTCCACCGCCGGGTCAAGGCGGTACTCGCCTTCCTGCGCGAGAGCCACCATCCCGCCTGACCTCACCGCCCCGCTCTCACTGGGCAGCGCGGGTGTCCACGATCATCACCGAGCACGGCGCGTGCCGAAGCACGATGTTCGGCACGCTGTCGCGCACGCGCCACCACGACCCGTGGGTCCCGCGGTTGCCGAGGACGATCATCTCGACGCGTTCCTGTTCGGCGACCGCCACCAGCCGTTCCGCCGCGTTCCCCGGCTCCGCCCAGCCACGGACGGTGATCGAGGGGAAGCGCCGTCCGAGGCCGGCGAGGTAGCCGCCCGGATCGGCCGACTTCTTGGGGTCCACGGCATCGCGGACCGAGGACTCGGGCCGGACGTGAAGTACCAACAGCTCGGCTCCGCTCTGTCCCGCGAGACGGGCGGCCTCGCCGACCGCGAGATCGGCCGAGGCCGAGGTGTCCGTTCCCACCAGGATCTTCCTCATCGCACGTTCGCCTCCTCCATCTGCGGCTCACGCTACGCGCCGGTCGCCGCCGGTTCGAC
>JBKPRY010000161.1:0-6518 GCA_046734755.1 Actinomycetota bacterium | reverse complement strand
GTAGACGCCGAGCGCCTCCTTCTGACGATCGCGCTTGAAGACCTCGGCGACGTCGACGACGGCGATCGGGTCGCCCCCCTCCCGCGGGAGCAGGGCGACCGAGTTCCCGGCGCCGATCCGCTTCACGTCGTCGTCGGTGAGGGACAGCGTGACCGGGATCGCCCAGGCCAGCCCGCCCGACAGGTGCATCGTCTCAAGGACGGAGTCGTAGTCGGCCTCGCCGACGAACCCCGTCAGCGGGGACAGGGCCCCCACGGCGAGCATCTCCAGGTCGGAGAGTTCGCGGGCGCTGACCACCAGCTTGGGGAGGTGCTCCGCCTCGGTTCGGGTGGCTTCCCGCCGATCTTCGGGCACGAGCAGGTCGACGAGGTCGCCACCGTGCGGAGCGATCGTCGTGTCATCGGGCATGGGGCATCAACCTTTCGTCGCGATGAACGGCCGCCAGGATAGCCGGGGGCCGAACGACACAGACGCCGCACCTATACTCCCTGCACCCCCACACCGAGGCCCCTCATACCCGAGACCCTGCTCTCCGACGAAGCCCTCCGTGCGCTGAACGCTCGACTCGAGCCGGCGCACCCGTCGGAGATCGTGCGCTGGGCGCTGGAAGAGTCGGGGTTGCGCGAGATCGCGCTCGCCTCGGCGTTTCAGGCCGAGGGGACCTGCGTCATGCACATGGCGACGCAGATCCGGCCCGACGTGCCCGTGCTGTTCCTCGAGACCGGTTTCCACTTCGAGGAGACGCTCTCGTTCAAGCGGCGGTTGACCGAGCTCCTGGACCTGAACGTGGTCGAGCTCACGGGCGGGTACACCCCCACGACGCAGCGCGAGGCCTTCGGTCCCCGCTTGTACGAGCGCGACCCGGAGAAGTGTTGCGACATCAACAAGGTGCAACCGATGCTCGAGGCACTTCGCGGCCGCGAAGCGTGGATCACCGCGTTCCGACGTGACTCGTCCCCGAACCGGGCCGCGGCCCCGATCGTCGACCGGTACGAGCTCGAACCGGGCAGCTGGATCGTCAAGGTGAACCCCGTCGCGACCTGGACGCGCCGGGACACCTGGTCGTACCTGAGGGAGCACGGACTCCCCCACAACCCGCTGTACGACCTCGGGTATGCGTCGATCGGGTGCGCGCCGTGCACCCGGCTCTCGCTCCCGGGCGAACACGAACGTGAGGGCAGGTGGGCCGGCCTGTCGAAATGGGAGTGCGGGATCCAGGTGCGCGGTGGCGGATCCGAGCGGGGCGCGAATGCGGACGGGGCGACGTCGGCGGCGAAGGGCTAGGCCACGACCCAGAGCGCCTCGGGTGCGAGGTCGACCTCCAGGCGGCGGTGGTCGCCGAGCGAGTCCCCGTCGACCTGGACCGGGAACGGCGCCTCCGACGTGACCAGCACGTGGCGCGCGTCGTGCACGTAGTCGATGTCTCGCCCGTGGACGTGGCGCGCCGAGCCGAACACCTGCCACGCGATCCGCGGAACGCTTCGGCGGGCCAGCTTGCGGACCGAGAGCACGTCCAGACCGGAGTCCAGCGATGCCTCGGGGGTCATCCGGATCCCCCGATCCCGGTAGTAGGTGTACGGATCGGTCCGTCCCACCATCGCCGACAGGGACGGGAGCGGCGGCCCGTCGTCGATCCGGACCTCCAGGTCGGCGGAACGGCCCGCGTAGCTCACCAACAGCTCTCGGGCCACGGCGCGGAACGCGGCCCGATCGAACTTCGACTTGGTCCTGGGGAACCGTTGATCGAGTCGGCGCATCGCGGCGGCGTCCACACCCGCCCCGCAGTTGACGGCGAAGTACCGGCCGTCCGCCACGCCGAGCGAGAGCTTGAACGCCTGGTCGTCGAGCGCCTTCGCGATCAGCACGCCGGTCGCCTCGACCGGGTCGAGCGGCAGACCGAGCGCCCGCACCAGGATGTTGGTCGCGCCACCCGGCAGCACGCCCAGCGCGGTCTCGGTGCCGGCAAGGGCGTTGACGGCCTCGTTGATCGTCCCGTCGCCGGAGAACACGACGACCAGGTCGATGCCCTCGTCGACCGCCTGCGCGGCGAGCTCCGAGGCGTGGCCGCGCTCCTTGGTCTCGGCGACCTCCAGCCGGAAGTCTGCAGAGAGCGCCTTCTCGATCACGGCCAGGATGGGCTTGGACATCGTGCGGGCCACCGGATTCACGACGAGCAGGAGTCGCTGGAAGCGCATGGACATGCGGGCAGTATCTCAGGGTCGGCCCGGTCGACGATAGCCCCCCGAAACGGGGGGCAGCAGGGCCAGCTCTTGGCCCTCGGTGAGCGGCGTCGCGGGGTCGGCCCGTTCGCCGCCCACGACGGCCGAACCCACCCGCGCGATCCCCTCGAACCGCTCGCCGTATCGGGCGGAGAGCGCCTGGACGACCTCGCCGACGGTGGCCCCCTCGGCCTCGACCGAAGAGGAGCCCGCCAGCTCACGGAGCGCCGCGAACAGCCGAACGGTCACGCGTGGCATCGCACGCAAGGCTATCGCCGCGGCGAGCCCGCTTGTACGCTCGGTGGGCCGTGATCCGCGTCGTGATGCTCACCGATCGCTCGCCGGCGGAGGTGCTGCCCGCCGCCCCGATGCTGCTGCTCGATCTCAAGGTCGAGCACCTGTCGGTTGCGGCGGTCGGGGAGGCCCTCGCGCTCGGCACCGACGCGGTGCTGGTGGATGCGGCCGAGAACCCCGACCAGGGCCACGTCGTGCTCCGCGCGCTCCGCGAACGCGATCCCAGGATCCCCGTCCTCGCGGTGATCGAACGCCGGGACGTCGAGCGCTTCCACTGGGAAGAGGTGGCGGAGGAGGTGCTGTTCCCGGGGGCCCCCGAGGGTGAGATCCGCCTGCGGTTCGCGCTCACGAGGCGACGCTCGGGTGCCGTGGAGGGGACCACGATCCGGCTCGGGCCGATCGCGCTCGATGCCAGCACGTATCGGGTGAGCATCGAGGGCGCGCCGCTCGATCTGACGTTCAAGGAGTTCGAGCTGCTGCGCTATCTCGCCGAACGCCGGGGGCGGGTCTTCACGCGGCCGGCGCTCCTGCGGGAGGTCTGGGGGTACGACTTCTACGGCGGGACGCGGACCGTCGACGTCCACGTCCGCCGGCTCCGCGCGAAGCTCGGCCCCGCGCACGAAGGCCTGATCGAGACCGTGCGCGGCGTCGGGTATCGCGCCGCGGATGTCTAGCCGCCCGGCTCGGAGGGTAAGGTCCGGTCGTGAACGCCACCGCCGAGATCGGCCAGCTCCTCGACGCCGTGGGTGAAGCCATCGAGCGCGGCGCGGACCAGAGCCGAGCGTTCCTCGCATCACCCGCGGGCCGGCGGGTCCGTTCGCTCACCGCGAGCGGGCTCCTGCTCGCCACCCCGATGATCCTTCGGCATCCGTTCTTCCGGACGCCGCTCGGCCGGGCGATCGAGATCGGTGGCGCGGCCGCGCTCATCGCCAAGAGCGCCGCGATCATCCGCGACTGGGAGCCGGCGCCTGGCGGCGTCGCCACCGGGTCCGGCTAGCCCGCGCGGACACCGCGATCCGACCCTTCCAACCCGTAACGCAGAGTTAACGCTTCGGAGGCCCCGGCCGCGGCCGGGCGCTCGTAGCCTTGGCCATCGCATGCCGGCGAGAGGGGAGACTCGAAGATGACGACGCCGAAGGAGGTCCTGGCCCTCGCCAGGGAGTCCGGCACCGAGATCGTGGATCTGCGCTTCTCGGACCTGCCCGGCCTCATGCAGCACTTCTCCATCCCCATGCATGAGCTCTCCGAGGAGAGCTTCGAAGACGGTCTTGGGTTCGACGGGTCGTCGATCCGGGGGTTCCAGGAGATCCAGGAGTCCGACATGCTCCTGGCTCCCGACCCCGACACCGCGTACCTCGACCCGTTCACGCAGCACCCGACGCTGAACCTGCATTGCTTCGTGAAGGATCCGGTCACGGGCGAGATGTACACGCGCGACCCGCGCTATGTCGCGCGCAAGGCGGAGCTCTACCTGAGGCAGACCGGCATCGCGGATACGTCGTTCTGGGGCCCGGAGTGCGAGTTCTACATCTTCGACGCCGTCCGGTTCGACCAGAACCAGCACGAGGGCTACTACCACCTCGACGCGATCGAGGGCGTCTGGAACTCGGGACGAGAGCGCGAGCTCGGCGGGGAGCCGAACCTCGGCTACAAGCCCCGGTACAAGGAGGGCTACTTCCCCCTGCCCCCGATGGATCACTACCAAGACCTGCGGTCGGAGATGGTCCTGAACCTCGAGAAGGTCGGCCTGAGCATCGAGGTGCACCACCATGAGGTCGGCACGGCGGGCCAGGCGGAGATCGACATGCGCTACGGGACGCTGCTCGCGACCGCCGACAACGTCATGAAGTACAAGTACGTGGTCAAGAACACGGCCCGGCAGGCCGGCAAGACCGTGACGTTCATGCCCAAGCCGCTCTTCCAGGACAACGGCTCGGGGATGCACACGCACCAGAGCCTGTGGAAGGACGACGACAACCTGTTCTGGGACGAGGTCGGCTACGCCGGCATCTCGGACACCGCGCGTTGGTACATCGGAGGGCTGATCGCACATGCGCCGTCGCTGCTCGCCTTCACCAACCCGACGACGAACTCCTACCGCCGACTGGTCCCGGGCTACGAGGCCCCGATCAACCTGGTGTACTCGCAGCGGAACCGGAGCGCCTGCGTTCGGATCCCGCAGTACTTCAAGAACCCTGGCGCCAAGCGGCTGGAGTTCCGCACACCCGACCCCTCGTGCAACCCGTACCTGGCGTTCGCGGCGATGCTCATGGCGGGACTCGACGGCGTGAAGAGCAAGCTCGAGCCGCCGGAGCCGATGGACAAGGACCTGTACGACCTGCCGCCCGAGGAGAAGGCGTCGGTCAGGCAGGTCCCCGGCTCGCTCGAGCAGGTCCTCGACTCCCTCGAGGCCGACCACCAGTGGCTGCTCGAGGGCGGCGTCTTCACCCAGGACGTGATCGACACCTGGATCGAGTACAAGCGAATGCACGAGCTCGACGCGGTCCGGCTCCGGCCGCACCCGTACGAGTTCTCGCTCTACTACGACCTGTAGGCCTCACCGGACGGACATCGCGAGGGCCACGAGGCCGAGGAAGGACCCGAAGAACAGGACGATCCACGCCAGCGAGATCGCCGAGGCGGCGGGCATCCGGGTACGTCGTCTCGGTCGCTTCCACGTCGAGGCGACCGCCCGCACCGCCTCCTCCGGCATCGGGTCGACCGCGTATGTCGAGAGGAGCCGTTGCTCGAGGCGGCCGGGAGCAACGTCCGAGCCGGCCGCGTTCCGGGCGTGGCGTTCACACAGAGCGAGGAGCGTCCCTCGGCCGGTTCGCTGAACCCGCACGACGCGCGGGTCGAAGGTTCCTGACCTCCAACACGGGCCACAGACGAGCCGGAGCCGGCTCGGATAGGCGAACTCGGCCCGGAACCCGCTCTCGTGCTCGATGAGTCGCCCCCAGATCGATGCCGACCCGATGACCGTGACGTCTCGACCCGTGATCGCCGGAAGGCGGTCGAGTCCGTCGACGACGTACAGGCCGCACGTGCATCGCGCCTCGGGCGAACGATGCCCGCTCCCGGCGCGAGGCGGACACCTCGCCTGAGCGACCTGGCGGGCCGGCCATCGCTCCCCGGAGTAGACGATCGGACGAAGTTCCGGATCACCATCCGCGGTGCTGCCGAGCGCCCACGCGCGCCAGCCGGTCAGCGCCTCGACGTGGTCGGGCACGACGCAAGCGCCGGGCGGCTCCACCGGTCCAGGGTACTCCGACCATCGCTAGGCTTCGGCTCGTGCCCTCGCGACGGATCGCCACGCCACGACCGATCGATCTGGCGATGACCCTCGGACCGATGCAGCGCGGGCGCGGGGATCCGACCATGCGGATCGGGCGTGGGATCGCCGAACGCGCGTCGCGGACCCCGGACGGGCCGGTCTCGATCCGGTTCGTCGAGACGGCCGACGGGATCGAGGTCGAGTCGTGGGGGGCTGGGGCCGATTGGGTGCTCGAGCGGGCCGCCGCCTGGTGCGGGGCCGAGGACGACGACGCAGGGTTCGATCCTGCGCCGGGGCTGGTCCGGGAGATCTGGCGGCGGAAGCGAGGCCTGCGGATCCCTCGAACGGGCGTGCTCACCGAGCGCCTGATCCCCGTGATCCTGGAGCAGAAGGTCACCGGCAACGAGGCGCGGCGGGCCTACCGGCGACTCGTGACCGCGCTCGCCGAACCCGCGCCCGGACCGCTCGGCCTGACGTTGCCTCCCGAACCCGAACGGGTCGCCGCGCTCCCGTACTTCGCGTTCCATCCGTTCGGCGTCGAGCGGCGCCGCGCCGAGGTGCTCCGGGAAGTGTGCGCCCGAACGGGGTGGGTCGACGAGACCGCCGCGCTCCCGCTCGACGCCGCCGAGGAGCGCCTGGCGACGGTGCAAGGGATCGGACCGTGGACGGTGGCCGAGGTGGCCCGGACCGCGTTGGGCGACGCGGACGCAGTGTCGGTCGGCGACTACCAC
>JBKPRY010000160.1:0-5646 GCA_046734755.1 Actinomycetota bacterium | reverse complement strand
TGGGCTGCGGCGTGGGCCCGCTACGCAACGATCGAGACGAGCTGGATGGATCTTCGGACCGGCCAGAAGTCGGGGTAGGGGCCTGCCTCGCCTCGAGCGGGCGACGGGAATCGAACCCGCACCACCAGCTTGGAAGGCTGGAGCTCTGCCATTGAGCTACGCCCGCATGGGTTCGGCGCAAGCCTAGCAACGTTCAGAGCAGCGCTCGGGCGAGCGCCGTCGCCACGGTCGCGAGGATCACGACGAGCAGGAGCGGAGCCTTCCGCCAGATCGCGATCGCGGCTACGGCGACCCCGAACACGCGTTCGTCGACCGCGAGCGCCTGCCCGTTCCCGAAGGTCTGCACCGCGACGAGCGCACCGAGGAGGGCGGGCGCGAGGAGCTCGATCACGCTCGAGAGCCGCTCCGGGAGCGGACGGCCGCCGAGCAGCACCGGGCCGATCGCCTTGATCGCGATCGTGCCGGCGCCCACCAGCCCGACGACGAGCCAGGTCTGAGTCATCGCTTCAGCCCCAGCAGGCACGCGGCGCTCGCCGCGATGATCGGCACGCCGGAGGGCGCGAAGGGCGTGAGCGCCAGCGCGATCGTGGCCCCCAGCAACGCCGCCGCGACGTGACGACGGTTCCGGGCGATCGGCACGAGGAGCCCGAGGAACAGGGCCGCGAATGCCGCGTCGAGCCCGAAGGTGGCGGGGTCGCCGATCCCCTGTCCCACGATGGCGCCGACGGTCGTCCCGGCGACCCACGACACGTACAGCACGACACCGGCACCGAGCAGCACGCCGCGCGAGAAGCGGCCATCTCCCTCGGCGGCGATGGCCCAGGATTCGTCGACCACGAGCTGTGCGTGGAGGAACCGCGACCACGAGGAACCGGTCAGGTACGGCGCGACCGAGATGCCGATCGGCGCGTACCTCGCATTCAGCAGCAGTGCCGCCGCGACGGCAGCGGCGACCGTCCCGCCGTCCCCCAGGACCGAGACCGACGCGAACTGGGCCGACCCGGCGAAGGTCGTCGCCGACATCACGATCGGCGCCAGCCAGCCGAAGCCGACCGCCCGCGCCAGAACGCCGAACGAGATCCCGAACCCGACGACGGCGATGGCGAGCGGGCCGACGGCTCGAGCCCCGTCACGGAAGGTCCGCTCGGCCATGAACAACGGTAGCAATGGGTGGGTACAGTGCCCGGCGTGAACCTCCCTTTCCGTCTCGTCGACGTGTTCACACCGCGACCACTCGGCGGGAATCAGCTCTGCGTCGTCCCCGACCCCGGCGAGCTCGACGACGCAGAGATGCAGGCGATCGCGAAGGAGATCGGGTTCTCCGAGACGACCTTCGTGACCGAGGCCGCCGGGGATCGCTACGCGATGCGGATCTTCACGCCGGGGCAGGAGCTGCCCTTCGCGGGACACCCGACGCTTGGGACCGCGTTCGTGCTGGTGAGCGAGGGCCGGACCTCGACGCCGGCCACGCAGATGATCGCGGCTGGAGAGATCCCGGTCGAGGTGGACGCCGAGGCGAACACTGCCTGGATGACACAGCTGCCCTCCGAGTTCGGGCCCGTCTTCCCCGACCGGGACCTGATCGCGAGCGCGATCGGGCTCACGACCGCGGACCTGGATCCGGATCGTCCGGTTCAGACGGTCTCGACCGGCCTGCCCACCACGATCGTGCCCGTACGGGCCGTGGACACACTCCGAGGAGCGACGAGGAACGAGCACCGGGTCGGCGAGGCCATACGGGCAAGCGGCGGCCAGGACCTCTACCTCTTCGCGCTCACGGCCGGGGTCGTGACCGCTCGCATGTTCGATTCGGAGTTCGGGATCGGCGAGGATCCGGCGACCGGGTCCGCGGCCGGCCCGCTCGGCGCTTACCTCGCCGAGCACGGGGACCTCGACACGACGAGGTCGGTGACGATCCGTCAGGGGGAGCAGGTCGGCCGGCCGAGCGAGCTCCATGTCGAGGTGGCTCGCGAGGACGACGCGTGGCGGGTTCGGGTGGGTGGCGGGGTGCACGTCGTCGGTCGGGGAGCGTTCGAGCTCTGAGGCGGAGGCTCGATCGCGTGCCTCGACGCAAACGGAGGCACCCTCGTAGGCTCTGTCCGTGCGCGTCCGCGTCGTGGTCCTGCTCGTGCTGATCGCCGGCAGCCTCACCTGGGTCGGGACGCAGGCCCTGTCCGGCAACCTCGTCTACTACGTCACGCCGACCGAGCTCCTCCAGCAGCACCCGGCTCCCGGCGAGCGTCTGCGGCTCGGCGGACAGGTCGTGCCGGGATCGCTGCACGACGTCGCCGACGGCGTGGACTTCGTCGTGACCGACGGCACCACCAGGATGAGCGTGGTTCACACGGGGTCGACGCCGTCACTGTTCAAGAGCGGCACAGGCGTCGTGCTCGAGGGCACCTACGGGACGGACGGCGCGTTCCACTCGGACAACATGCTCGTCAAGCATGGCGAGCAGTATCGGCCTCCGGCGCCGGGCGAGACGCCGCCACCCGACGAGGTGAGCTGATGCCGGCGCTCGTCGGAACGCTCGCACTCGCACTCGCACTCGCGCTCGCGCTGTATGGGGCGACGGCGGCGATCGTCGGGGCCCGGACCGGCCGGCCGCGCGTGGTCGAGAGCGCGCGGACGGCGGCGTACTCGCTGTTCGCGCTCGTGGTCGTGGCGAACCTCGCGATGCTGGTGGCGCTGCTCGGGAACGACTTCTCGCTCCGTTACGTCGCGTCGAACTCCAGCCGTGCGACCCCCACCTTCTTCAAGATGCTCGCGCTCTGGTCCGCCGACGAGGGTTCGCTGCTGCTGTGGAACCTGGTCCTCGGCGGCTACCTGGCGGCCGTGGCATTGCGGTTCCGGCGCCGGCGCCCCGAGACCTTCCCGTGGGCGCTCGCGGTCATGTTCGGGATCTCGGCGTTCTACCTGGTCCTCGTACTCGGGCCGACGACGCCGTTCGCGACCCTCGCCACGGCCCCGCCCGATGGTCGAGGTCCGCTCCCGTTGCTGCAGAACCACCCGCTGATGGCCGCGCATCCCCCGTTCCTGTATCTCGGGTTCATCGGGTTCACGGTGCCATTCGCCTACGCGATCGCCGCGTTGATCACCGGGCGAGTCAGCGACGCGTGGATGCGCGTCACGCGGAGGTGGACGATCGCCGCCTGGATCTTCCTCACGGTCGGCCTGGTGCTCGGGGCTCTGTGGTCCTACAGCGTCCTCGGCTGGGGCGGGTACTGGGCGTGGGACCCGGTCGAGAACGTCGCGCTCCTCCCGTGGCTGACGGGCACGGCGTTCCTGCACTCGGTCATGGTCCAGGAGCGCCGGGGGATGCTGAAGGTCTGGAACCTGTCCCTGATCGTCGGGACGTTCGCGCTGACCGTCCTCGGGACGTTCTTGACGCGGGGGAGCATCCTCGCGTCGGTCCACGCGTTCGCCGAGTCGATCGTCGGGCCCCTCTACCTCGCGTTCCTCACGCTGGTGCTGCTCGGAGGGTTCGGCCTGATCGCGTGGCGTCGCGAGTCGCTGCGCCCCGAGGCGACCTTCGACACGCCGCTCTCGCGCGAGAGCGTCTTCCTCGGCAACAACGTGCTGTTGCTGGTGCTCACGTTCACCGTGCTCGTCGGCACGATCTACCCGCTGCTCGCCGAGGCGGTGACCGGCGGAAAGGTCTCGGTCGGCTCGCCGTTCTTCAACCGCAACACGGCGCCGGTCGCGTTGCTGCTCCTGTTCCTGATGGGGATCGGGCCGCTGCTGCCCTGGCGGGCGGCGTCCCCTTCCGCCGTCCTGCGCCGGCTGCAGGTCCCGGTGTGGGCCGCCGCGGTGACGGGCGCGCTCCTCGCGTTGACAGGCGCCGGCGTCGTGGCGGTGATCGTGTTCGGACTCGCGGCGTTCGTCGCGGCGGCGACGGTCGCCGAGATGGTCCGCGGCGTCACGGCGCAGCGTCGCGCGCACGGGATCTCGGTCGGTGCGGCGATCGGGGCCGCGGTCGCGCGGAACCACCGCCTCTACGGCGGGCTCGTGGTCCACCTCGGGCTGATCGTCGCGGTGGTCGGCGTGTCGTGGGCCGCGCTCGCGGACAGATCCTCGGAGGTGACGATCGCCCGGGGCGAGATCGTGCACGCCGAGGGCTACGACCTCCGCTACGAGGGGCTGACCACCCGCGACGAGCCCCAGCGGCGCGTCCTGGTCGCCGAGCTCACGGTCCTCGACCCCGAGACGGGGGACGAGGTCGTCCGCCTCCGGCCGTCCCTGAACCTGTACCCGTCGGCGTCCGAG
Organism: Actinomycetota bacterium; assembly: GCA_046734755.1. GTDB lineage: Bacteria > Actinomycetota > UBA4738 > UBA4738 > HRBIN12 > DASSJM01. The sequence continues at coordinate 1,380 of JBKPRY010000160.1, read as the reverse complement.
CCGATCGGGACGCCGTCGATCAGGACCGGCACGCCGTTCAACGGCATGGTCGACCTGTACGCGTCGCTCGTCACGGTCGAGAACGACGCCCGCGCCTCGTTCCGGTTCTTCGTGAACCCGGGGATCGGGCTGCTGTGGTTCGGCGGCGCGGTGATAGCGCTCGGAGGCATCGTCGCGGCCTGGCCGGCCCGGTCGCGGGCGGCGAGGCCGCGAGGCCCCGAGCGCAGGGCCGAGCGTCGCGAGGAGGTGACGGTGTGAGCGCCGGGATCGACGAGACGGACGAGGTCCGTGTCGACGAGGGCGTCGACCCCGGCGGCAGGGGGCGCTCGCGGCGTCGGTGGCGGACCGTCGCGTTGGTGCTCGCGCCGCTGGTGCTGTTCGCGCTGCTGCTCGCCACGGGCCTGGGCCGGGACCCGCGCGAGCTCCCGAGCGAGCTGATCGGCCAGCCGGCGCCGACGTTCTCGCTGCCGAGGCTCGATGCGGGCGGCACGATCGACCTCGGCGACCTCAACGGGCAGGTCGTCGTCCTGAACTTCTGGGCGTCATGGTGCGTGCCGTGCCGCGAGGAGCACGACGCGCTTGTCGCCGCCTGGGGCCGGTACCGGGACCGAGGCGTCGTCGTCCTCGGCGTGTCGTTCGAGGACACGCGCGAGGCGGCGCTCGAGTTCCGTGACGAGCTGAAGGGCGACTGGCCACTCGCCGACGACCCGGGCTCGCGGACGGCGATCGCCTACGGGGTCTTCGGGGTCCCCGAGACCTTCGTGATCGCGCCGGACGGAACGATCGCCGCGAAGACGACCGGCGCCGTGACCTACGAGTGGCTCACCGACGAGATCGAGGGAGCGCTCCGGGCCGGGAACGTCGAGTGAGCGGCCGAACGCGTTCGTTCGTGGTGCTCGCTGCGGCGATCGTGGTCGTCGCGCTCGCCGCGCTGATCGCGTCCGGTGGTTCCGGCGGTCATCAGACGCTCGACGAGCGCGTGCACGAGATCGGTGCGGGGTTGCGGTGTCCGGTCTGCCTGAACCTGTCCGTGGCCGACTCCCCCTCGACGCTCGCGGGCGAGATGCGCACCGAGATCGAGACCCAGCTGCGCGCCGGCCGGAGCCGAGAGCAGATCCGCGCGTTCTTCATCGATCGCTACGGAGAGTGGATCCTGCTCTCGCCGCCCCGGCACGGGTGGAACCTCCTTCCGTGGGCCGTGCCGATCGTCGGCATGCTCGGGGGTGGGGTGGTGGTGGTCGCGTTCGTCCGCCGGCGAGCGCCGGGGACCGCCGGCGAAGTGACCGAGACCGAGCATCGGCGGATCGAGCACCAGCTTGCGGATCTCGAGGAGCCCGGATGAACCGGGGACGTCGATGATCGGGATGCGCTCATGAACCC
>JBKPRY010000159.1:0-7361 GCA_046734755.1 Actinomycetota bacterium | reverse complement strand
GCCTCCGGCACGCCGCCACCCGGCTCGCCGCGATCGCCACCGAGCGCCGGCCCGACCTCGTGACCGCCGAGTTCCGCAAGGCCAAGCGCCAGGGACGCGTGATGCTCGACCCCTCGCGCAACGGCCCCGGCGCGACGCTGGTGGCCCCCTACTCGCCTCGCGTCCGGCCCGACGGCTCGGTCTCGTTCCCCGTCCTGCCCAAGGACCTGGAGAAGATCGCGCCGGTCGACTTCACGCTCGCCACGGTCGACAGGCGGCTCGTGAACGGTGCGGCACCGAGGCGCTGGTCCGAGGCGGCGATCGGCCCCCACCAGCGCCTGCCGGCCTCGCTCCTGTCCGAGTAGGCGTGGCAGACTGATCGGGTGGAGGACGAAGAGCTCCTGGCCCAGGCCGAGCAGGCCCTGACCGAGATCAAGGTCAGCCAGGGTCTATCCGACCGTCACGCCTCGGTGCTCGCCGCCCTGCGCATCCGGCTCAAGGGCAGCGCCGGTAAGTCGCTCGAGGAGATGCTCGAGGCCGCGGGCGACGACCTGCAGCCCGATCGCCTCGAACAGGAGCTCGCGAAGGGCGAGGGCGAGCCCAAGACCACGCTCGACGACCTGCTCAGCAAGCCGCAGCCCAAGCCCGAGTGGCCCTCCTGACCGAGCGCTTGACGAGCGATCGAGCTACGCCAAGGTCTGATCGTCGGCGAACCGCATGCCGAGCTCGATCCCGTTCGGGGTGATCTCGAACTCGAGGATGTGCGGATCGTGCGCGCTCGCGCGAGTCTTCAGCACGGTGAGCGCCCGCTTGATCTGCGACTCGCCCCGCAGGAATTGCAACAGGACGACGTTGTCCGACAGGTGCGAGATCCCGTACTCGGACAGACGCGTCACGCCGAACAGTTCGCCGACCTCCTGCGTCATGAACACGCCGATCCCGGCGTGTGCGGTCCGCTGGAGCAGCGAGTACACGTACTCGCGGAACCGGATCTCGTCGGTGGCGGTCGCGCGCAGGTCGCCCAGGCTGTCGATCATGATCCGGCGGACCCCGAGCTTCTCGACCTGTTCCAGGAGCTCGTAGACCCATTCGTCGAGGTACATGTCGACGGGGCTGCGATACATCACGTGCACGTCGTCGCGGTCGAGCGACCAGCCGAACCCGTTGACGATGCGTTCGAGCTGCGTGGGGTTCTCCTGGAGGCCGGCGATCAGGCCGGGCCGGCCGATCTCGGCTCCCTTGAAGATGTAGTGCAACGCGATCAGGGTCTTACCCGAGCCGGACGGACCCGCCACGAGCGTCGAGCCGCCCGCCCACAGGCCGGAATCCAACGCGTCGTCCAGGACGGGGATCCCCGAGGAGACGCGCTCGGTCTCCAGGGTGTACGCGGCCTGGTCCAGCGGGTCTGCCAGCCTCGGAAAGACGCGGATCCCGTCGGCCGAGAGCCGATACCCGTGCTTCCCGCTCAGGAACCCGCTGCCTCGGAGCTTCTGGACCTGCAAGACCCGCGTCTCTCGGTCGGCCGTCGGTTCGACGGCGAGCGAGATGATCCCGTCGGCGACCGCGAACTCGGGCGCCGCCGGGATCTCGTCCGGTCCGTACTCCCCCACCCAGAGCGACGTGGCCGGGTACGCGGTCAGGGTGCCGGCGAGGTCTTGCAGGAATCGTCGGAACTCCGATGCGTCCTCGGCGAACGGACGCATCGCCTTGAAGCTGTCGATCACGAGGAATCCCGGTCGGCGCTCTCGCAGGATCGCGACGACGCGCCCGAGCGTCTCGGTCAGTGCGTCCTGGTGACTCAGGCTCTCCCCCAGGTCCTCGTAGATCACACTGCGACCGATCGCGCTCGCGTCGAAGAAGGAGAGGCTCTGGCCAAAGCGAAGGATCTTCTCGAGCGGCTCGGAGACCGTCGAGAGGTACACCGCGGGCCGCTCCTCGCTCGCGTTCTCGAACAGGTACTGCTGCGCCAGGATCGTCTTGCCCGAGCCGGGTAGACCCATGACGATGTTGATCGAGTTTGCCACGAGGCCGCCGCCTAGGACGGCGTCGAGCCGCTCGCTGCCGCTCGAGACCCGGTCGGTCACCGCGCGGGCACGACTTCGTTCAGGAACGAGCTCGTCCCCAGCAGGTCCTTCACGACCGAGACGAGCTGCAGCGGTTCGAGCGGCTTCTGCAGGAACGCGGATGCGCCGGCCTCGAGCGCCGCATCGCGCGTCGCGACGCTCGACAGCGCCAGGAGTGGGATGCCTCGTTCATGGACGCGACGACACAGCTCGAGCCCGGCGCCGCCGGAGATCAGGAGATCGACGATGGCCAGCTGCGGTCGGTCGGCGGCGATCGCGCCGACGGCGTCGTCCGCGTCGAGCGCGAGCACGACCTCGAATCCCTCGGTCTTGAGGAAGAACTCGGCGAACTCGGCCGCGTAGGGGTCGCGCTCGGCGAGCAGGATCACGATCCGGGTCACGGGTTCGCGGGCGGCGGTCGGGAGGTTGCCGGAAACGCCGGCGAGCATGCGGTGCGCGTCGCCCGGGGAGATCCCCTCGCGCACACGGTCCGCGACGAAGCGGAGACGCTCGACATCCACACGCGAGTACAGGCGGTGGCCGCCGGCGCTCCGAACCGGCCGCACCACGGCGTACCGCTCTTCCCAGGTACGGAGGGTGGCCGGCGGGACCCGCACCATGCGCGCGACGGCCCCGATGCTGTAGGTGGCGACTTCGGGCACGACTCGCCCAGCATACCCCGGCCAATCTGCCGAGATAAAGAGGAATTACGGATCTTTACCGGGACCGAAATCGCGCCAATATCTCCTCAAACTCTTGCCGCCGGGCCTCGATCCTCTTGACCTTTGCCTGGAGTCGGGCGTAACCTCCTCATTAGCTACTGCGCCGAAGTACAGGGAGGAAAGGTCGATCATGCAGCTGCTCTCGATCGAACAGGGCAAGAGCATCCGCCTGGCTGGGGAGCTGGACATGAGCAACGCGTCCCAGCTCCGCGAGGTGCTCGATGTGGCCGTGGCCCACGGTGGGACGATCCTGGTCGACATACGCGAGGTCACGTTCATGGACTCCACCGGCATCAACGTCTTCCTGCGAGCGGCGATTGCCCTGGATGGACGCGGATGCCTCATCCTGCACGGCGAGCAGAATGGTGTTCGGCGAGTGCTGGACCTCGTTGGGCTCGATGGATCGATCCAGAACCTCCACCGCGTGAACCACGACATCGCCCTCGTCTCGGACGGCCTCCACCCCGAGCACTCGCAGGCGGGCTAGCCTTCGCTGCGACGCGCTCCCACCTCGAACCAGACCCGATTGCCCGAACCTTCGCGTTCGACACCCCACGACGTCGCGACCGCATCGACCAGGAGCAGGCCCCAGCCGCTCGACCCGGAACCGGCCCTGCGCAGATCGGGTTCGAACGCTGGACCCTGATCCACGACCTCGACGCGGACGTAGCCATCCGCCACGATCCGCACGACGATGTCCTGTGAAGGATCGAGCTCCGCGTGCCTGACCGCGTTCGAGACCACCTCGGACGTCAGGAGCTCCGCATCCGCCACCAACACCGCAGGCAAGCCGACTGCCGCGGCCGCGATCGCGGCTCGCGCGACGCTCGGCGCCGCCGACTCCGGCCGGAGTCGTAGCTCGCTCTCGTTCGCGGGGCTCATCGCGTGCAACCTCGCTTCGATCCTGAACGTGGTTGTACCCGGTGACTCGGCGGCAAACACCCGAGCCATGGGTCGAACCCCGTCAGGCGAGCTGGACGACGAGCGGCACGGCCATCGGGCCGAGCCACGCGGCGATCCGCCGGATCGACCGGATCAGCGACCTGCGGCTCATGTCGACGCCGGCGCCGGTGAGGATCTCGGTGAAGCGTTCCAGGCGCGCCGTGACGGCCCCGCGATCCGGATCGGGCATCCCGAGCTCGTCCTCGATCTGCTCGAGCAGGCCGCCGGCTTCAGAGCTCACCCGGTCGGGCAGCCCGATCCGCGCGAGCATCCGCCGCAACGTGCGGACGGCGTTCAGGGCCTGTCTCGGTTCCGGCGAAACGACCCTCGTTTCCGTGACCTGGATCATCGCTGACTCCCCCCGATCCACCACCGTGATCGACCCCCGATCCCGAACGTGGTCCACAGGGTGCGGCCACCGCTCGTGTGCCGCACGGACCGCCGGCACGGTCTCGGCGTGACCTCGATCACGCAGCACGACGTCGCGTCGAGCGGTCTACGCGCGGACGAGTCGGTACACGGCGTTGGCGAACCGGCCGGCTCGGCGCGGTCGGAGGGCGCCGCCGGGGAGCTCCACCACGAACGCCTCGGTGCCTCGAAGGACATGCGTCTGCCAGGACGTGGCCGTCCCGTGCAGACGGCCGAGGCCGACGAGCGGCAGGCCGACCAGGCGCGCGTAGCGGCGCTCGATCGTGACGTCGCCCGAGGCGTCGACGAGCGCGAGCGGCTGGTGGAACCAGATCGTGATGTCCGGCTCGATCCGCTCGATCAAGCGCATCGCGATCCGCGTCTCGCGTTCGGACGCGGGGTGCCTCCCCGGGTAGTAGCGGCCTCGCGGTCCGCGCCGCCAGCGGTAGGGAAAGTTGCGGTTCAGATCAACGCCGCGCGCGTTCTGCCGCGTGTGCACGGCGCGGCCGTCCGGGTTCAGGCTCGGAAGGATCCATAGGTCGAGGAAGGACCGCGGCCGGCCGATCCGCAACCGTTTCGTGATCCGAACCCCCGCGCACTCGTCGCCGTGGATGCAGCCGACCACCAGCACGCGGATCTCGTCGGGATCGCCTCGATGGAACACTCGGATCGGCCGACCCTGGAAGGACTCGCCGAGCAGCTCCCGTTCGTCGACGGTCGGCGCCGCCGAAGCCGAGATCGAACCGAGGACCGTGATGGCGACGACCGCCGCGAGGGCGATCGATCTCCGCACACCTCGAGGTGCGCTCAGCCCCAGAACTTCCACCAGGGGCGCCTCGACTTGGGGGCAGCTCCGCGCCCCGCCTCCTCGGCCGCTTCCTCGGCGTGGGTGCGATCGGCCTCGTGCGCGAGGTGCTCCTGGCGGACCTCCTTGTCGATCTCTTCCTTCTCGGCGCCCCAGCGCTGAGCACCGAGATCGCGGCTGTCCTGCGTGTCTTCCGGTCCCTCCATCGTCATGGCGGCGGCCTCCTCCCCCCGATCGGCGACCCAGTCTACGGCCGACGTTCGCGACCGTGGATGCCTCCGGTATCGTCCGGGCGTGTCCCACCCGTTCGATCTGCTCGTCCTCGGCGACGCGAACCCCGACCTCGTGCTGACCGGCGACGTCGAGCCCGCGTTCGGTCAGGCGGAGCGGCTCGTCGACGAGGCGCATCTCACCGTCGGCGGTTCCGGAGCGATCGTGGCGACCGGCGCCGCCCGTCTGGGACTCCGCGTCGGGTTCTGCGGCGTCGTCGGCGACGACCCGTTCGGTCGCTTCCTGCGCGACGAGCTCGACCGCCGGGGGGTGGACGTCGGCGGACTCCTCCTCGACGAGGCGCGGCCGACCGGGGTGAGCGTGGTGCTCGCCCGCCCGAACGACCGCGCGATCCTCACCCATGCGGGCACGATCGCGGACCTGCGGACCGACCTGATCGATCCCGCGCGTCTCGAGCGCGCTCGGCACGTGCACGTGAGCTCCTACTTCCTGCAGCGCAGCCTCGCGCCCGAACTCCCGGCGCTCTTCGAACGCGTTCGGGCCGCGGGCGCCGCCACGTCGGTCGACCCAAACTGGGACCCGTTCGGGCGGTGGGACGGTGGCCTGCGCGACCTGCTCGGCCACGTCGACGTCTTCCTACCGAACGCGACCGAAGCCTCGCGCATCGCGGGCATCGACGAGCTCGACGACGCGGTCCTCGCGCTCGCCGAACGCGCCGGGGTCGTCGTCGCGAAGGCGGGCGCCGGCGGCGCCCTCGCGGCCCATGGTGAGCGGCTCGTCCGCGCCGCCGCTCCCGAGATCGAGGCGCTCGACACGACCGGCGCCGGGGACGCGTTCGACGCCGGGTACCTGGCCTCGATGCTTGCCGGCGACCCGCTGGAGCGCACACTCGCGATCGCGAACGCGTGCGGCGCGCTCTCGACCCGGGCCCTCGGGGGCGTGGACGCGCAACCGACGATGGACGAGGTCCTCGGGTACCTCGGAGGGGGTGAAGCCGGCCGATAGCGATCAGCCCGAGCACTCGAGGCGAGCGTTCCCCCAATCGGCGTGATCGAAGGCATTCCCGTCTCCCCCGGGCGACACCACCAGGGCCATCCGCCGGACGCCTTCGAGACCGGCCGCGATCGGGACGGCGACCTGTGGCCCTCGCACGATGCCGCTCACGGCGAGACGTTCACCATCGCCCCACACCTCGAACACGACCGAGCCTCGATCTCCAACCTCCTCGTCGAGGCCGACGTCCGCGACGAAGAGCGAACACCGGCCCTCCAGGTCCACCACGATACGCGAGGGTGCGTGCGCGCCGATCCCGTGGTCGAAGGCCGACACACCGATCCGGATCGGCCCTCCATCGTCGGGTGCGCGTTCTCCGTTGCTCCGGTCGATCTCCGGTGGCCCCCACCCGTTCCTCGCCGTCTCCCACGTGAGGTCACCGGCGTACGTGATCGGCCCCGAGATCGTAGGGGTCGGGGATGGCGGGGGCGCCGCCAGCTCGAACGCTCCCAGGTCGATGCCCCCGGCCTGCGCCCGTGGCTCCCCCGTCAGGTCGGTCGAGCCCGAGGTGGCCAGGAACGCCCCGGCGTCGATCGCGGGCGAGCCCGCTCTCATGGAGAAGTCGTGCGCCGCCGCGTCCACGAACCCCGGGTCGGCGAAGGTCGAGTGACGGTCGTTCCCCGAACGCGCGCTCCAACGATCGAAGTCGTCGTAGCCGAGGCCCTTCCACTGCCACGTGCCCTTGGAGCTCCCGTCGACGGAGAAGTAGAGGTTGTGATCCAGGACGTTGCCGGCGTTCTCCCGGTAGTCGTTCTCGACGAAGACGTGCCGTGCACCTGCAACGATGACGTTGTTCGCGATCACGTTGTTGCGCGTGTCGAATTGCACGAGCAACTCGACGCCGTCGGTGTTCACGACGGTGTTGTTGACGATGACGCAGTCCTCGGTGCTCCCCCGGCGCCGGTCGTAGCCGCCGATCGCGATCCCGATCGCCGTCGAGTCGTAGACCAGGTTGTTGCGTGCCGTGACGTTGCGAGTGGAACGACCCGCGTGTTCGCTGGCGAGCTCGATCCCGATGTTCACGTCGTGGACCGTGTTCCCCTCGACCAGGATGTCGCGCCCGCCGTCGACGTAGATGCCGTCCGCGCTCCGGTCGTTGCCGTAGGCGGGGTTCCCGTAGCTGTCGACGTTCCACACCACATTGCCGCGCACGATCCC
>JBKPRY010000158.1:0-7557 GCA_046734755.1 Actinomycetota bacterium | reverse complement strand
ATCGAGCCGAGCGTGCTCGAGTCCATCGCTTCGCCGACGGGAGGCGGCTCCTCCCGGGTGCTTTCGCGTCTGTGTTCGGCGCTCGCCACGCGGACGCGGCCGTTCGTGCTCGTCCTGGACGATCTCGATCGCCTGGCGGAGCCATCGGTGATGGACGCGGTGTCGAGCATCGCGGGCTCCCTCCCCGAGGGCTCTGCCCTGGCCCTCGCGACGCGAGCGGTCCCGGATGTCGGACTCCCCCGCCTGCGGGCCGACGGCCGGCTCGTGGAGGTGGGCGTCGAGGACCTCGCGCTGGCCCCGTCACAGGCGTATCGGTTGCTCCGCGGTGCCGGTGTACGCGCCACCAGGATCGAGGCCGCCGAGCTCACCGATGCGACCGAGGGATGGCCCGTCGGCCTCTATCTCGCCGCGCTGTCCCTGCAGGAGCAGCGGCGCTCGACGGTGCCGCCGATCCGGTTCACGGGCGACGACCGCTTCGTCGTCGACTACGTCCGCTCCGAGGTGCTCGGGCGGCTGTCCCGCGAACGCCAGCGCTTCCTCACCCGCACGTCGATCCTGGATCGGCTCAACGGGTCGCTCTGCGACGCGGTCATGGGACGGTCGGGCTCCGCCCGTACGCTCGAGTCGATCGAGCGGCAGAACCTGCTCCTGGTGCCGCTCGACCGGCAGCGCGAGTGGTACCGGTACCACAACCTCTTCCGGGACGTGCTCCGCGCCGAGCTGGCCCGGCGCGAACCCGAGGCGATCCCGGAGCTGCATCGGCGCGCCGCGGACCGGTTCGAGGAAGCGGGCATGCTCGAGGAGGCGTTCGTGCATGCGCACGCGAGCGGTGACGGGGACCGCGCGGCGGAGCTCCTCCAGCGCGTGGGCCTGGCCGCGTACCGCGTGGGGCGGATCGCCACCCTCCGTCGATGGCTCGATCTACTCGGCGAGGAGGCGATCGCCCGCAACGCGGGCCTCGCCCTCATGGCCGCGTGGATCGCGGCGCTGGGCGGCGATCCCGTCGCCGCCGAACGCTGGGCGGCCGCCGCCGACGACGTCGGGCCCGTCGGGCCGTCGCTCCACGGCACCGCGTCGCTGCGATCGTCCGAGGCGATGGTGAACGCGACCATGTCTCGACGGGGCCTGCACGCGATGATCCGCGCGGCGGAGGTCGCCGTTCGACAGGAGCGGGGCATGAGCCCTTACCGGGCCACCGCCCTCGGGCTCCTCGGCCTCTCGACGATGATCGGCGGGGACGACGAGGTGGCGGACTCCCTGTTCGCCGAGGCGTCCGAGGTCGGCCTTCGGATCGGGGGGATGCCCGTCGCCTCGCTCGCCCTGGCCGAACGCTCGCTGATCGCCACCTCGCGGGGCGACGGCGCCGCGGCGGACGAGCTCGCCGAACGCGCTCGCTCGGTCGTCCGGGAAGGCCGCCTCGACGAGCACATCACGACGGGACCTGTGCATGCGGCCTCGGCTCGCGCGGCCCTGCGCGCGGGCGAGCACGAACGGGCGCGCATCGAACTTGCGGGGGGCCATCGTCTCCGCCCGATCCTGACGTGGGGGTTCCCGACGATCGCGGTCCAGACGCGGCTCGAGCTCGCTCGCGTCCACGTGGGCCTGTCGGATGTCCCAGGCGCCCGCACGCTCCTGGCCGAGGTGGACGAGATCCTCGCGCATCGGCCGGATCTCGGCACGCTGACGACGCAGGCGGTGGAGCTCCGCACGCACATCGGGTCGGTGCGCTCGGGGCGGTCCCCCGGCCCCACGACCCTGACGGCCGCCGAGCTGCGCCTCCTCACGTTCCTACCCACGCACCTGTCGTTCCGAGAGATCGGCGCCCGCCTGTTCGTCTCGCCGAACACCGTGAAGACCCAGGCGATCTCGATCTACCGTAAGCTCGGGGTCTCCACGCGCTCCGACGCGGTCCAGTCCGCCCGCGAACTCCGGCTGCTCGAGCCGTAGGCGCTCGAAGACGCAACCACGCTTTCATCCGGTCGGGACGATGCCCTCGCCTGCCGTTTGGCGATCCAATGAGCGGCCGACCCCGGGGAGGGACGACCGGCGATGGCCAAGCACGAGGACGCGCTCCGATGCATGGCGCTCGGGGACGAGCGGTACGTCAGGGACGTGCTGGCGATGCAGCTGAACAACATCGAAACCTCGGGTCTGGATCCCAAGACCCACGCGCTCGTGCGCCTCGGGGCCCTGATCGCGCTCGACGCCTCCCAGGCGTCGTTCCAGTGGAATGCCGCGACGGCACTCGCATCTGGCGCGACGGTCGACGAGATCGTCGGCGTGTTGATCGCCGTGGCGCAGACGGTCGGGCTGGCGAGGGTGGCCTCCGCCGCACCGGCGGTCGCGCTGGCGCTCGGCTACGACATCGACGCGGCGCTGGAAGCACACGACGAGGGCGAACGACCCCTGGGCGCGGAACACCGGTAACCGGGAACCATCCCAACCACTTGGCCCGAACGCCTCGCGGCGCCGGGCGTCAGTCCGCCGAGGCGCGTTCGAGCACGGGCAGGATCCGCTCGAGCCCCCACTCGAGCTCCTCCTGCGAGATGACGAGCGGCGGAGCGAGCCGGAGGGTGCTCTCCTGCGTGTCCTTCGCGAGGACTCCCGTATCGAGCAGGCGTTCGGCCGATCGACGCGCGGGGCGCGCGGACTCGACGAGCTGGATCCCGGCCCACAGGCCGCGGCCGCGGACCTCCTCGACGGTCGGGAGCTCGGCTCCACGCAGCGCCGAATGCAGGTACGCGCCGAGTCGCGCCGACGCGTCCTGGAACTCGCCGGTCCGCAGCATCGCGACCACCCGGCGCCCGATCGCACACGCGACGGGGTTGCCCCCGAACGTGCTGCCGTGCTCCCCGGGCTTGAACACCCCGAGGATCGCCTCGTCCGCGACGACCGCGGACAGCGGCACGATCCCGCCGGCGAGCGCCTTGCCGAGGACGAACACGTCCGGACGGACGCCGTCGTGTTCGCACGCGAACGTCGTGCCGGTCCGCCCGAGCCCGGTCTGGATCTCGTCGGCCACCAGCAGCACGTTCCGCTCGGTGCAAAGCTCGCGCGCGCGGCGGAGGTAGCCCTCGGGCGGGACGACGACACCGGCCTCGCCCTGAATCGGTTCGACCAGGAACGCCACCGTGTCCTGGTCGATCGCGGCCTCGAGCGCGGCCGCGTCGCCGTACGGGACCACCTCGAACCCGGGGGTAAGCGGCCCGAAGTTGCGGCTCGACCCCTCGTCGGTGGAGAAGCTGATGATCGTGATCGTCCGCCCGTGGAAGTTCCCGCCGGCGACGATCACCTTGGCGCGGTCCGGGGCGACGCCCTTGACCTCGTAACCCCACTTGCGCGCGGTCTTGATCGCGGTCTCGACCGCCTCCGCGCCCGAGTTCATGAGCAGCGCAAGGTCCATGCCGCAGAGCTCTGTGAGATCGCGCAGGAACGGGCCCATCTGGTCGTTGTGGAACGCTCGGCTCGTGAGCGTCACCCGGTCGAGCTGCTCCTTGGCCGCGACGATCAGCTCGGGATGACGGTGCCCGAAGTTGAGGGCCGAATACGCGGCCAGCATGTCGAGGTAGCGCCTGCCCTCGACGTCGGTGACCCAGCAGCCCTCCGCCTCGGCCACGACCACCGGGAGCGGGTGGTAGTTGTGCGCGGTCGTGCGTTCGACCAGGGCGATGTGCCCCTCGGACGTGCGCGGGGTCGCCGTTTCGACCCGTTCGGCCTGTTTCATGACGCATCTCCTCGATCGACGGGTATCGCGTGGAGTCTATCCAGCCGGATGGGCGGCCCGGTGGCGCCGGCGGCAGCGCCGTCGTAGCCTCGGAACACCAGACGAAAGGAGCCCAAATGTCGACCAAGGCGGATTACGTGGACGAGGAATGGATGCACTTGAGACGGTCGCCGTTCGTGGTCGCCGCCGCGATCACGATCTCGGATCCGGGCGGACCGATCGAGATCGCACACGAGACGACGGCGGCACTGAAGGCGGCGTCCAGCCCACCGTCCCGCGAGCAGCTGTTGATCGAGGTGTCGCAGGAGATCTCGTCGATGGTCGCCCAGAAGCAGAACCCCCTTGAGGGGTTCAAGCCCGAAGGCTCGACGCCGGCGGATCAGGCGGTGATGGACGAGATCGGCATCGTGAACAGCATCCTGGACGCCAAGGCCACGCAGGAGGAAGCGGCCGCGTTCCGCCGATGGCTGCTCGAGGTCGCCCAGGCATCGGCCAACGCCGCCAAGGAGGGCGGCTTCATGGGGATCGGCGCCGTCCGGGTCAGCGAGGGCGAGCAGACCATGCTCGAGCGGCTGCGATCGGCGCTCGGCGCGACCTAGCGCCGCTACCTTTCGATCGCGGAGGCCTCCAGGAGGTCGTCGAGGATCTCGCCGATCGACCCCACGGCGAGCGAGAGGTGTCCGTGTTCCGGGCGGAGGCGGGGTCGCGCCGTCGGGATGTGCTCGACCAACCACTCGCCGTGCGCGAACGGCACCATCAGATCCTGCCGTCCCTGCCACACCGAGACTGCCACGCGGATCGACGAGAGCTCGAACCCCCAGGGCCGGACGAACGCGAGATCGTCGTCGAACCATCCCCACGGCCCCGCGCGAAACGCTCGATGGAACGACGTCGCCATGAGCTCGCCGAACGGACCGGTCACCTCGGCCTCGTCGACCTCGGAGATCAGGCTCCGGAGCTCGGACACGATCTCGCCCGGCTCCACGGAGCCGAGCGCCTCTACCTGCGGCCGCATCCAGCTGAGCAGCTCGTCGGGGTCGCGCGCGGCGAGCGGGTACTCGATCTGGTTGTTCTCCCCCATCCCCGCCGTCCAGTCCAGGCCTTGCGCGTCGTACGGTGCGACCCCGGCGATCGTCGCGGCGGCGCGGACGCGGTCGGGCAGCAGCGCCGCGCACGCGAGCGCGTGGGGCCCGCCGCCGGACCACCCCATCGTGAGGAACCGCTCGGCGCCGAGGTGATCGGCGAGCGCGGCGGCCTCGGCGGCCGCGCTCGCCACGCTGCGACCCTCGTCCCGGCTCGAGTCCCCGAACCCGGCCCGCGAGATCGTCACCAGCCGGACCCCGCGCTCGGCGGCGGCCCGGCCGAACGGTTCGAACGGCACCGCGGCGCCGGGGCTCCCGTGATGGAAGACGACCAGCGTGCCGTCCGGGTCGCCCTCCTCGACGGCCTCGAGCCTCCGTCCGTCCGGCGATCCGATGAGGAGTTCGCGGCTCACGCGGTGATGGCGTTACGTTGTGACGGCCCGGGCGAACGTGTCGAAGTTGTCCACGTAGCGCTGCATGTCCCTGTCGGTATGAGCGACGGAGAGCGTCCAGGTCTCCTGTTTGGACCACGGGGACTTGAACACGCCGCCGTTCTGCTGGAACAGCCACGCGAGGTACGTGATCCGCTCGTCGATGGCGAGCGCGTCCCGGTATTCGCGCACCGGCGTCGGCGAGTAGATCACCGAGCCCTTCGCGCCGAGGCCCGTCACGTAGGCCGGCAGCCGGTGGCGCTCGATCACGGCGGACAGCCGCTCGACCAGGAGGCCGTGGAGGCGGTCCAGGGCGGGGTACGCGTCGCGAACGAGCACCTGGGTGAGGGTCGCGCGCGTGGCGGCCATCGTGAGCGGGTTGCCGTTGAACGTCCCCGCCATGTCGTACTCGCCACCCACCACCAGCGCGAACAGCTCCTCGGTCGCCCCGATCGCGCCGCACGGCGTCCCGCCCCCGATCGCCTTGGCCAGGCACACGATGTCGGGCACGACGCCGAACGCCTCGACGGCGCCGCCGTACGCGAGCGTGGCGCCGGTCTTCACCTCGTCGAACGCGAGGTAGGCACCGAACTCGTGGCACAGGTCGGCCAGGCCCTGCAGGTATCCGGGTTCGGGGAGGACGACCCCACAGTTCATCATCGCCGGCTCGACGATCATCCCGGCGACCTCGCCCGGGTGCTCCTCGAACGCCTGTCGGGCGGCCGCGAGGTCGTTGAACGGCACCACCCGCACGAGGTCGGCGAACGCCTGCGGGATGCCGGGCGCCTGGGGGACGGTCACCGGATGCTCGCGCGGCCCCATCAGCTCCGGATCCGGGATCACGCTGAACATCAGCGAGTCGTGGTGCCCGTGATAGGTCCCCTCGATCTTGATCAGCCGGTCGCGACGGGTCTTGGCTCGCATCAGCCGAGCGGCCTCCAGCGTCGCCTCGGTTCCCGAGTTGCAGAACCGCCACAGCGGGAGCGAGAAGCGGTCCGCCAGGTTCTCCCCGATCACGTCCAGGTCGCGGGTCGGCTGGGCGAAGTGCGTCCCGCGCGACGCCTGTCGCCGGATCGCCTCGACGATCGCAGGATGCGCGTGACCGACGACCATCGCCCCGTAGCCGAGGTGGTAGTCGATGTACTCGTTGCCGTCGATGTCCCAGATCCGGGCGCCGTCACCGCGATCGATGAAGATCGCGTGCGGGGGCGCGTCCTGCCAGGAGGAGGCAACGCCGCCGGCCACGTGGCGCTCGGCGTGCTTCCGGTACTCGATCGATGCCCTGTGCCGGGGCTCGAGCTCGGCCTCCTGCTCCCGGATGAGGCGGTCAACCCTGTTCAGGTCGATCTCGACGGACTCGCGAACCGCCATGGCCCTCGTTCCTCCTGCGCGGCGGACTGTTTGAACGGCCGTTCAATCATCGCAGACACCCGCGAGCCCGGCAAGGGCCGAGCGGGGCCCGGGTACAATCGCGACCGAACGCGGTGGCCGTAGCTCAAGTGGTCAGAGCACCAGGTTGTGGTCCTGGGGGTTGGGGGTTCGAGTCCCCTCGGTCACCCCGAGCCCGAGCCGTCGGAGATCTCTCAACCAGTGGATCGCCACAGCCTGAAGACGCTGCCCGCCGAAGCCCAGCAGGAGGGGGTCACGATGGCCCTCTACGTGTGCCTCGTACTGGCGGCGGAGTTCGTCGCGGTGGGCGATCACGCGGACAGCGAGGGCATCGTGCTCGCCACGATCTGGGCCACGACGATCGGCCTGGCACTGGCGCACGTGTTCGCGTTCGATCTCGCCAGCCGCTTGTTCTCCGCCGGGCAGCGCCGATCCGAAGCCGCGATCGCGGCCCTTGTGCAGCTGGTCGCGGCGATCGCCGTCGCCGCGGCCGTCTCGGTCCCGTTCCTGTTCCTGCCGCTCGACCGGGCCCTGGACGTCGCGGCGTTCGCAACGGCCGCGCTGGTGGGCGTCACGGCCTACGCCGTCGCGCGCGCGGGCGGCGTCCGGCATCACCGAGCGATCGGCCACGGCGCGATCGCCTTGCTCATCGCCGTCATCATCGTCGGCGTCAAGGCGCTGCTGGCGGGTCCCTGAGGCGACCGACCGCTTGCTACACTGCGGCGGGCCTCTAGCTCAATCTGGCAGAGCAACGGACTCTTAATCCGCAGGTTCGGGGTTCGAGTCCCCGGGGGCCCACCCGATCTAGCTGAAAAACCCGACTGCGTGATCGCGACGACCGCGCGGCCCACAAGTGGCCCACAAGCAACGGGCGCTTCGGCGCCCCCTATGCTCCGGACGTGCGGAGGCTTCGGCGGGCGGTCGCGGACAA
>JBKPRY010000157.1:0-1334 GCA_046734755.1 Actinomycetota bacterium | reverse complement strand
GCGCGAGCGCGGGCGAGTCCTGGGCACCCGCCTCGATGAGCCGCTCGGTCTGCGCGAGCGCGCGTTCGGCGACGATCCGCGGAGCCGTGACGCCGTCGGCGACGCCCTCGCGCATGATCTCGAGCTCGGCGTCGTAGAAGGACGGGGTCGCAGCGATCCGAGCCGCGTAGCGTTCGAGGCGTTCGGGCGTGTCGGCGCGCTGGAGCGACGCGAGCTCGCCCACCAGGCCCGCGGGACCCCAGAGGTGGCTCACCGCGGTCAGGCGGTCGGTCCGGTGCTCGAGCGCGGCGAGGTCGCGGCGCGCGATCGCCTCGAGGATGTCGAGGCTGACCCGTCGGTCCTCGTCGAGCTGGTCGACCTCGAGCAGCCCGAGCTCCTCGAGCGCGCCGCGGTGCAGGCGCTCGCGCTCCGCGCGACCGGAGGGTCCGGGGTCGGGGAGCCGGTCGTCGAAGCGCTCGTCGCCGATCGCCGTACCGAGCAGCGGCTCGACTTCGAGCAGCCCCTCCCAATAGCGTTCGAGCAGCCGGTCCGCCGCGATGCCGTCGTCTCCCATCGTCCGTTCGCTCCCGAGGTCCTCCGAAGGAGCGCTCATCCTAGCGGGCGCGGCTCCCTTCCCGGCGGTCCGGACCGAGCCCGACCGATCCGAGCCCGATATCGATGGGACCGAACCTTGGAGCGTTCCGGACGTTCTCTGTTCTTCGGGGACCGGCGTTGCAGGGGGATGGTGCATGAGGTCGAGGGTCGCTCGCGCGTGTGCGCTGCTCTGTCTGGCGGGGTTCGCGGCGTGCATGGGTTCGCCCGAGGTCGTCGGATCGGCGGCGGGGCGGCACGGGTCGTCCCATCGGTCGACGAACCGGTGGCTCGAGCCCGGGAAGGGGACGCCCGGTTCCTCCCCGGCCACGAAGCCGTACGAGGGGCTCGGCACCTGGATCGACATCTACGACACGGACGTGTGGGAGCACCCGGCGCACGCGGTGCGGTCCATGGCCGCGCACGGCATCCGAACGATCTACCTGCAGAGCTCGAACTACCACCGCCACCGGCCGTTCGTGCACCCGGAGGGCGTGGCGGCGATCGTCGACGCCGCGCACCGACGGCGTCTCGAGGTGGTGGCGTGGTACTTGCCGGGGTTCCGCGACGTCGCGCTCGACCTGCACCGGGCCGTCCGGACGATCCGGTTCGAGACGCGCAGGGGCAACGGGTTCGACTCGTTCGCGCTCGACATCGAGTCTTCTGAGGTTCGCCGGCCAAGCCTCCGCACGGCACGGCTGCTCCGGATGTCCGCGGCGATCCGGCGTGCCGCGGGCGGCGAGTATCCGTTGGGCGCGATCGTG
>JBKPRY010000156.1:0-2084 GCA_046734755.1 Actinomycetota bacterium | reverse complement strand
GGTGGAAGGGCCGGGAGGCGACGTTCCTGGTCGTCCTGGCGACGATGATGCTCCCGTTCCAGGTGACCGTGATCCCGCTGTACATCCTGTTCGTGCGGTTCGGGTGGATCGGGACGATGAAGCCGCTGATCGTTCCGCTCTTCTTCGGGGACGCGTTCACGATCTTCCTGCTCCGCCAGTTCTTCCTCACGATCCCGTCCGAGCTCTCGGACGCCGCGCGGGTGGACGGCGCGAGCGAGTGGCAGATCATGACGCGGCTGATCGTGCCGCTCGCCAAGCCGGCCATCGCCGCGGTCGCCCTGTTCCAGTTCCTCTATTCGTGGAACGACTTCTTCGCGCCGCTGCTCTACCTGGGCGAGAACCCCAAGCTGTGGACCCTCTCGATCGGCCTGTCCGAGTTCCGGGGGCAGTTCCAGACCCAGTGGAACCTGACGATGGCCGCGTCCGTGCTCTTCATGCTTCCCGTGATCATCCTGTTCTTCCTCGCCCAGCGCGTGTTCGTCGAGGGCGTGACGCTCACCGGCGTCAAGGGGTAGCGCGCACGCACCGAACGGCGTGCCCCGAAACGTCGTCGAACGCCGGCTGACCGGCGGCCGACACCCACCTCCACCGATACCGCTCCGTCTTGAGCGTGAGCTTCAGGACGCCGAACGCATCCGCCTGCGCCGCGACGAGGTTGTCGGGCCTCGTACCGCTCGGCAGGGCGTAGTGGCTCGCACCGCCGGTCCCGACCACGAACTCGCGGATCCCGGTCTCACGGTCGAGGTCGCCGTTCGGGCCCATGGGGCGCCAGCGTTGGTAGTTGTGCGAATGACCGTTCAGCACGACGTCGGCGCGCGCCGCGTGCAGCAACTGCCAGAGCGGGCCCACCGTGCTCGTCGCGCCGCTCCCGGTGGAGAAGGAGAACCGCGGATGGTGCCAATACGCGAGGGTGCACGGGTAGTCCGAGTCGGGATGATCGACGAGGTCCTGCGCAAGCCAGGCGTACATCCGGTTCCCCGGACCGGGATCGGACGGATCGGCGGCCGGGCCGCAGCCTCCCGTCGCGAAGCAGAGCTCGGAGTTCAACGAGATCAGGTGCCAACACGGGTCGTCGGGGCACGCGCCGACGTCGTACGAGTAGTACCCGAGCCCGTCCGGTCCCTTTGCCGCGTCGCCGAAGTACCGGAAGTACCCGCGAGGTCTGGAGGACGGGTCGTTCGCGTACTCGTGGTTGCCGGGGGCGGGGGCGAGGTTCGGCTTGGCGCGTCCCCAGGTCGGGTCGAAGTAGCTCATGTAGGCGGCGAAGGCGCCCACCTCGTACTGGTTGTCGCCGAGCAGGAGCACGCGAGCCAGGTCCGCGCCGTCGATCAGGCGAGCGGTGTCGTCGTACTGACAGTTCCCCGGCGAGCCCGATCCGTACGCCGCGCTCTGACAGGCGATGTCGCCCGCGGCCGCGATGACGAATCGGGTCGTCCCGGTGCCGGCCGGCTCGGCGCGGTGACGGGTTCGCCGGTGTGTGTCCTCCGAGGCCTGAGCGTGGATCACCGTCGCCGCGACCGCGAGCACGCCGAGGAGGGCCAGGGTCCTCCGCATGGCGACCATGCTACGAGGTCTCCATTTCACGGCAAGGCGAGGCCGATCGCCGGGGTTCGCCGGAGATAGTCATCGGATCCGGAACATCCCGGGGCGGTCGTCCGGCCGCCGGTCGAACCCGTATCGCCCGTAGAACCCCTCGACGTCCTTGGCGGCCATCAGTCCGATGAACGAGCCCGGTCGAGCCGATGCGTCGAGGTAGCGCATCACCGCGTCCATGATGCGCGCGCCCCATCCCAGCCCCTGGAGCTCGGGCAGGACGATGACGTCCTGCACGTAGAAATAGACGCCCCCGTCCCCGACCACGCGGTCGCACCCCACGGCGTCGCCGTCGCGCTCGAGCACGACCGAGTACAACGAACCCGACAGCCCAGCCCGGATGCCGTCCGGGCTCAGCTCGTTCAAGCCGACGCTCGCCCGCAGGCGCCGGTACTCGTCGGGCGTCGGTGCCCGCTCGACAATCGCCATCGTGCTCCCGTCGCTCACCACGGCAGTGTAGGGAGGGGCCG
>JBKPRY010000155.1:0-2859 GCA_046734755.1 Actinomycetota bacterium | reverse complement strand
GTGACGGCGCCCCGGGAGGCCGAGCCCACGAGCTTCGCGTACTTCGCGAGCGCGCCGCTCGTGTAGCGAGGTTCGGGGGCGCGCCAGGCGGCTCGTCGCCGCTCGAGCTCGGCGTCGTCCACCTGCAGGTCGATCCTGCGGTTCGCAGCGTCGATGGCGATCGGGTCTCCCTCGCGCACCAGCGCGATCGGGCCGCCGACGAATGCCTCCGGCGAGACGTGGCCCACGCTGTAGCCCTTCGAGGCGCCGCTGAACCGTCCGTCGGTGATCAGGCCGACATCGGAGCCCAGACCGGCGCCCGCGACCGCCGCGGTCACCGCGAGCATCTCCGGCATCCCGGGGGATCCTTTCGGGCCCTCGTACCGGATCACGATGACGTCGCCCGCCACGATCGCCCCGCTCGTGACCGCCTCGAACGCCTCCTGCTCGGAGTCGAACGGCCGGGCCCGCCCGCGGAACTCGAGCGACGCGGCCCCGGCGACCTTCATGACGGAGCCCTCCGGCGCCAGCGAACCGTAGAGGATCGCCGTGCCGCCCTCGGTGTGGATCGGCTCCGAGAACGACCGGACGATCGAACCGTCCGGTCCCGGCGGCTCGAGCTCCTCGAGGTTCTCGGCGATCGTCTTGCCCGTCACCGTGATCGCGTCGCCCTTCAGCAGGCCGGCGTCGAGGAGCTCTCTCATCACGACCGGCACCCCGCCCACGCGATCGAGATCCTGCATCACGAACCGGCCGGCCGGGCGGACGTCGACGAGATGGGGCACCGCCCTGCTGATGCGGTCGAAGTCGTCGAGCTCCAGCCGGACCCCCGCCTCGTGCGCGATCGCGAGCAGGTGCAGCACCGCGTTCGTCGAGCCGGCCAGCGCCATCACGACGGCGATCGCGTTCGTGAACGCGTCCTTGGTCAGGATGTCCCGCGGCCGAAGACCGGATCCGAGCAGTTTGGTCAGCGCGAGGCCCGACTCCCGCGCGAACACCTCGCGGCGGTAGTCGACGGCAGGCGGGCTGGCGCTGCCCGGCAACGACATGCCGAGCGCCTCCCCGGCCGCGGCCATCGTGTTCGCCGTGTACATGCCGGCGCAGGAGCCGGTGGTCGGGCACGCCGCGCGCTCGATGCCGAGGAGCTCGGCGTCGTCGATCGAGCCCCTCGCGTGAGCCCCTACCGCCTCGAACACGTCCTGGATCGTGATGTCACGACCGCCGTAGGTCCCCGCGAGGATCGTCCCACCGTACAGGTAGACCGACGGCAGGTTGAGCCGGGCCATCGCCATCAGCATCCCCGGCTCGGACTTGTCGCACCCCGCGATCCCTACGAGACCGTCCAGCCGCTCTGCGTGCATCACGAGCTCGACCGAGTCCGCGATCACGTCGCGGCTGATCAGCGACGCCTTCATCCCCTCGTGCCCCATCGCGATCCCGTCGGAGACCGCGATCGTCGTGAACTCCATCGGCACCGCATCGCCCTGACGGACGCCCTCCTTCGCGAGCGCGGCGAGCTTGCCGAGGTGGTAGTTGCATGGGGTGACCTCGTTCCACGACGACGCGACGCCCACCTGGGGCTTGCCGAAGTCCTCCTCGGAGAAGCCGACGGCGCGGAGCATCGCCCGCGCCGGTGCGCGCTCGGGCCCGTCGGTGACCATGCGGGACCGTGGACGATCGACCATGGCGGTGACCTCCTGGACGACCCCGCCAACCGGCCGGGCCGACAGACGTGGAAGGATGGGCTCGCACGATACCGCAGCCGGTCGCGGGCCACGGGGGTAGGACGAGGAGGCACGAGGGATCGATGCCGAACGCCGATCCACCCCGCCCCGCAGAGCGCTCGTGGTGGCTGGAGGAGGCGCTGGCGCTGCCGGAGTTCGCCGGGCCGGAGGCGCCGCCGCTCGATCGTGACACGACCGCGGACGTCGTGATCCTCGGCGGGGGGTACACGGGCATGTGGACCGCGTGGTTCCTGAAGGAGCGGCAACCCGATCTCGACGTCGTGCTGCTCGAATCCGACATCTGTGGGGGCGGCCCGAGCGGCCGCAACGGTGGGTTCTGCGACGGATGGTGGGAGAAGATCCGCGACGTCCGTCACACCTATGGCGACGCCGACGGGTTGGAGCTGTTGATGACCTGCGGGCGCGCGCCCACCGAGATCGGCACCTGGTGCCGTGCGAACGGCATCGACGCGTGGTTCCGCCACGGCGGCGACCTCGCGGTCGCGACGAACGACCGGCACGAGGGCGCGTGGGAGGGCTCACTCGAGGCCGCGCGCGCGCTGGGGGTCGAGGACGAGTACCAGATCCTGACCGCCGCCGAGGTCCAGCAGCGGTGCGCGTCCCCCCGGTTCGGCAGCGGGATACTGATCGCCGACGCCGCGACCGTTCACCCCGCGAGGCTGGCACGGGGCCTCCGGCGCCTGCTGATCGAGAACGGCGTCCGGATCTTCGAACGCACGACGGTCACGCGGCTCGGCATGGGTGCGCAGGTCACCGCCGAGACGCCGAACGGTTCGGTGCGGGCCGGCGACGCCGTGGTCGGCCTCGGCGCGTGGGCGACCTGGTGGAAGGCCTTCAAGCCGCGGCTCACGCTCCGCGGGTCCTACATGGTCGTGACCGCGCCGTCCCCTGACCGGATCCAGGCGCTCGGCTGGACGGGCGGCGAGGCGATCCGGGACCTGCGTTCGTCGATCCACTACGCGCGGACCACGCCCGACGGCCGGATCGCGCTCGGGCTCGGCGGGCTGCAGCCGGACCTCGCACGCCTGATCGACCATCGGTACGACTACGAGCCGCGCTACGCGCGACGGGTGGCCGACGACCTCTCTCGGATGTTCCCGAGCTTCGAGGACGTCCCGATCGAGTGCGCGTGGGG
>JBKPRY010000154.1:0-5042 GCA_046734755.1 Actinomycetota bacterium | reverse complement strand
GGACCGGACCTCGCCGACCTTCCTCCGCCCGAACGGGTCGTGAGGATCCAGCTGGAGGGCGCCCGCCTGGCCCTCGAGCAGATCGGCCGGTCGCTCGAGCGGTTCGGTGTGCGCTTCGACAGCTTCATGCACGAGCGGGTGCTCCAGGAGAAGGGCCTGATCGCCGACGCCGTCCGGCGTCTGCGGGACGCAGGCCATGCCTTCGACGCGGAGGGGGCGGTGTGGTTCCGCTCGACGGCGTTCGGCGACGACAAGGACCGGCCGCTCGTGCGTTCGAACGGCACGCACACGTATTTCGGCGCCGACGCCGCGTACCTGGTGGACAAGTTCGAGCGCGGCTACGACCACCTCGTGTACGTCCTGGGCGCCGACCATCACGGCGATGTCGCGCGGATCCGGGGGGCCGCCCAGGCCCTCGGCTACGACGCCGAGCGCGTCGAGATCGTGATCTACCAGTGGGTCTCGTTCCTTCGCGATGGGGTGCCGGTCCCGATGAGCAAGCGCGCGGGGACCTTCATCAGCCTCGACGAGCTGATCGACGAGGTGGGCACGG
The DNA here is from genome assembly GCA_046734755.1 of Actinomycetota bacterium. GTDB lineage: Bacteria > Actinomycetota > UBA4738 > UBA4738 > HRBIN12 > DASSJM01. The sequence goes on along the minus strand of JBKPRY010000154.1, from coordinate 4,489 downwards.
ACGCGGCCCGCTTCCACCTGCTGATGTTCAGCAACGACGTGACGATGAGGTTCGACATCGAGGCGGTGAAACGCCAGTCGCTCGAGAACCCCGTCTACTACGTCCAGTACGGGCACGCCAGGATCGCATCGATCCTGCGCAAGGCGGCGGAACGGGGCATCCGGACCCGGCCGATCGACGAGACCGACCTGGAGCGGCTCGAGCACGAGGCCGAGCTGGATCTCCTGCGCGCCGTCGCGGACGTGCCGTCGCAGATCGCGACCGCCGCCGAGATCCGGGCGCCGCACCGGCTCACCCACGCCGCCCAGGATCTCGCCGCCCGCTTCCATCACTTCTACGCGGAGTGCCCGGTCCTGTCCGATGACGCCGAGCTGACGCAGGCCCGGCTGTGGCTCTGCCGGGGTACCAAGCGGACGATCGCGAACCTGCTCGGCCTGCTCGGCGTGTCGGCGCCCGAGGCGATGGCGCGAAGCGATGCGACGTGAGGTTCGCGCCGGGCCGGCGCGACATACTGAGACGGGCCGAGATCAAGGAGGCGTAGAGGTGGGATGAGCGAGCGGGTCCTGCGGGTCGGGATGCTGGGCTGCGGCACCGTCGGCGCCGCCGTCGTCCGGCTGCTCGACCGCCACCGCGACGACATCGAGCGTCGCGCCGGGTGCAGGCTGCAGGTGCACAAGGTGGCGGTCCGCGACGCCGCCAAGCCGCGGGACGTCGGATCCACGCCGCCGCGGTTCGTCGACGACCCGATGGCCCTGCTGGACGACCCGGAGGTCGACATCGTCTGCGAGCTGATCGGCGGGCTCGAACCCGCGGGTTCGCTGGTCCTCGCGGCGTTCGAACGCGACAAGCCCGTCGTCACGGCCAACAAGGAGCTGCTCGCGACGCGCGGGCGCGAGCTGTTCGACGCCTCGGAGGGGAAGGGCCTGGACCTGTACTTCGAGGCGGCCGTGGGGGGCGGGATCCCGTTGATCCGCCCGCTGAAGGAGTCGCTCACCGGCGAGCGCCTGCGCCGCGTCATGGGGATCGTGAACGGAACCACCAACTTCATCCTGACGAAGATGTCGGAGGAGGGACGTGCGTTCGCCGAGGTCCTGGCCGACGCGAAGCGGCTCGGGTACGCCGAGTCCGACCCGAGCGCCGACATCGACGGGCACGACGCGGCCGCCAAGTGCGCGATCCTCGCGTCGATCGCGTTCAACGCCCGGGTCGTCGCGAGCGACGTGTACCGCGAGGGCATCGCGAACGTGACCACCGAGGACATCGAGTTCGCGCGGCGGCTCGGCTACGTGGTGAAGCTGCTCGCGATCGCCGAGATGGGTGAGGACGAGCGGATCGCCGCCCGCGTGCACGCCGCGATGATCCCCGCGTCGCATCCGCTCGCGGCGGTCCGGGACGCCTACAACGCGGTATTCGTCGAGGGCGCCGACGTCGGCGAGCTGATGTTCTACGGCCGTGGCGCCGGCGGGGAGGCCACGGCGACCGCCGTCGTGGGCGACCTCGTCAGCGTCGCCAGGAACCTGCTCACAGGTGCCCGTGGCCTCGGCTGCACGTGCTTCTACGAGCGGACGATCCGCCCGATGAACGAGATGACCGGCCAGTACTACATCCTGCTGCGCGTCGAGGATCGCCCCGGCGTCCTGGCCGAGATCGCAAGCGTGTTCGGCCGCAGCGAGGTCTCGATCAAGAGCGTCTGGCAGGAGGGGTTCGGCGACGACGCGCAGCTCGTGTTCATCACCCACCGGGCCCGCGAGGGCGCGTTCCAGGAAGCGATGGGCGTGCTCCGCGGACTCCCGGGGGTCGAGGAGGTCCGCAGCGTCCTCCGGGTCGAGGCCGAGGAGTGATCGTGGCCCGAACCTGGCGCGGCGTGATCCAGGAGTACGGGGACCGGCTGCCGGTCGGCCCGGCCACGCCGGTGGTGACGCTCGGCGAGGGCGGGACCCCGCTCGTCCGCTCGGAGTCGTTGTCGGTCGAGACCGGGTGCGAGGTCTTCCTGAAGTACGAGGGCGCGAACCCGACCGGCTCGTTCAAGGATCGCGGGATGACCGTCGCGATCAGCAAGGCGGTCGAGGAGGGTGCCAAGGCGGTGGTGTGCGCCTCCACGGGGAACACGAGCGCGAGCGCCGCCGCCTACGCGGGCAAGGCGGGGCTGGCCTGCGGCGTCCTCGTCCCCAAGGGCAAGATCGCGCCCGGGAAGATGGCCGCGACCTTGGTGCACGGCGCGCGCGTGCTGGAGGTGGAGGGGAACTTCGACGCGTCGTTCGAGCTCGCCCGCGGCGTCGCCGAGCGCCACCCGGTGACCCTCGTGAACTCGGTGAACCCCTACCGCCTGCAGGGACAGAAGACGTGCGCGTTCGAGATCGTGGACGCGCTCGGCCGCGCGCCCGACCTGCACTGCGTCCCGGTCGGGAACGCCGGCAACATCTCGAGCCACTGGCTGGGCTACTCCGAGTACCTGGCCGATGGGACGATCCACGAGCCGCCGCGGCTGTTCGGGTTCCAGGCGAGCGGCGCCGCGCCCCTCGTCCTCGGGCACCCCGTCGAAGAGCCGCACACGATCGCCACCGCCATCCGGATCGGCAACCCGGCATCGTGGGACCTGGCGATCGCGGCGGCATCGGAATCGGAGGGCGCGATCCTGGCGGTGACCGACCGCGACATCCTGGATGCCTACCGACGGGTCGCGCGCGAGGGTCTGTTCGCCGAGCCGGCCTCGGCGGCGAGCGTCGCCGGGCTGCTGCGGCTCGCGAACGAGGACCGGCTCCCGCGCGGCGGTACCGTCGTCTGCGTGCTCACGGGTCACGGGCTGAAGGACCCTGAGTGGGCGACGAGCGGGGGGGCGGCGCCGATCACGGTCCCGGCCGAGCCGGACGCCGTCGCGGCCGAGCTCGGGCTGTAGCCGTGCGCCTCACCGCGACGGTCCCGGCGACCTCGGCGAACCTGGGTCCCGGGTTCGACTGTTTCGGGCTCGCGCTCGATCTGTGCAACGAGGTCGCACTGGACACGGACTCCGAGCCCCGCGTGACGTGGGAGGGCGCGGGCGCGGACCAGCTGCCGACCGACGGGACCGACCTCGTGTCGCGCGCCCTGGCCGAGACCGCCGCGCGCTTCGAGCGTGTCGTTCCCCCCGCCTGGATCCACGGCCGCAACCGGATCCCGCTCGAACGCGGCCTGGGGTCCTCGGCCGCCGCCGCGGTCGCCGGTGTTGCGCTCGCCGACGCGGCACTCGGTCTTGGTCTGGATCGGACCACGATCCTCGAGATCGCCGCCGGACTCGAGGGGCATCCGGACAACGCGGCCGCCGCCGTGTTCGGGGGGTTCACGATCGTGGTGGACGAGAGCGTGGTGGCCCGCTTCGACCCGGACCCCGAGCTCCGGCCGGCGCTCTTCGTTCCCGCGGACATCGTGATCTCGACCCAGGCCGCCAGGCGGGCGCTCCCGGACGCGGTCCCGCGCCAGGACGCCGTGTCCAACGCAGGGCACGCCGCGCTCGTGGCCGTCGCCCTCCTGCACGAGCCCGATCTCCTCCACGCGGCGATGCGCGACCGCCTCCACGAAGACGTCCGGCTGGGGCTCGTCCCCGAGATGCGCGAGGTCTTCGAGGGCCTGCGCGCGGCCGGGCTGGCCGCGTGCGTCTCGGGTTCCGGACCGACGCTGCTCGCGTTCGAGCGCCACGACGTCGTCACACCGGAACCGGTCAAAGGGTGGGGGATCGTGCGTGTGCCCGTGCGAGCCGACGGGGTCCACATCCGTCGGGGCTGAAGGCGCGTATCACCTGCGACGATGGTTGAACGATGACCGAATCCGATCCCCGGCCCGACCCGTCAACGGCCGCCGACCCGGCGACGGCGGCCGACCCGGCGACGGCGGCCGACCCGGCGGCGAGCAAGCCGGCGAGCGTCGTCGCGCCCACCCCGCTCCACCGGCCGGAAGAGGGCGCGGCCCCGGTTCTGGTCACGGATCTCGCGAGCAAGACCCTCGCGGTCAAGGAGGGCCAGACCTTCCTCTACTCCGACCTCGAGGGGAACCTGGACCACGACGGTCGAGACGGCCTCGGCCTGTACTCGCACGACACGCGGTTCCTGTCGCACTTCCGCATGACCGTGAACGGGCGCGACCTCGTGCTGCTGTCGTCCTCGGCCGAACGCGGCTACCAGTCGCACGTCGACATGACGAACCCCGACCTGTTCGAGGACGAGGTGCTGTGCGCGCCGCAGCAGACGATCAACGTTCGGCGCGTCCGCGCTATCTCCGGCGATCTGTTCGAGCGCATCCGGATCAAGAACTACAACCCCTTCGACGTCACGCTCGAGGTCGCGCTGACGTTCGGCGCGGACTTCGCCGACATCTTCGACGTGCGCGGCATGACCCATCGGCACTCGGGCGGGTCATCGATCCCTCCGACCGTGAACGGCTCGTCGATCGAGTTCGTGCACGAGGGGCGCGACCGCGTTCGGCGGATCACGAGGATCCGCTTCGGCATCGACCCCGA
>JBKPRY010000153.1:0-9106 GCA_046734755.1 Actinomycetota bacterium | reverse complement strand
ACTTCGACTCGATCAAGTAAGACAGAATCAGCGTTTGCAGCCCTGAGCGGCGCTAGTCGTTGCTCCACCGCCGTGACTCAGGCTTCGCTGAAGTGTCTGAAGAGTGAGTTGATCAAGGTTCAGAAGGCCCTGAACTGCATGCGGACGGTGGGGGTCAGCTCATACGGTGACCCTGCGGGAACTTTCGGCTATGTGTGGCGGGATTCCACGTCGACTCCGCCCGAATTCTTGACCACTGGCCTGGACTACGACAGCAGCAACAACCGCGACTACGACTTCTTCGTCAGCCGCTGCTAGGTGGATCAAGCCCAGGGGAAGATGGGGGCCGCTTCAGGGCGAGTCGGCCCCCTTTCCCCTGTTGGCGACTGGAGCCGCTTGGGGATGGTGGTCCCACGGCATAGCCTTCTGGCCACTGCACCCCGACGAGCTCGAACGCCGACTGCGCGAGGGCCTGGATGCCCTTGGTCCCGCTCCACGCGCCGAGCTCCTCCACGTCCTGATGCTGCCGGACTTCGAGCGAGCCGAGAGGATCGGCGGGCGCTCGGATAGGAGCGGACTCAGTCTGAAGGACGGGTCACCTTCCGCACGCGAAGTTCATCCGTGGCCGCCTCTCCCGCCGCGACCACAGACCCCATTGCGCGTCTTGCATCACCGCGAGTCGCGAAGCGTGCAAGTTCGAGCCACCCCTGCCCGTCCGGATGGCGGTGCTGGACCGAGTAGTACGTCTGTAGACGGTCCACAGACCGCAGGGCCCTGTCTCCGAGGGCGAAGAGGAAGTCCTGATTCGCTCCACCGTACATAGAACGGATTCTGATCCCTTCTCATAGGAACCACCAGACCCGCGCCTTCGCCGAGCCCCTGATCGACTGCGAGGAGGACAGGGTGCTGCGGGCGGTGCTGGTCGGGATGTTGCGGGAGGCTGAGCGACCGCGATAGGACCCACCGAGCGCCCGCGCCGCACGGCGAACCGGCGGTCTAGTCGAGGGTAAGACGGCGACTACCCGAGATCAGCGGTCGAGCACGTGATGGAGAGTCAGGCTCGTTGGACGGGAAGGTCGAAGCCAAAAATCGGACGCTCGCCAACGGTCCTAGCCGAAGGACCTACACGATTGGCCCCACAGGCGACCGATTACTTCGGCATGGAAGCGCTCGTGTCCGGCATCGGTCTATTGATCGGCATCGTGCTCATAGCGGGCATCCTCCTCCGGGTCTTCGTACGCTAGTCCGGGTGGGGCGATGGGCCGGAGGTATCGCTCCCCCGGCCGACCCTGCCCAGCCTTCCTCAACCGATCCAATCACCGGTTGCAATACCGACGGCTAAGGTCGCCGCGCCGATCACGATCATGATCCAAGCCGAGACGGTGACCCAGCGGACGAAAAAGCGTCGCGTCTTGTCGCCTCGTGGGTCGTCCGGCTTCAGGTTGTAGGCGTAAAAGACGTGCATCCTCGCGTACTGATACCTCAACTTCAGTCCGATGACGCCGAGTGCGGCCGCAATTGCGCCGAGGAGGACCATCGCATCGCAAGGGTAGTCGCATCCCTGAGTCGATGGTCCGACGAACCGGCCGCGACGCGAGGGGGCGATGGGCCGGGGGTATCGCTCCCCCGACCCGACCCCGGCAGACCATCCCGCCCGAATGGAGGAAGGCGGTCCCGCCGCCTAGATTCGCCGCCAAGGCGAAGGGGGCGACGACCTGGGCTCTGTTACGGGAAGACCGGTGTGATCAAGCCAGTGCCATTCAGCTTCCCAATGGATGCCGGCAGGCGAGCACCCACCAACGCGACGTAGGCGAAGGCGTAGATGCGCACCTGGAGGTTCCCCGACAGCACGCCGCGGTCAACCTCGAATCGGATCGGGCCGATGAACACCGGCGTTTCCGCCAAGGCCAGGGCGATGATGGCGTCTTCGTTCGTGCCGGCCCCGAGGTTCGTCGGGATGCCCTGTGTCTCGAGGACCTCGGCCCCGTAGTTCGCCGCACCGAAGGCCGCGGTATCGGCCAACCAGCGGGCACGACGAGAGTGCATGACGAGAGTGTCGATGGGGGCACCGTAGGCCGTGCCGGTGTCGGCCAGGAGCTTCTGGATCGCACCCCAGGCCTCTGCGGCGGTGGCGGTGGCGTCCGTGTACGAGTTCGCCGTGATGCCCGAGACGCCCAGCAAGCCGGTGAGCTGTCCCGAAGCACCGGAGCCGTTGATGATCTGAGCCTCGAGCTGGCCGGCGAAGCTAGCGCCAAGAGATGCGGCGATGTCGGCATCGGTGTTGACGCCCCGATCCAGCAACTCCCTCGAAACATCTTGTGAACCGACGATGGTCGCCACGGTTGAGCTTGTCGTGTCGGTGGCGGTCCAGGAGGTCGTGTACGCGTTGCCTTCTGAGGTCTGGATGCCCATGATCGCACCGGTGGTCGCCCTTGGAACCACCACGACCTTGCCGCTCGAGGGCAAAACGCCTTGGAATAGCCGTTGCGCCAACCTAGCCTTCGTCCTGGCCTGGTCCGCGAACAGTTCGGCCACGTACCTCGGGCTGCCATTGGCCGGCACCAGTCCGACACCGCCGGAGCTCGTGGTGATCGCGGCACGCTCTTCCTTGCGGATCCGGGAACGAACCTCACGGACACGCCGCTCTACCTTCATCGCGGCCTCGGATGAACGAGCGATGGCACCATTCGAACCCCGCTCCTCCGCCTAGGTAAGGGCCTAGCGAAGGCGCTGGTCAGAAACCTGAGCAGGACTGGAGGAGCCTCATGAGTACGGGTGCGTTTCAGCGAGCGTCGGCGAGTCGTTCTGCACGTGTTTATGCAGATGACGGCGACGAGGCCCCCACTCGATACCGGCGAAACGGGTCGGGGGTCGCCCTTCAGCTCGTGCTCGCAAGCATCCTCGAAGGCCAGTCGGGGGCCGGATCGGTCAAGACGACTGGCGGTCAAGCGCCGGCTTCGCCTGGGCCGGCTGCTGTCCCGGCGACTGCTGACCCGACAGCTACTTCTTGGTCCAGTTTGCCGACGATGAGGAACTCGAGCCAGCCGCCTTGGCCTTCTTCGCCTCGCGCTTCTCCTTCAGCGACTTGCTCGCCGCGGTCTTCGAGCTCTTCGAACCGCCCTTGTCCTTGTTGGCCATGTTTACCTCCTCCAGAAGGAGGACCGGGTGCTGAGCGTATCACCGTGGACCCTTGGACCGGCCTCGGTCGTTCGACTGACTGTCCGGTCGGCCCCTCGGGCGACACGCAGAAATGGTCCGCCTGGGTGCTTGCCAGGGACCTTGGGTGTAGGAGACTGAGCGGTTGAAGATCGGGGGCGGATGCACACGCAAACGAGTTATTCGGGAGCTACCGACGGGCGCGATGCGGATCTTCCCCATCAGGCCGTCGAGTCGCTTTTCCACGCCGCACCGGATGGTCTGGTCGTCATCGACGCCAGCGGCGCCATCATCGTGGTGAATGACCAGACGGAGAAACTCTTCGGCTACGCCCACAACGAACTCCTCGGGGTCCCCGTCGAAGAGCTGTTGCCGGAAAGCCTGCGGGAAGTCCACACCCGCCACCGCGCCGAGTATCTCCGAGATCCGAGTACACGTTCTATGGGAGTTGGCCTCGAACTCTTCGGTGTGCGCAAGGACGCCTCTAGGTTCCCCGTGGACATCAACCTGAGCAGCCTGAACGCCGGGCCCGATACGCTCGTGATCGCCTCGGTCCGCGACGTCACCGGGCGCAAGCGCGCAGAGTTGCTTCTCGAGGCGAACAGATCGGAGCTCGAGCGGTCCAACCTTGACCTGGCGAGCTTCGCATATGTGGCGTCCCACGACCTCCAGGAGCCGCTGAGGATGGTGTCGAGCTACGTGCAGCTCCTCGCCGACCGCTACCGTGGCAAGCTCGATCCCGACGCGGATGACTTCATCGGCTTCGCGGTGGACGGGGTGCAACGCATGCAGACACTGATCCGGGATCTACTCGACTACTCGCAGGTAGGAACAGCCGAACTCGCGGTGGTCGCCGTCGATACGAACGAACTGATCGCCGACACTCTTTCGTCGCTCGAACCCGTCATCAACGACAAGCACGCCCACATCACAGTGGGCCCTCTCCCGACAATCACCGCCGATCCGACTCAGCTCGGACAAGTCTTCCAGAACCTCATCTCCAATGCGTTGAAGTTCACGGCGCCCGACGTGGTTCCTCGCATACGCTTCTCGGCCGCAAGAGGGGGCGACAACTGGCGTTTCTCGGTGGAGGACAACGGCATCGGGATCGATGCCGTGTACGCCGAACGGATCTTCGCGCCCTTCAAGCGCCTCCATGGCCTCGGCGAGTACCCCGGCGCAGGGCTGGGACTCTCGGTCTGTAAGCGGGCGGTGGAGCGGCTGGGCGGCCGGATCTGGGTCGATACTGCCCCCAGTGGAGGAAGCACATTCAGCTTCACCATCCCGGACGCCCCGGAGGGACCAGATGGCACTCGACAGTAGCCCGATCCAGATCTTGCTGGTCGAGGACAACCCGGGTGATATCCGCCTCACGGCTGAGACTCTTCGCATCGGGAAAGTGGCGAACGAGCTCCACGTCGCCACAGACGGAGAGGACGCGATGGCCTTCCTCCGTCGAGAAACCCCGCACACTGGAGCGCCGCGCCCGGACCTCGTGATCCTCGATCTCAACCTTCCCCGGAAGGACGGGATCGAAGTCCTGACCGAGATCAAGCAAGACGATTCGCTACACGTCATCCCAATCGTGATCCTGACGACTTCCGCTGCCGAGCGGGACGTTTTTCAGTCTTATGAGCTCAAAGCCAATGCATACATAACGAAGCCGATCGAAGTTCACGATTTCATCGCCGCCGTGACTTCGATCGAAGACTTCTGGCTAAACATCGTCCGACTGCCCCGAGCATGAGCCCAATAGCCGCGATCGACGAAGCCCCATCCATCCTCCTGGTCGAAGACAGTCCCGGGGACGTCCGACTCGTGGAAGAGCTCCTTCGCGAGGCGTGGCCCGTCGCAGGCAGCATCAACCACGTTTCTTCGGTCGAGGACGCGATCGGACGCGTCGCCAAGGACGTACCCGCCTGCATCCTGCTCGATCTTTCGCTCCCCGACGCCCAAGGGCTCGGGACGCTCGAGCGGGTAAGGGATGCCTACCCATCCGTGCCCATCGTGGTCCTTACAGGCACGGATGACGAGGCTCAGGCGGTCCAGGCCGTGCAGGAAGGTGCCCAGGACTACCTGGTCAAGGGACAGGTGGACGGCCACCTCCTGGGCCGCGCGATCCGCTACGCGATCGAGCGCAAGTTCGCCGAGGTTCAACTCTCCCACCAGGCCCTGCATGACCCGCTGACCGGGCTCGCCAACCGCGCGCTCCTCATGGAGAGGCTCGCTCAGGCGCTTGCCCGAACCGAGCGCCGTCCGAGCTCGGTCGCGGTCCTCTTCCTCGACATCGATCGCTTCAAGACGATCAACGACAACTTCGGCCACGAGGTCGGAGACAGCGTCCTGGCATGCATCGGAGATCGCTTGCGAAAGGCTCTGCGCCCTGAGGACGTGGCCTCGCGCTTCGGCGGGGACGAGTTCGTCGTGCTCTGCGAGGACCTTGAGGACGACCGACACGTGGTGACCATCGCCAACCGCATCGGGAGGTCGATCTCGGAACCGATCTCTTTGGACGCGGGGGAGGTCGTGGTCACGACGAGCATCGGGATCGCCGCGGCAAGGGGAATCGGCGATCGACCCGAGGTGCTCCTGCGGAATGCCGACGCGGCGGTGTACCGCGCGAAGGAGCGAGGGAGGGACCGGTTGGAGTTCTTTGATCAACGGATGCGTGCCCGCCTGCTCAGTCGCTCGAGGAGGGAGACCGAGCTTCGGCACGCGATCGACGCAGGCGAGCTCCGCTTGCACTATCAGCCGCTCGTGGTCATGGACGACCTTCGGGTCGAGCGAGTCGAGGCCCTAGTTCGCTGGGAGCACCCGCGGCGTGGGCTCCTCCTCCCGCGCGAGTTCATCCCGGTGGCAGAGGAGACCGGGTTCATCGTGGACTTAGGGTCGTGGGTGCTACGAGAAGCCTGCTGTCAGACCGTTCGATGGGAGCATGCCTTCCCAGACCAGCGGTTAACCTCGATCGCCGTGAACGTGTCTCCACGTCAACTCGACCACCCGGACTTCGAGGACACGGTCTGGCAGATCGTCGACGAGACGGGCGCCGAGCCCAAGAACCTATGGTTTGAGATCACCGAGACCGCCTTCATGGATCCGGCTCCTCCCGTCCTCGAAATGTTGAGTCGGCTACGGGAGCTCGGCATCCACCTTGCCATCGACGACTTCGGAACCGGGTACTCGTCGCTCAGCCACCTACGGCAGTTCAGGATCGATGAACTGAAGGTAGACCAGACCTTTGTGCAGGGCCTCGAACGCGATGCAGAGGACTCGTCCATCGTTACCGCGGTCGTGAACCTCGCTCATAACCTGGGTCTGTCCGCGGTTGCCGAAGGCGTGGAGACCGCGGAGCAGTCGAGGCGGGTTCAGTCGGTCGGCTGCGACCTCGCTCAAGGCTTCTACTTCGCGGCGCCGGAGCCGGCTTCCCTGTCGGGCTCCAAAACGACGTTACCGATCACGCGGCCGTTCTGAAGTACTCGGGGAGCAGTCCGCGCAGAACATGGCGGCGATCGATCCGCGGACCGACGATCGCTTCCCCGGTGGAGGCGACATCAGCTGGACGGAGGCGGAGACCTCGATGCGCCGAGGGTCCAATACTCTGATTCGAGTCATCCAGCGGCGCAGCGAGTCCGAGCGCCGATGCGCGCGATGACCGTTATAGTGCTCCATGCGGTCGAGATGCCGGCGTCCGAGGATGAGCATCCAGTCCAGGCACTCCGCCCGGACGGTTCGGACCCATCGTTCGTCGAAAGCGTTCGCGTTCGGTGCGCGGATCGGGGTGAGGATCACCTCGGTCCTCTCCGACCGGAAGACCTGGTCGAATGAGCCAGAGAACTTTGAGTCCCGGGTCTGCCGTTCGCACGGATAACGTCGATCGACCCCGGTTGTGAGCGCTGCTCACTCGCTCTGACCTGCGGTGGCATTGTTCCGCCTCCACGTGGAGTCGAAACGCGGTCAAGCCTCGTGTCCGTACGCGGCTTCCACCTGCACGAACGCGCTCGAGAACTTTCGTCCTTTTCGTCCGGTTCCGGCCGAGGGCACGAACGAGAGGGACGAATCCCCAGTTCATTGAGCGAGTGGATGGACAGAGAACATGGATCGATGGCGAGATGACCCGAGCTGCTCCCTCGATGGTTGTAGCCTTCGACACGTCCGGTGATCCCGCGAATATCCCGCATGACGTCGAAAATCGAGGGGTAGCGGACCGGAATCGACCAGGAACCGAAATCCGCAGATCAGCGGCCCATTTTGGCCTCCGCCGCAGGTCGCGGATTCGGCCTGGACCACGCTCTCAAGGTGGAGACACGGGTTCGAATCCCGTTGGGACTACCAGGGGAAACGGGTAACAGCGCACGGCCCGATCCATCGGATATCCATCATCAACGGCGCTTGAGCATCTCCGATAGCGCCTGCGGGCTGACGCCGACCGCTCGCGAAAGTCGGCGTCCGGCGTGTTACCACCTGTTACCTGGCTGCCGGTCAGGCCCCTTGGCCAGCACGACGCGCAACGCGTTCATAAGCCGACGGGCCTCCTCGTCGTCGAGCTCGAGCTTCATCTGCAGGCCGGAGCGTGACTTCGACGCCCGCTCGATGAGCATCACGACGATCGCGTCCCCTTCGCGTGTGACTTCGATCACCTTCACCCGCCGATCGTAGCCGTGCTGAAGTGTCAACAGCAGTCGTGAACTGAGCGACGCTTCTATGCGCTTCCGCCTACCGCGTAGGAATCAGATCGTCGTCGTGGCGGTCCCAGTTACGAAGAACGTCGCCGAACGACGGGCGTCGGCTACGGCGAGGTCGTGCGCGGCCGCGGCCCTGCGATGCCAGACGATGAGGGCGCCGGTCGTAAGGGCGACGACGACGAGGAACGCCAACACCATCAGATGGCTCGACAGCAAGATTGCCAACTGCACGACTCCCCCCACAACGATGACGGCGAGCATGAGCGCGAGGACGTATCCTGCAACGCTCTTTGGCCAGTGAACCATGGGTGCCTCCTCGGTCTCAGGGGACCGGGAAAGGCAAGGTCGCGAGTTCCTCGCGCATACGCCCCGTCTTGGGCGGCTCCACCAATGGTGGACGCCTTCACCCTACCAGTTGCGCCCGTAGCCGGCGCTCAAGGGGGCGAAACACTTGTCGCGTTCCGAAGCCTCGACATCTTCGATAGGGCGTCGGCAACGATCGGACCCCTCAGCGGAACTCCGTGTGAACTCGTGATGTCTCGCAGCGGGACCCTGACGAGCGTCCCGTCGCGCGTGAGCACCATGTACGTTTGCGCCTCCTCGTCGAAGTATGCGAGCCGGCCCACGACGGTCCGAGCGTATCCGCCGCGCGACGCGACCTCGAACAAGCGCTCACGCGATCGGGTCTCGGAATTGTTGTCCCACGAGCGATCCAACGGGGACGCCGGCCGTACCGGCGGTCTCGTCGGAGCTTCGATGCTGACCGGATCCATGAGGGTGGTCATGTTGCTTCCCCCCAAATGGAGCGCCCCCGGCCCATCGCCAATAGGTCCCGCTGGGTGCTGCGGGATCGGTCCCGGACCGAGCGCTCGGAGGATGGGATCTCGGAACCGTCGTCCCACGAGGGGTCCAAGGGGGATGCCGGCCTGACCGGGGATCTCTTCGGGGCTTCGATGCGGACCGTATCCATGAGGGTGGTCATCGTGCCTCCTCGATTCGAGGGGCTGCCCACGGCCTCTTCGTAGACGGTCCCAATGAATGGGTGCCTCGTCTCATTCTCTCACTTCGGGATAGGGGCACGACGGACATTGGCCGCACCCGGAACCCGCGCCTCACCGCGAGCCGGTGGGCTCGCCGTCCTCGCCGATGCCCAAGTCGGCCTGGTACCCCATCGGGTACAGGATGTTCGCCACCACGAACCAGAGCCACCGCTCGGTGCGAGGCTCGGCGATGTTCTCCTGCCACTCGCCTTCGTCGAACCGACTGAATGACCACGTCACTTGCCCGGT
>JBKPRY010000152.1:0-1211 GCA_046734755.1 Actinomycetota bacterium | reverse complement strand
CCGGCGACCTCCTCCCCGACTTTGGTCGGGTCGTTGTCGACGAGGGCCGTCGGCCGGAACCCGCGCTCGGCGAACCCCCGGTAGTTCGCGAGCGCGTGCCCGAGGTTCCCGATCCCCGCGATCACGATCGGCCAGTGCTGGGTGAGCCCGAGCTCGCGACGGATCTGATGCACGAGGTAGGCGACGTCGTACCCGACCCCCCGGGTGCCGTACGAGCCGAGGTGCGACAGGTCCTTGCGCACCTTCGCCGAGTTCACCCCGGTGAGCTCGGCGAGCGCCTCCGAGGACACCGTCGGGCTCCCGGACTCCGCGAGCTCGACCAGGGCTCGGAGGTAGACCGGCAGCCGTCCGACGGTCGCCTCCGGGATCGATCGCTCGGTCACGGCGCAGGATGATAGTGCATTCGTGAACGCCTCTTCACGAATGCACTAAGTCCGGACGGCCTCGCCCAAGCGATCCGCATCGACGCTGATCTCGAAGAACTCGCGCCCATCCACGAGCACGACGGGGATCCTGATCCCGTACTCGAGCTCGAGCGCGTCGTCGCCGGTCACGTCGACCTCGCGGTACTCGAACGGCGTCCGCGCCCGCACGGCCATGATCACCTCGCGCGCCTCGTCGCACAGACCGCATCCCGGTCGCGCGTACATCAGGACCTCGGGCACGCCCGCATGCTAGCGGGGGAGGAGCGGCCCGCGTGTGATAGGAAACAGCCCGTGGACGAGGACGATCGTCACGATCTCGAGCTGCACAGGCTGGTGTCTGCTCGCGAGCCTTCGGCCTTCGACGAGCTGTACCGACGGTACGGGCGGTCGGCCTACGGCGTGGCGCTACGCGTGACGTCGCAGGACCTGATCGCCCAGGAGGTCGTCCAGGACGCCTTCCTCGCCTTGTGGCGAGCGCCCGAGGCGTTCGACCCGGCGCGGGGGGCGTTCCGGTCCTTCTTCCTGTCCCTGGTCCATCACCGTGCCGTGGATGCGGTCCGCCGTGAGGAGCGCCTCAGGCGCCGGACCGAGCGTGCGGCGAACCTCGAGCCCGCGACCGGCGAAGACCCTGCGGAGGACGTCGTGGAGGACGCGTACCTTCGCGTTCGGCGCAAGGAGGTTCGCGCCGCGCTCGCGACCCTTCCTGCGGCGCAGCAGCAGGTGCTCGAGATGGCGTACTTCGAGGGCAGAACGCAGGTGCGGATCGCCGAGGAGCTCGGCATCCCG
>JBKPRY010000151.1:0-6562 GCA_046734755.1 Actinomycetota bacterium | reverse complement strand
TCGTCGTCCTCGATCCGCCGGTCGAGCTCCAGGGTGGCGCTCCCGAGAACCCGGCCGTCCTCGAACGCAGCGAGGACGAGGGCGATGTCCGCGCGCGCACCGACGTCCGCGATCAGCTCGAGGTATCGGTCCCAGGAGTCGCTGTCGGAGAACTCGCGATAGGCGAGCGCCGTCACCCGGCCGGTCTCCTCGTACTCCTCCGGCTGCGCCGGACGAACCTCGACCGTCATCGTGGCAGCCTACCGTCGAGTGGCGGTCAAGGAGATTGACGTTCGCCAGACCGCGGGTGACGATGCCCGCGTGGGCGAGCCGGATCTGTCCCGACTGCTGCTCGAGGCCTCGCGTGTGCTCGGCGCCGAGATCGTGGCGGGCCTGCGCGAGCGAGGGTTCCCCGACGCGCGTCCGGGCCACGCGGCGCTGTTCATGCACATCGATCGGCGATGGGGAACACGCCTGACCGATCTCGCGCGCCGCGCGCGGATGACCAAGCAGGGGATGATGCTGCTCGTGGACGACCTCGAGACGCGCGGGTACGTACGGCGCGTTCCCGATACGGACGATTCGCGAGCGAAGATGGTGCGGCTCACGGCTCGGGGCCGGCGGTTCGTGGCGGAGGCGCGCAGGGCCGTCGCCGCGGTCGAGGCACGCGCGCGGCGTGAGCTCGGCGAGCGCCGGTACGAAGCGCTCCTCGACGCGCTCGAGTTCCTCGTGGGCGGGGGAGAGGGGTTCGAGGAGGCGTGAGTCCCGCCCCGAACCGCGTCCTCGAAATCGTGCCCGACGCCGAGGCAGTCGCGCGCCGCGCGGCCGAGGTCGTCGCCGCGGCGGCGCGCGAGGCGATCGCGGCGGCGGGGCGGTTCACCTTCGCCCTGAGCGGTGGACGGACCCCCTGGACGATGTTCCGATACCTCGCGGGCGAGGACGTGCCGTGGGAGGAGGTCGGCATCTGGCAGGTGGACGAGCGCGTGGCCCCCGACGGCGACCCCGACCGGAACATCACGGGCCTCGTGCCACTGGTCCCCTCCGGGGCGGACCTGAGGCCGATGCCCGTGACCGAACCCGAACTTCAGGCGGCGGCTGACCGATACGCGGCCTCCCTGCCCGAGGCGTTCGAGCTCGTGCACCTCGGGATAGGCGAGGACGGCCACACCGCGTCGCTCGTCCCGGGCGACCCGGTCCTCGACGTGACCGACCGCGATGTCGCGGTGACGGGCGAGTACCGCGGTCTCCGGCGGATGACCGTGACCTATCCCGTCCTCGATCGAGCCGGCCGAGCCCTCTGGCTGATCACCGGGAGCGACAAGGCGCCCATGGTGCCGCGGTTGCTTGCGGGCGACCGCTCGATCCCCGCAGGCCGGGTCGCCACCGCGGAGCAGCTCGTCGTGATCGATGCCTCGGCGGCGGCCGAGGTCGCACCTAGCTGAGCACCCCGACGTCGAGCGCCTTGCCGACCAGGAACGTGACGCCGGCGGCGGCGGAACCCACGGCGAGCATCCGGGACCCCGACAGGAGCCACGGACGTCCGGTCAGGTACGACATCGCCGCCCCGACGCCGAACAGCGAGATGCCGGACAGGATCGCGGAGGCCACGACCGCCTGAGGCCCCGACGACACGAGGAACGGCAGGAGCGGAACGAACGCGCCCAGCGAGAACGTCACGAAGGACGACCCCGCCGCCGCGAGCGGCGACCCGAGGCCCTCGCGCGGGTCGAGCCCCAGCTCCTCGCGGGCGTGGGTCTCGAGCGCCACCTCGGGGTCCCTCATGAGCTCGGTCGCGAGCCGGTCGGCGAGGTCTCTCGGCAGCCCCTTGCGCACGTAGAGCTCGGCCAGCTCCAGGCGCTCGGCCTCCGGGTCAGAGCCGATCTCGTGCGCCTCGAGGTGGATCAGCCGCTCGTAGACCTCGCGCTGCACCCGTACCGAGATGTACTCGCCCGCCGCCATCGAGAAGGCGCCGGCCAGCAGGCCCGCGACGCCCGCCACGATCACGACCGAGTTGTCGACGCCCGCGCCCGAGACGCCGAAGATCAGCGAGAGGTTCGAGACCAGGCCGTCGTTCACGCCGAAGATCGCCGCCCGGAGCGCGCCCGACTTGCCGCTCGCCACGTGTTGCTCCCCGCCGATCGGGCCGGGATGGGGGACGACCCGCCACTGTCGTCCGCGGAGCCGCCGGACCGCCTGCGTGAGGATGTCCAGGCGATCCTTCGTCGTGCGGTCCTGCTCCGAGAGCTCGTCGGGTGGAGGCATCGCGGCCAGGTGTACCCGCTGGAGATGGCCTTGTCGAACCCGGCCTCCCTCGGCGGCCGAGGAGGCCGTAGTACCGTTCGCGCGTGGCAGGCGAACACGAACGTGCCGACGACGGCTTCACCGCCGAAGAGGCGCGCTGGGCCGATCGTTACGGGCTGCTGTTCCTGCTCATCCTTGTCGCACTCGTCCTCACGGCCGCGAACACGACCTGGCTGAAGATCGCGGCGGTCCTCGTGCAGGGCGGCGTCGTGCTGTTCGCGTTCCTCGCCGCCCGGGTCGGGCGGCGCGCGTGGCGCGTCGCGATCGTCCTGGTGCCGCTCGCCGTGATCCTCGGCATCGCGGGACGGTTCGGCGACTCGAGGCCGGCCGAGGCCGTGGCCGCCATCATGAACCTCGTCCTGCCCGCGGCCGCGATCGTCGCGCTCGGCCGTCGCATCGTGGTGGAGCCGTTCGTGAGCACCCGGACCATCGTCGGGCTGCTCTGCGTGTACCTGCTGATCGGGATGACGTTCGCCGCGACGTACATCACGATCGCCGTCGTGAGCGACGAGCCGTTCTTCGTCCAGACCGACCAAGCGCAGCCGGTGGACTTCACGTACTTCAGTCTCGTCACGCTCGCCACCGTCGGCTACGGTGACTTCACCGCGGCGAACCCGATGCCCCGGATGCTCGCGGCCATCGAGGGGCTGACCGGCCAGCTGTACCTCGTCACGGTCGTGGCGGTCGCGGTGACGCGGGTCCGGACGAGACGGGATCGGACGCCCGAGGGCTGACGTTCAGGCTTGCGGTCGCCGCCAGCGGGCGGAGATACGGCCGAACATCCCTTCATCCGTGGGCTGTTCGCCCTCGGCACCGTTGCGCTGTTCGATGACGACGTCGTCCTCGCGCGTGAGCTGGGTCTCGACGACCTCGTGCCGCTTGAGATAGGTCGAGATCGTGGACTGGATCACGGCGGCGGCGGGCAGCGCCATGAACGCTCCGAGCAGCCCGCCGATCGAGCCACCGGCGAGCGCCGCCCCGAACGCCACCGCGGGGTGCAGCTGCATCGTCTTGGCCGAGATGCGCGGGGCGAGGACGTAGTTCTCGATCTGCTGGTAGACGATCACGAAGATGAGGAACCAGAGCGCTTTCCACGGGTCCTCGAGCAGCGCCACGAGCAGCGGGATCGCCGCGGCGATGTAGGTGCCCACCACCGGGATGAACTGCGAGACGAACCCCTGCCACAGGGCGAGCGGCGCCGCGAAGGGGATCCCGAGCGCCTGCAGCGCGATGAACGAGAACGTCGCGTTGATGATGGCGAGCAAGAGCCTCGAGTACAGGTACCCGCCGGTCTTGTCGATCGCGACCTCCCAGGCCGCGAGGAGATCGCGCTGGATCCGGGGCGGCAGGAGCGAGCACACGCCGCGCCGGAACCTCGGCCCGTCCGCCACGAGGTAGAACGTGAACAGCCCGATCGTCAGCACCTGGAAGACCAGCCCGAGCAGGAACGCTCCCACCGAGGCGACGTTCGCCGCGATCCCCTGAACGTCCGCCTGTGCGTTCGCGATCTGCCTCAGGATCGTCGCGCTCGTCAGTTTCGTGTCGAACCACCGCTGGGTGTAGACGCTGCCCTCGTCGAGCCAGCCGGGGACGCGTGCGATCAGCTCCTGCACCTGATCGATCACCAACGGGACCATGAGCGCGACGCCGATGATCCCCACCAGGCCGAGGCCGAGCAGCACCGAGGCCGCCGCGACCCCGCGTTTCCAGCCGTGGGCCACCAGCCAGTTGACGGCCGGCTCGAGGGCGAAGGAGAGGAAGAGCGCGGCGACGAGCCACAGGAGCAGGTGCGAGAGCCTTCTGAGGAGGCTGAACGCGACGTAGGCGGCGAACGCCGTGAAGACCACGGCCAGGAGCAACCGTGGGATCCAAGGTGGCAACGTGGTTGCGTCGGTGGACCGACGACGGACCTCCTCCGCGCCGCGCGTCTGGGCGTCGGTGAGGAGCGGTTCGGGCGTTCCGGCGGCCCCAGGTTCGGCCGGCGGCTCTTGCGCGGCGGCCGGGTCCATCCGGAAAGCGTATCGGCCGTCGTGGGCGGGTGCCAGTATCGGTCGCCCGCGACGACGCACGTCGATTCCGGGCGGCCTAGGATTGGTGCGTGCGCGAAGACGCCGTGGGCAAGACGGGGCGGCCGACCGAGACCCGCAACAAGTCCCGCCGACCGCGCGACGAGCTCGGTCGCCCGCGGCCCTGGGACGCTGAGAACGAGCTGGAGCTCGAGGACTTCGACGCCCTCACGATCGAGGAGAACCACCGTCTGGGTCGGGAGCACCTCAACGCCGGCCGGTTCTTCCCCGCCCACGAGGCGTGGGAGACGGCGTGGAAGCAGGCGCGCGACACGACCGATGCGGAGTTCTTCAAGGGCCTTTCCCAGCTGGGCGCGGGCTACGTGCACCTGCTCCGGGGGAACGCGCATGGAGCCAAGCGGTTGCTCCGGCGAGCATCGGGACGACTCCGCGCGTACCCCTCGGGTCATCACGGGGTGGAGACGATCCGGGTCGCCGACGCGGCCGATGCACTCGCGGCGGATATCGAGTCGGGTGTGATCCGGCCCGGGGAGGACGCGGTCTTCGTGCCTCCGCGTGTCTGAGTTTGGTGCCCGACGGTTGACTGTCCCCGGCCGCAGCCGCCACCATGAGCGTATGAGCGACGACACGACGGGAACCATGCTCCAGTGGAAGGGCCGGACCGGGCCGTTCACGGTCTCCCTCGGGCGGGGCGTGTTCCATCCCACGCACACGAGCCGGACGATCGCCGAGGCGCTGGAGATCGAGCCGGGCGACACCGTCATCGACGTCGGCTGTGGGAGCGGCGTGCTCTCCTTCGTCGCGGCGCGGCTGGGCGCCAAGCGGGTGATCGGCACCGATCTGTCGGAAGACGCGATCGAGGTCGCGAAGCAGAACGCCGTCCGTCTGGGTCTGCAGCGCGAGGTCGAGTTCCGAAGCGGGAACCTGCTCGACCCCGTTCGCGGCGAGCGGGCGGATGTGATCATCGGGGACGTCTCGGGGATCCCCGACGAGATCGGCAGGCTCGCCGGCTGGTTCCCGGACGGCCGCGCCGGCGGACCCACGGGGGCCGAGCTCCCGGCGGCCATGCTCGAGAGCATCCGCGAGAACGAGTGCCTCGCACCGGGCGGTCACCTGTACCTGCCGACGGGAACGATCCAGGCCGAGTCGAAGATCCTCGACGTCGCTCGGCGGATCTTCGGCGCCGCGAACCTGCACTCGTTGCTCTCACGGGAGTTCCCGCTCCCCGACGTGGTGGCCAAGTCCAAGGCCCTCGCGCAGATGATGAAGGAGGGCATCGTCGACCTCCGCATGCGCGGAAGCCGGATGCTGTGGCGTCTCCAGGTCTGGCGGTGCGAGATGCCGGAGGACGGCCGCTTCAGCGCGTTCTAGGCCGGCACCACCGTTGGGCCGGGCCTCACCCGCTCGGGTGGACCTCCACCACGGCCTTCACCCAGTAGCCCGCCTCGCGCAGGTGCTCCGCACCCCCCCGGTCGATCGCGAGCACGATGATGCCGATCTTGCAGCCGGCCGCCTCGAGGACCGCGGCGGCGGAACGGACCTGCATGCCGGTCGTCGAGACGTCCTCGACGAGCGCGACCTGTGCGCCGGCGGGCGCGTGGCCCTCGAGCTGCGACATCGTCCCGTACGCCTTCGGCTCCTTGCGGACCACCGCGACCGATAGACCGGTCTCGAGCGCGACCGCCGCCACGAGCAACGTCGCCGCTCCCTCGGGCGCCGCGAGGTGGGTGATCCCCTCGGGGAGCAGTGAGGCGACGGCCCTGGCCGTGTCCCTCAGCAGGTCCGGGTCGGTGAGGAAGCGGAACTTGTCGAAGTACACGTTCGATCGTCGCCCGGACGAGAGCACGAAGTCGCCGTGGAGCTCCGAGGCCGCGATCAGCCGTTCCGCGAGGTCGCCGGGCATGGCGCGTAGCATAGGCTCCGATGGGCCGCGCCCGAGGGTCGAGCGAGCGTCGAGGGACCGGCGTAGGAACGGGCCGAGGAACGGGCCGAGGAACCTGGTGGTACCGATCGGTCGCGCGGCCACTCCTGTTCTCGATCCCGCCCGAGGCCGCGCATCGCCTCGCGCAGGGACTCCTCGGCCTGCCGCTTGCATGGGAACGGCTGGGCGGGGCGGACCGCGACCCCGCGCTCCGGCTGAGCCTGGCCGGGATCCCGCTCGCGAACCCGGTCGGCCTGGCCGCCGGCTTCGACAAGACCGGGCGGCACGTCGATGCGCTCGGCCGATTGGGGTTCGGCTACGTCGTGTGCGGGAC
>JBKPRY010000150.1:0-4040 GCA_046734755.1 Actinomycetota bacterium | reverse complement strand
GCCGAGGGCACCGCCGACCGCGAGCATCGTGCCCCACAGCGACCCCGACAGCGCGTTCGCAACCGAGAGGTCGCGCTCGTCCACCAGGTTCGGCATCGCCGCCATCGAGGCCGGCTCGAACGCGGCCGCGAAGACCGCGGTCGCGGCGAGCAGGACGTAGACCAACCAGGCGAGGTCCTCGGTCCGGACGAGCAGGAAGCCGAGGACCAGGACCGCCCGGGCGAGGTCGCAGCCGATCATGAGCCGTCGGCGGTCGATCCGGTCGGCCAACACCCCGGCGAATGGCGAGGCGACGAAGTACGTCAGGTCCTGGGCGGCGATCGTGAACGCCACGGCGATCGCCTGCCCCGTGAGGTCGAGCATCAGCCCGAACAGGGCGATCAGCAGGAACCAGTCCCCACCCAGCGAGATCACCGACGCGAGGTACAGCCTGCGGAAGTTCCGGTTGCGCCGGAGCAGGCGGGCGGAGGCCCGAAAGCCCCCAAGCGTCTCGACCGGTTCGCGCGCTTCCACGTCGATTTGCAAGACTACTGGCGACGGACACGACCGAAGGAGGCCGACGGATGGGGCTCGACGGGGTCACGTGGTTCCGACAGGCGGCGTTCCGGTGGCAGGGAGACGGTCCGGTCGTGTATGTCGATCCGTGGGGCGTGGAGGACGACGTGCCCGCGGACGTCATCTTGATCACGCACGCGCACTTCGACCATCTCCAGCCGCACGAGATCGAACGCCTGCGTACGTCCTCGACCACGATCGTGGCCCCACGCGACGTGGCCGACGAGCTGACCGGCGACGTCACGGCCGTCGAGCCCGGTGGGTCCGTCGAAGCGGGTGGGCTCAAGGTGCAGGCGGTGCCGGCCTACAACACCGCCGAAGAGCGCCTGGACATGCACCCCAAGTCGAACGGGTGGGTGGGGTACGTGTTCGAGTTCGGCGGGCGGAGCTTCTACCACGCCGGCGACACCGACGCGCTGCCGGAGCTCGCGAGCCTCGACCCGGACGTCGCGATGGTGCCGATCGGTGGGACCTACACGATGGACTGGGAGGAGGCGGCCGGGTTCGTCAAGGCCATGGAGCCGCGGATGGCCGTCCCCATGCACTACGGGTTCGTCGTGTGCTCGCCCTCGCACGCTGGACGCTTCAAGAAGGGCGCGCGGCCGGTGCCGGTCGAGATCTTGGAGCCGACGAATCCGTTCGAACAAGCGTAGGCACGGGGAGGAGTGACGAGATGGCGCTCGGATACGACAAGCCGCTGTACATCCTGGCGTTCGACCATCGAGGCTCGTTCCAGAAGAAGTTCTTCGGCGTCACCGGCGAGCCGAACGACGAGGAGACGGCGCGGATCTCCGACGCCAAGCGCGTGATCTACGAGGGCGCCCGACGAGCCTTGGACGAGGGCGTGCAGGCGGAGGCCGCCGGGGTGCTGGTCGACGAGCAGTTCGGGGCCGACATCGCTCGCGACGCGAAGAGCGCCGGCGTCCGGCTGGCGATGCCGGTCGAGAAGAGTGGGCAGGAGGAGTTCGATTTCCAGTACGACGAGGACTTCGGGACGCATATCGAGTCGTTCGACCCTAGCTTCTCCAAGGTGCTGGTCCGCTACAACACGGAGGGCGACCTGGCGATGAACGAGCGCCAGGCCGGCCGGCTCAAGAGGCTCGGCGACTGGTTGCACGAGCACGGGCGGCTGTTCCTGTTCGAGCTGCTCGTCCCGCCGACCCCCGGGCAGATCGCGGCGGCGGGCGGCGACGAGCAGCGCTGGGACTCGCAGGAGCGGCCCAAGCTGATGAAGGCGGCGATCGAGGAGCTCCAAGACGCCGGCGTCGAACCCGACATCTGGAAGATCGAGGGCATCGACCGGCGCGAGGAGTGCGAGATGATCTCGGCCTCCACACGGCGCGAGGGGCGCGACGGCGTGGCGTGCGTCGTGCTCGGCCGTGGGGCCGACGACGCGGCGGTCGATCACTGGCTGCGGATGGGTTCGGGCGTGCCCGGCTACATCGGGTTCGCGATCGGCCGCTCGATCTGGTGGGATCCGCTGAAGGGGTTCGTCGACGGCAACCTCGGGCGCGAGGAGGCCGCGAAGCAGATCGCCGCCAACTACCGGCGATTCATCGACGTCTACAACGGGAGGTAGGAGTGGCGATGGCGGTCATCAAGACGATCGACCTGGTCGGTGTGTCGTCCGAGTCGTGGCGGGACGCGGCCCATCAAGCGCTGGCCGAGGCGGCCAAGACGATCCGAGGGATCGAGTCGATGGACATCCTCGGCACGTCGGCGATCGTGGCCGACGGTCAGATCTCCGAGTACCACACGCAGGTCCGCATCAGCTTCCGCATAGAGCGCTCATAGCCGCTCGGCGGCTCGGGGGCGCCGGACCCTCGTGGATAGACTGACCGCATGCCGGCCTCCGTCGTCGTCGGGACCCAGTGGGGGGACGAGGGCAAGGGCAAGGCGACGGACTACCTCGCCGACCGGATGGACATCGTCGTCCGGTACCAGGGCGGGAACAACGCCGGCCACACGATCCTCGCCGAGGGGCACACGCTCAAGCTCCAGTTGATCCCCTCGGGGATCTTGTACCCGCACATCACCTCGGTGATCGCCGACGGCGTGGTCGTCGACCCCCGCGTCCTGCTGGAGGAGCTGGACGGGCTCGAGGCCATCGGCGTCGACCCGTCCAAGCTGGTCGTCTCGGGCAACTGCCACATGATCATGCCGTATCACCTCGAGCTCGAGCGGGTGACCGAACGGTTCCTCGGCACGAACGCGCTCGGGACGACCAAGCGCGGCATCGGGCCTGCGTACGGAGACAAGGCGGCGCGGATCGGGCTGCGGATCCAGGACCTGTTCGACGAGAAGATCTTCCGTGAGAAGCTCGACGTCGTCCTTCGCGAGAAGAATCAGATCCTGACCCGGATCTACGGGCGACTCCCGTTGGTCGCCGGGACGATCGTCGACGACTACATGCGCTACGCGGATCGGTTGCGGCACCGGGTGAGCGACACGTCCAGGCTCCTGCACGACGCGCTCCGCGCGGGCAAGGAGGTGCTGCTCGAAGGCGCGCAGGGCACGATGCTCGACCTCGACAAGGGGACCTATCCGTTCGTCACGTCGTCCAACCCGGTCACCGGATACGCGCTCGCGTCCGCGGGGATCGGGCCGCGCGAGGTGGAACGCGTCATCGGGATCACGAAGGCGTACGTGACCCGCGTGGGCGCCGGCCCTTTCCCGACGGAGGACCACGGGCCCGGCGGCGAGCGGCTGGGCGAACGCGGGCAGGAGTTCGGGACGGTGACCGGTCGCAAGCGGCGCTGCGGGTGGTTCGACGCCGTGATCCTTCGGTATGCGACCCGCGTGAACGGGCTGACCGAGCTGTTCGTCACCAAGCTCGACGTGCTCTCGGGGTTCGAGACCGTGCGGGTCTGCACCGCCTATCGCGCGGAGGGCGCGACGTTCGAGGACGTCCCGCCGCATCAGTCCCTCTTCCACAAGGCGGAGCCGCTCTACGAGGAGCTGGAGGGCTGGGACGAGGAGATCGGCGCGGCCACCTCGTTCGGCGACCTGCCCGCGGCCGCCCGCAAGTACCTTGAGCGGATCCAGGAGCTCGTCGAGGTGCAGGTCGGCGTGGTCTCGGTCGGTCCCGGTCGCGAGCAGAGCCTAACGGCGAGCGTCGGGTGAGCGGATCACCGTGGGACGGTGGTCGTCCCGCCATGCCCGCGCGATGAGGGTCCTGATCGTCGGCGGGGGAGGACGCGAGCACGCGCTCGCGTGGCGGCTCGCCCGCGACCCGGCGGTTGAACGTGTCCTGGCCGCCCCGGGGAACGCCGGGATCGGGCGGGTGGCGTCGTGCTTCGGCGTCGCCGCAGACGACGTCGAGGGCCTGCTCGCGCTCGTCGAGACCGAGCGCGTCGACCTCGCGGTCGTGGGCCCCGAGGGGCCGCTCGTCGCCGGTCTCGCCGACCGGCTCTCGGCCGCGGGGCATCCCGTGTTCGGACCCTCGGGCGAGGCCGCTCGGCTCGAGGGCTCCAAGGCGTGGGCGA
>JBKPRY010000149.1:0-6227 GCA_046734755.1 Actinomycetota bacterium | reverse complement strand
CCGCTCGGCACGGATGACGCCGACGACCTCCGGCTGTACCTGGAGGCGGCGGCGCGCGAGCCACTCCTCACCAAGGAGGAGGAGGTCGAGCTCGCCATCCTGATCGAGCATGGCAAGGAGGGGGAGGAGCGCCTGCGCGCCGGCCGCCTGCGGTCCGAGCGTTCGATCATGAAGGCTCGCCAGGAGGTCCGGAAGGCGGAGGCCGCCCGGCAGCGTTTCATCATGGCCAACCTGCGGCTGGTCGTCTCGGTCGCTCGGAAGTACCAGGGCCAGGGGCTGCCGCTGCTGGATCTGATCCAGGAGGGCAACATCGGGCTGATGCGCGCGGTCGAGCTGTTCGACTGGCGCCGTGGCTTCAAGTTCTCCACGTACGCGACATGGTGGATCCGTCAGGGGATCACGAGGGCGATCGCCGATCGCTCCCGGTCGATCCGGCTGCCGGTGCACATCCACGACCGTCTGCGAAAGCTGAACCGCACACGGTTCCAATTCGCGCAGACGATGGGCCGTGAGCCCAGCCGGGACGAGCTCGCGAAGGCGCTCGACACGACGGTCGACGAGATCGACGACCTGACGGAGATGGGCCGCCGCGAGCCGCTGTCGCTGCAGTCGCCCGTGGGGGAGGACACCGAGCTCGGCGACCTGATCGAGGAGGTCGACTCGGATGCCGCGTTCAATGAGGTCGAGGACGCCCTGCTCCGCGAGGAGATCGGGACGGCCGTCGATCGCGTGCTCGACGAGCGTGAGCGGCACGTCGTTGCGCTCCGGTATGGCCTGGAGAATGGGCAGCCGCTGTCGCTGCGGGAGACGGGCAAGGTTCTCGGTCTCTCGGGCGAGCGCGTTCGACTCATCGAGCGCGAGGCGCTGCGCAAGCTCCGCGATTCGAACCTGATCTCCGCCGTCGCCGCGATGTGACGCGGACGACAGGGACGAGGAGCGCCGGGAGGGCCGGCCCGCACCGCGGGCCGGCCCTCTCGCTTGTGGGCTGATGGCGGACGTCCATCCCCGAACCGTGACCGTCGAGGCCGACGGGCTGAGCCTGCCCGGCGAGCTTGCGATCCCAGAACCGGCGATCGGCGTCGTGGTGTTCGCGCACGGCAGTGGCTCGAGCCGGCGATCGCCTCGCAACGTCTGGGTCGCGGAACGCCTGCAGGCGCAGGGTCTCGCGACCCTGTTGTTCGACCTCCTGACCGAGGACGAGGCGGGGGATCGCGGCAAGGTCTTCGACATCGGGCTGCTGGCGAGGCGGCTCGAGTGGGCGGTCGGCTGGCTGCGGGGTGAGCCCCCGGCGGACCAACTGCCGATCGCGTTCTTCGGGGCGAGTACCGGGGCCGCGGCGGCGCTCGTGGCGGCCGCCCATCTCGGGTCGGACGTCGCGACCGTCGTCTCTCGCGGCGGGCGACCCGATCTCGCTGGGGACGCGCTCGAGGCCGTGACCGCGCCGACGTTGCTCATCGTCGGTGGTGCGGACCTCCAGGTGCTCGAGCTCAACCGGCAGGCACAGGTTCAACTCCGATGCGAGACGCGGCTCGAGATCGTCCCGGGGGCCACCCACCTCTTCGAGGAGCCGGGAGCGCTCGAGCGCGTAGCCGAGCTCGCGGCCGGGTGGTTCGCCGACCACGTCGGCTGAACACCTATGCCTCCGCCAGCTCCTTGGCCCGCACCGCCTGCGCGGCCAGCGCCTCCATCACGACGTTCGTGAAGGCCTGGACGTCCGCCGGCGAATCCGGGTCGCCCTTCGGCCGGATCGGTTCGCCGTAGGAGATGGCCACGATCGGTCGCCACGGGCGCCGGACATGCAGACCCGATCTCGGCCACCGGGCCTGCGTCCCCCAGACGCCGACGGGGACCACGGGTGCCTCGGTCGCCAGGGCGATCCGAGCCGCACCCTTGCGACCCCGCATCAGCCCGCCCCCGGGCTCCGGGTTGACCGTTCCCTCCGGGAAGATGCCGGCAAGCGCGCCGCCGCGGATCGTGTCGATCGCCACATCGAGCGCGCCCTGATCTCGCTGACCGCGGCGAAGAGGGATCTGACGGTACAGACGAAGGGCCCACCCGCACCAAAGCTTGCGGAAGAACTCCGCCGCGACGAGGAATCGGGTCATACGCCCGCTCCGCGAGCTCGTCGCCAGGGCCAGCGCGACGCCGTCGAGGGCGGAGACGTGGTTCCCGGCGACGATCGCCGGGCCCGAAGGTGGGACGCGGTCAGCGCCCTCGACGCGCAGCCGGAACAGGATGCGCCAGCAGAATCCCACGACGGCGATGCCGAACCGCCACCATCCGTTCAGGTCGCCTCGTCGAGCCATCCGCGGATGCTACTCGCGGGCTCGAACCTATACTCCGCGCGATGACCGACGTCCGCGAACTCCGAGAGTTCGCCGAGAAGCGCTACGGCGACTTCGTCGAGGCGCTCCGCGAGATGGTGAACGTCGACTGCGGCTCGTACACACCCGAGGGCGTGAACGCCATCGCCGACCTGTGCCAGGCAAGGCTCGAGCGCGGTGGGTGGGCCGTCGAGCGGATGCGGCACGAACGCGGCGGCGACCAGGAGCGGCTCGGCGACCTCGTGATCGGACGGCTCCAGGGGGCCGGTCGCGTCCGGGTCTTGATGATCGGCCACACCGACACGGTGTTCGACCCCGGGACCGTCGCCGAACGCCCCTTCCGCATCGAGGGCGACCGTGCGTTCGGGCCGGGTGTGACCGACATGAAAGGCGGTCTGTTGACCGGCTTCTTCGCGGTCGAGGTCCTGCAGGCGGCCGGGTTCGACGGGTTCGGGACGATCACCTACATCTGCAATCCGGATGAGGAGATCGGGTCACCCTGGTCGCGGGACACGATCCTGGCCGAGGCCGGGCGGGCCGATGCGGCCCTGGTCCTCGAGGGCGCCCGCGAGAACGGTGACGTCGTCTCCTCGCGCAAGGGGGTGCTCGACGTGCGGCTCGAGATCGAGGGGCGCGCCGCGCACGCCGGCGTCGAGCCCGAGCGCGGCCGGAGCGCGATCCTCGAGGCCGCCCACAAGACGGTGGCGTTCCAGGCGCTCAACGGCCGCTGGCCGGGCGTGACGGTGAACGTGGGTGTGGTGCACGGCGGCACGCGCCCGAACGTGGTTGCCGAACGGTGCGTGCTCGAGGTCGACGTCCGGTCCCCAGAGGAGGCCACGTTCGAGGAGGCCGGGGCGGCCGTCGAGGCGATCGCCAACCAGCACACCGTCCCCGACGTGAGCGTGACGACGATCAGCAACGGGTGGCACCGGCCCATGGAGAAGAGAGAGGGCGGCGCCAAGCTCGCGGCGCTCGCGATCGAGGTGGCGGGCGAGCTCGGGTTCGGGCTCAGGGACGCGGCGACCGGCGGCGCGTCGGACGCGAACACGACCTCCGGCGCGGGGGTGCCCTCGCTCGACGGCCTCGGGCCGATCGGCGGCGACGACCACGGCCCGAGGGAATGGCTCGACCTATCGAGCGTGGTTCCTCGAATCTCGCTGCTCGCCGGGCTACTCTCCAGGCTCGAAGGGATCTGACGACCGGTCCCTCGAGGTATCGCCCGACGATGAGGAGCGTCCGCCCGTGGACATCACGGCCGTCCCGTTCGAAAAGCCCGACGACCTGAACGTCATCGTCGGGCAGTCTCACTTCATCAAGACGGTCGAGGACCTGCACGAGGCCTGCGTGAACGTCCCCGGCCTGAGGTTCGGCATCGGGTTCAACGAGGCGAGCGGCCCCCGGCTCGTGCGCCGCAGCGGCAACGACGGCGAGCTCGTCGACGTCGCCGTCCGGAACGCGCGGGCGATCGGCGCCGGACACGTGTTCGTGGTCGCCCTGCGCGAGGGGTTCCCGGTCCACGTCCTGAACGCGGTCAAGGCGGTGCCCGAGGTCTGCCGCGTCTTCTGTGCGACGGCGAACCCACTCGAGGTCGTGGTCGGCGAGACCGAGCAGGGCCGCGGCGTGCTCGGCGTGATCGACGGCTCCCCGCCCGTCGGTGTGGAGACCGACGCCGACGAGGCCGAACGCAAGGAACTGCTTCGCCGATTCGGGTACAAGCTGTGAGCGGGGTCTCCGTCCTGACCTACCGGCACCTCGTCGAGGGGATCCCGGCGGTGCTGTACGTGGACGCGCACGATGATCGCTCGTCGAACCTCTACACGAGCCCGCAGATCGAAGCGCTCCTCGGTTTCACCGTCGAGCAGTGGCGCGACGACCCGGCCCTGTGGGTCGATCGGATCCACGAGGACGACCGCGAACGCGTGCTGGAGGAGCATCGCGATTCCCTGCGGACCGGAGAGCCGTTCCGGACCGAGTACCGGCTGCTCGCCGCCGACGGGCGGGAGGTCTGGATCCGCGACGAGGCCGTCCTGGTCCGCGGCGCCGAGCAGGACCCACCCTTCTGGCGAGGCGTCATGACCGACATCACCGGGACCAAGCGCGTCGAGGACCGGCTCCGCAGGAGCATGGACGTCCTGCGGCGAACGATGGAGGACCGCCGGCAGCTGCTCCTGCGGCTCGATGACGCGCGGGTAGAGGAGCGCAGGCGGATCGCGTCCGACATCCACGACGATCCGATCCAGGTGATGAGCGCCGCCGACATCCGCGCGCAGGCGCTCGCCCACCGGATCGAGGATCCCGAGCTCCGGCAGGAGGCCGAGGAGCTGGGCGACGTGATCCGCTCATCGGTCGAGAGGCTCCGTCACCTGCTCTTCGAGCTCCGGCCGCCCGCGCTCGCCCGCGAGGGCCTCGTCCCCGCCCTGCGCGCCTATCTGGGGGACGAGGACCCCGCGCTCGAGATCGAGGACGCATTGCCGTTCGAGCCGCCGTCCGAGCTGCGAGCGATCGTGTTCCGGATCGCACAGGAGGCGATCGCCAACGCCCGCAAGCACGCCTCGGCGACCCGGATCCAGATCTCGATCGCGGCCATCGACGGCTGCGTGCGGCTGGTGATCGCCGACGACGGCCTCGGGTTCGACGTCGGCGTGATCGAGTCGCCCGAACCCGGCCACATCGGGCTGCCGACGATGATCGAGCGCGCGCATCTCGCGGGCGGGGGTTGCGAGGTCCGGAGCGAGCCCGGCCGCGGGACCACGGTGAGCGCGTGGCTGCCGCTCGCCGAGCGGAGCTCCGCGAAGGCCGGCTGACCGGGGCTATTCGCGGGTGGTGACCTTCGAGGCGCGAAGGTACGCGCCCGGTGTTCGACCGCGCGCTCCGGCGAGCCGCCACGCAAGGAGCTGCGTCGGGATCACGCCCACGGCCGACATCAGCGCGCGGTCGAGGTAGCCGGTCGCGACCGCGCGGGCGCCCTTGGGCGCCTCGCCGTCCGGCGTGACCACCATGACGGCGGCGCCGGCGTCGACCAGATCGGCCGCGAGGCCGAGGTCGAGGCGCCGCGTCTCGGGTTCGGTGGCCATCACGATCGCACTCATGCCCGGGCCGGCGAGCTCGAGCGGCCCGTGGCGGAACAATCCGGCCTCCACCGACTCGGCCATCACGCCGGACTCCTTGAGCACGAGCGCGCCGAGCTCGGTCGCCGCTCGGGCCGGACCGCGGCCGAGCAGCACGATCACGTCCCGACCGCCGTGCCACGCCTCGAGCTCGACGGCGAGGGCCTCGGGGTCGTCGAGGAGTCGCTCGGCGGATCGCGCCGCACCTTCCGCCGCCGTCCGGGTCCGATCGACCGCGGTCTCCACGCTGTCGCCCGCGAGCAGCCGCGCGAGCCCCGAGAGGGTGGTCATCGACGCCGCGAAGGTCATCGACGAGGGCCCGGACTCGGGCCCCGCCCACGTGTCGAGCTCGATGTCCGCCCGGCGCGCGAGGTCGTTGTTGGTGCCGTTGGTGAGCGCGACGACGAAGGGCCGAGTGCGTTGCTTGGCGAGCTCGTTCACGAGGCGCACGACCTCGGCGCTCTCGCCGGACTGGCTCACGACGACGGCGAGGGTCCTTGCGTTCAGGATCGGGCGGCGGAAATGCAGCACCTCCGCGGCGTCGACCAGCAGCGCCGCGACGCCGCGCGCGGCCAGGTCGTTCACGGCCGGGTAGCAGGCGTCGTAGGAGCCGCCCATGCCCGTGAACACGATCGTCCGGGCCGCCTCGCTCGCCTCTCGGATCCGTTCGAGCTCGTCGCGTTGGTCCACGAGCGACGCGGCCGCTCGACGCATCGCGTCGGGCTGACCGGCGATCTCGCCGAGGAAGCGATCGGACAGGCCTTCGAGCGATCTCATGACCTCGAGTCTACGGCGG
>JBKPRY010000148.1:0-2184 GCA_046734755.1 Actinomycetota bacterium | reverse complement strand
GCGTACGTCTCCAGGTCCCACTCGAGCATCGTCGGACCGCGTTGCCCAAGTCGGTTCACGTCGATGATCGCGATCAGGTTGTCGGCCTCGTGGTGTGAGGCGTTCTCCATCGCCTCCCACACCGAGCCCTCGGCGACCTCGGAGTCGCCCATCAGGCACCAGACGCGGGCCGGGATCCCGTCCATCTTCATCGCGAGCGCCATCCCGAGCGCGATCGGCAGACCCTGGCCCAGTGACCCGGTCGCGACATCGATCCAAGGCATATCGGTGAGCGGGACGGGGTGGCCCTGCACCGGCGATCCGAACCGACGGAACGACAGCAGCTGCTCGTCGCCGATCGCGCCGACGGCCTTCAGGACGGAGAAGATCAGAGGCGACGCATGGCCTTTCGACAGGACGAAGCGGTCGTTCGCCAGACTCTTCGGGTCGGCGACGTCATATCGGAGATGGTCGGACCACAGGACGGCGGCCACGTGGGCCGCCGAGAGCGAGGACGTGGGATGGCCCGACCCCGCGGCCGTCGAGCTCCTGATCGAGTCCACGCCGAGCTGCGCGGCCAGCTCGTTCCATCCGTTGACCGTGCCCAT
This sequence comes from Actinomycetota bacterium, assembly GCA_046734755.1. Classification (GTDB taxonomy): domain Bacteria; phylum Actinomycetota; class UBA4738; order UBA4738; family HRBIN12; genus DASSJM01. The sequence continues at coordinate 1,597 of JBKPRY010000148.1, read as the reverse complement.
CGAGCCTCCTTCGGATCAGCCGACCGGTCTCCCTGGGTCGATCGGTCGGGCGATCGTTCGTCGCTGAGTCTACGGTCCCCCTGCGCGGCCGCGTCCAACACCGGGTCGTGCGCGTCGGCCCTGCTACCCTTCCCGCCATGGCCGATTACAAGGAGGTCCGCGTCGAGCGCCTGTTCCTCAAGGTGCCGAACACGGACAAGCTCCGCAAGGGAGCCGCCGGACGGCACAAACACCTGCTCGCCGACGGTTGGCGCGAGGTGGAGCGCCGGCGCGAGATCGACCACATCTGGGTCCGCTACGAGCGCACGGGCCCGACGCCCCTCCGCTTTCGGATGCCCCGGCCGGAGAAGGACCAAGGGCGGTTCGAGCGCCGTCCCCGCATGGGCGGACGCGACGGTGGTCGGGGCGGCCCCCGCGGCCGTCGCTGACCGCCTGCGGCTTTCCGGAACCTTTCCCCCGAACCGAAGATCCTTCGGCGATGTCCTGGCTGGACCGGAGGAACGGCGGGTATCATGGCACGCGGAGTCGGTTCATCCGGCTCAGGGTGGGAACGCAACCACAGGGCCTGACAGGCCATCGCGGAGACCGGAGCCGGACGATGGAGGAGCGCACCGATCCAGGCGCGAGGCGTCCCAGGCACGACGCCGGGCATGCCCACGCGGCCGACCAGCCGTTCGAGTACCCGCTGCGCCGTGAGTACGTCGAACCCGACTGGACGCGCCTGCCCGGGTTCCGCGACGTCACGAAGGAGCAGTGGGAGTCGGCCCAGTGGCAGCGGGCCCACACGATCAAGAACCTCGTCGAGCTCAAGCGAGCGCTCGGAGGCCTGCTGACCGACGACCTGTACACGGACATCGAGCGCGACCAGCAGCAGCGCGCGACGATGTCGATGCTGCTCCCGCCCCAGATGGTCAACACGATGGACGAGACGGACCTGTATGCGGACCCGGTCCGTCGCTACATGGCCCCCGCGCTCTCGGACCGGGCCGAGGAGTTCCCGTCGCACCCGATGGCCGTGCGGGACTCGCTGCACGAGGCCGACATGTGGGCGGTCGAGGGGCTCACGCACCGCTACCCGACCAAGGTGCTCGCCGAGCTGATCCCGACCTGCCCGCAGTACTGCGGGCATTGCACGCGGATGGATCTGGTCGGCAACGACACGTCGCAGATCCTGAAGTACAAGTTCGAGATGAAACAGAACGAGCGCTGGGACGCGATGCTCGACTACCTTCGCCGGACGCCCAGCGTACGCGACGTCGTCGTCTCGGGCGGGGACATGGCCAACGTCCCGATCAAGCGCCTGCAGGAGTGGCTCTTCCGGCTGTTCGACATCGAGAACGTGCGCGACGTGCGCATCGCGACCAAGGGTCTGATGGGGATCCCCCAGCACTTCCTGCAGGACGACGTGCTGGAGGGGTACGACGCGATCGCGAAGCGGGCCCACGAGCGGGGGGTTGAGGTCGCGGTCCACACCCACGTGAACGCTGCCCAGCAGGTGACGCCGCTCGTCGGTTCGGCCGTCCGCAGGCTCTTGGACATGGGCTACCGCGATGTGCGGAACCAGGGGGTGCTGCTTCGAGGCGTGAACACGACCCCC
>JBKPRY010000147.1:0-20328 GCA_046734755.1 Actinomycetota bacterium | reverse complement strand
ACGTGGCGGCCGACCGCGCCCGAGGGAACGACCCGGCGCGATGACGTGCGGCATGCGGTCGATCTCGCGGAGGTCCGGGGTCAGGGGCAGGCCCGCCGGGCGCTCGAGGTGGCGGCGGCCGGAGGACACAACGTCCTCATGGTCGGGCCACCCGGCGCGGGCAAGACGATGCTCGCCCGGCGGCTGCCCACGATCTTGCCTTCGATGTCGCGCGACGAGTCGCTCCAGGTGACCCAGCTGCACTCCGTGGCCGGACTCCTCGAGGGAGGCCTGATCCACGCTCGGCCGTTCCGGTCGCCCCACCACACGGTTTCGCCGTCCGCCCTGCTCGGCGGGGGAACGGCGTTCCTGCGGCCGGGGGAGGTGTCGCTGGCGCACCATGGGGTGCTGTTCCTCGACGAGTTCACGGAGTTTCACCGCGACGCGATCGAGGGGTTGCGCCAACCGCTGGAGGACGGGCGCGTGGTCGTCACGCGGATGGTGGGCACGGTGGCGTTCCCGGCGAGGTTCACACTCGTGGCGGCGGCGAATCCGTGCCCGTGCGGGTTCGCGGGGGACGCCCTCCGCCGTTGCACCTGCCGCGAGGACCGTGTGCAGACGTACCACGCCAAGCTCACCGGCCCGTTGTTGGACCGGGTCGACATCCGTCTCGTGATACCTCGCCTCACCAAGCGCGAACTCCTCGGCGAACAGCCGGGGGAGTCCTCGGCCGCGGTCCGCGAACGCGTGGAGCGGGCGCGCGCGCGGCAACGCCGGCGCTGCGCGCGGTTCGGCCTTCCGAACAACGGCCAGCTCACCGGTCCCGTCGCGAGGCGCGAGGCGAGGATGTCCGCGGACGCCCGCGACCTCCTCGCGTCGGCTGTCGACTTGCACGCGCTCACGGGTCGAGGGTTCGACCGCACCCTCAAGGTCTCACGGACGATCGCGGACCTCGCGGGAGCCGACAACGTCGAACCCGATCATGTCGTCGAGGCGCTGGCGTACCGCTCCGCCTCCCCGGTGCCGGAGCTCGAGCGTGCGGTCTGAGGATCGAGCCGGCGGACCGTGGCCCATATGGCCTCCGGGTTACGGCTCGAACGAGGAGGACCGACGAGCACTGTTCGTCCTGTCGGCGCTCCGCGGGATCTCCCCGCGAAGCCTGATCGGGCTGGCGGTCGAACGTGGCTCGGCAGCCTCGACCCTGGCCTGGATCCGTGAGGGTCGCGCCGGCAGCGAGAACGACCAGGCGTTCGCGCGTGCACTGGACCCCGACGCGATCGCGGGTGCGACGAAGGCGTGCGGGGCCCGCCTGATCACGTGGGCCTCGATCGACTACCCCAGCCAGCTCCGACAGATCCCCGATCCACCCGGCGCGATATACGTGATCGGTCGGACGCCGCCGGAAGTGACCTCGGCCGTGGCGACGGTCGGCGCCCGGCGCTGTACCGCCTCGGGGCGGGAAGTGGCGCATGCGATCGGGCGCGGCCTGGCGCTCGCCGGACTCACCGTCGTGAGCGGCGCCGCCCGCGGCATCGACGCCGCGTCCCACGATGGCGCGCTCTCGGTGCAAGGTCCGACGCTCGCCGTCCTGGGGTCCGGGCTGGACGTCGCGTACCCGTCGGCCAGCCGGGCCCTGATCCGGCGGATTGGCCGCGCGGGAACGCTGGTGAGCGAGTACGCCCCCGGAACGCCGCCCAGCCAGCACCACTTCCCCGCTCGCAACCGGATCGTCGCCGGGCTGTGCCGCGCGACCGTGGTCGTTGAGGGGGCGAGGGGGAGCGGCTCGTTGATCACCGCCGAGCACGCGATGGAGTTCGGGCGGGACGTGTTCGCGGTCGCTGGTTCGGTCACGAGCGCCCTGTCGGAGGTGCCGCTGCAGCTGATCCGCGAGGGGGCCACCCTGATCCGCGACGCCGAGGATCTGCTGAGCGACCTCGGCGCGGAGGTCGTTCCCGCCGAGGCCGCCGAGCGCCTGGACCTCGACGACGCCGAGCTCGGGGTCCTGACCGGCATCGTCGAGCCCACCCTTCCCGATCGCCTGGCGACCTCGCTCGGGGTGGGCATCCACGAGGTCGTGGGCATCCTGATGCGGCTGGAGCTGCGCGGGTTCGTCCGCAACGTGGGTGGGCGCTATGAAACGACGCTCAAAGCACGACCTCGTCGGGACGCGGCGAGCGAGCGGACCGCCTGAGGAACGGCCCGATCGGCGGACGCCGATCCCGGGTCCGTTGCTTGAACGGGACGATCTCGGTTGGTACAAGGGGGACCGCCGAGCTCGGAGGACCATGCCCGCCCGCGACCTCGCTCAGTCCGACACTGTCCTGATCGACGGGTTCGCGGATCACCTCGCGCTCGAGCGCCACCTCGCGACCTCGACCGTGGACGCCTACCGCCGAGACCTCTCGCAGCTGGCCGCGTTCCTGCGCCGCAACCGGCGGGACCTTCCCGGGGCGGGGATCGACGACCTGCGGAGGTTCCTCGCCCTGCTCACCAGCCTGGGCTATGCCCGCGCGTCGATCGCGCGGCGGGTCGGCGCGATCCACACCTTCTACCGGTGGGCGGTCGCACGGGAGATCGTGGCCGAGGACCCCGCCGCGCTCCTCGGCCGGCCGAAGGTCGTCAACCGCCTCCCGGTGGTCCTGCGCGCGCCGGAGGCCGCGGCCCTCGTCGAGGCCCCCGTCGTGAACGCGGACGCGAGCGACGTCGAAAAGGCTGTGGCGGTCCGGGACCGGGCGATCCTCGAGCTGATGTACGGATCTGGGCTGCGGGTGAGCGAGGTCGCCGGGCTCACGGTGGACCGGGTCGATCTCGAACGCGCCCGTGTGACGGTGGTAGGCAAGGGCGACAAGGAACGCGAGGTACCGCTCGGCGACCCGGCGCGAGAGGCGGTCGCCGGTTGGCTCGAGGTGCGGAACGTCCTCCGCGTCGGCCGGAACGACCATCTGTTCGTCAACCGCAGGGGTCGGCCGATCGGCCCACGCGACATCCGACGGCTTGTGGGACGATACGCGGGCGTAGCCCTTTCGGGCCGGCGGGTGACGCCGCACACCCTGCGACACTCGTTCGCCACGCACCTGCTCGAGGGAGGAGCGGACATCAGGTCGGTCCAGGAGATGCTCGGCCACGCGAGCGTGGCCACGACGCAGCGGTACACCCACGTGAGTCGTGCACGCCTGTTCGAGGCCTACGAGCGCAGCCACCCGAGGGCCTGATGCCTCGAGCTCCCAAGGCCGAGAAGGCCAAGCCCGCCGTGGACCTTTCGAAGCCGACCAAGGCCGACAGGACCGCCAAGACGGTGAGGGCCGCCAAGAACGATCGGCCCTCGGCGCGGGCCGGCTCGGTCACGGTGGGATCGTCCTCGCGGGTCTCCTCCCGCCGCCCCGCGACGCCCGACGAGATCAACGAGCTCGCCCGGCTGTGGGAGGAGTTCAAGCGGAACGAGGTCTCGGGCGCTCGCGAGGGAGCGCGCGAACGCCTCATCCTGCACTACGCCCCGTTGGTCAAGTACGTCGCGAGCCGCGTGGCGACCGGCCTGCCTGCGAGCGTGGATCAGGCTGACCTCGTCTCGTACGGGATGTTCGGGCTGATCGATGCCCTCGAGAAGTTCGACCCAGGCCGCGGCAACAAATTCGAGACGTACGCGATCCCGAGGATCAAGGGCGCGATCATCGACGAGCTCCGCGCGATGGACTGGGTGCCGAGATCCGTTCGGTTCAAGGCGCGCGAGATCGAGAAGGCGTACTCGGACCTCGAGTCGATCCACAAACGCGGCCCGACCGAGAAGGAGGTGGCGGCGCGCCTCGGTGTGACACTGCGCGAGCTGCATGACGTCATCAACCAGATCTCGTTCGTGCAGGTGCTCCAGCTCGACGAGATCCTGAGCGTGGGTAGCGATCGGGGCGAACAGGTGTCGCTCCTGGACACGCTGGCCGACCGCGGGACCGACCCGACGACGGCGCTCGAGGGGGAAGAGACGCGCGGACTGCTCGCGGCGGCGATCAACTCGCTGTCCGAGCGCGAGAAGATCGTGGTCACCCTGTACTACTTCGAGGGCCTCACCCTCGCCGAGATCGGCGACATCCTCGGGGTGACCGAATCACGCGTCTGCCAGATCCACACGAAGGCGGTCGGCCAGCTCCGGCTGCAGCTCGTCGAGACCGAGTGAACCGATCGCTCCACATGTGAGCCTCGTCACGGTTCGCATCGCCCCGCTCGCCTAGGGTCGTCGTTCGGTGGTTGATCGGAGAGCCTCATGGCGTTGCGGGCGTTGGTCTTCCCCCTGCTGATGGTGACCCTCACGGGTCCATCCTCGCCATCGGCTGAGCCGTCGCCGATCGCTTCCGTGACCGACCGCATCGGGTTCGTCGCGCCGCTGCAGGTCGGGACGTGGGCCTGGCCGGTCCAGGGGCCGGTGATCAGAGGGTTCGAGCCGCCCGACACACCGTTCGGGTCGGGCCACCGCGGGATCGACATCGCGGCCGCGCCCGGGACGCCGATCCTGGCCGCCGAGGCGGGGACGGTCTTCTTCGCCGGGAGCGTGGGCGGGGAGCTGTTCATCACGATCGTCCACGGCGGCGGGCTCTCGAGCACGTACTCGTGGATCTCGTCGATGGCGGTGCGCAAGGGTGACGTCGTCTCGAGGGGCCAACCGATCGGGAGCACCGGGACCGGACCACCGGGGGCGATCGTGCCGCACCTGCACTTCGGCGCGAAGCGCGACGGGGAGTACGTGGACCCGATCCTGCTCCTGGCGCCGCTCGGCGTGCAGGATCTGATCCGGCTCGTGCCGATCCTGGGCTGACCCGACCGCCTCGGAGCCGGAGCGTCGGGTCGCGGGAAGGTGAGTGCGGCTAGCATGTGCGCCCCCGTCAGAGGAGAGCCCACCTGTTTCCGATGCGCCGTCACCGATCGACGCGCGCCGTCCGTGTCGCTGCGACGGCGCTCGCGATCGCACCGCTCGCGCTCGTGCCGGGCGCGGCGATCGCGCAGGAGGCGCCCAGCTGGTCCCAGTTCCAAGGGGGACCCGGTCACTCGGGGGTGCTGGCCGATGGCCCCGAACCCCCGTACCGCGTCCGATGGACCCTGCCGGCCCCCACGGGCGGTGCCCTGTCGGGCGCCGTGGTCGTGGGTGACCTGGCCGTGTCGGTCGGGAGCGAGGCCGTCTACGGGATCGACCTGGCCTCGGGCGCCATCGAGTGGCGGGTGGCCCGGGGCGGAGGACCTCTCTCGATGCCGGCGATCGGAGCCGGCCCACGGGGGCCGGTCCTCGTCTACCTCGAAGGCCCCGATCCGAGCGGTGCAAGCGGAGCGCCGGAGGGATCGCCGAGCCCGAGCGCGAGCGCCGCCCCGAGCGCATCGCCTTCGACGACGGGGCCCGGCCCGTCTCCAACCGGACCCACCGAGCAGCCCGACGTCTCGACGCTCGTCGCGGTCTCACTCGCCGACCGGACCGAGCTCTGGCGAACGCCGTTGGGAGCGACCTCGCGGAGCGGTGTCACGATCGACGGAACGAACGCGTTCGTGGGTGATCAGGGCGGGACGGTGTACGCGGTCTCCCTGGAGAGCGGCGCGATCACATGGTCCGCGGAGATGGAGGGGCTCGTCGATTCGGCGATCGCAGTCGCCGACGGGCGGGTGGTCGCGGTCGCCAGGAACATCGACCCGGCGCAGTTCGTCGTCGCGGCGTTCGACGAGGCGACGGGGGAGCGCGCGTGGCCCTCGCTCGCCATCCAGGCGAACTCCACGGCCGGCACCGCTCCCTCGGCCGGCGGCGGCTCCCTGTTCGTCGGTTCGGCCGACCGGCGCGTTCGGGCGCTCGACGCGAAGGGCGGCTCCGAACGATGGGCAACGCTGGTGCTCTCGCTGTTCTCCCCCGTGACCTCGCTCGCGTTCGACGACGAGAGCGTGTTCGCGGCGGACATCGCCGGGGGCCTGTATCGGCTGGATGCGGCGGACGGCGGGCGCCGGTGGAGCTACCAACTGAACGAGGTCGTGCTGCGGAGCTCGCCCGTCGTCTCCGGCTCCTCGCTCCTTCTCGGGCTGAGCGACGGTCGCCTGGTAGCGGTCGATACCGCGTCCGGGCACCTCGTCTGGCAGAGCGCCCCGTCCCCAGGGCTGGTCGGGACGATCGCGCTCGCGAGCGATGTGGTCCTGGCCGTCAAGGGCGGTCGCGAGGCCGGCCTCATCGCCTTCGAGCACGATCCGGATGGCGAGCTCGTCGACATCGCCTCGCCGACCGAGCTCGACGCCGGGACCACCGTGATGCGTTGGACGCTCGCGGCGCTCCTCGTCTTCGCGTTCGCATTCGTGCCGGGCATGTGGGCGAAACGGCGTTCCGGGGCGGCCGCCGAGTTGCAGGGCGACGACGACCTCGATCGGGATCCGGAACCGGAGGAGGCGCCGTGAGCGGACGGAAGCGGCGGCGTCCGGCGCGCCCGCGGCCGGCCCCGGTTCGAGACGAAGCGACCGAGTCGACGCCCGAACCGACCGCGGCGACCGAACAGCGTCGGCCGTTCGGCAGCGCACTCTTCGGTCAGGGAGGCGCGTCCGTGATGCCGCCGATCGGGCGCTCGCTCGGGCATGGCCTCGTCGCCGTCGTGTCCTCGCCCGTTCTGCTGGCGATCGCGGTCCTCGTGCCGCTCCTCGTGTGGCTCGGCCTGTACGCGCTCGGGTTCGAGGGCCGACCCGCCCTCCTGGTCGACGTCCTCGCGCTGCCGCCGATCGCGACGTACTTCGATCTCGGGACGGGCGAGAGTCTGTTGGGTCTCGGACCCTCGTTCCTGATCTTCACCGGCATGGCGATCCTGATCCGGGGCGTGCTCTACGCCCTGCTCGCCGGGATGATCGTCGAGTCGCTCGAGGACGGTCGCGTGAGCTCCTGGGGCCTGCTCCGGGGCGTCGCGGCGATCCCGACCGTGATCGTCGTTCAGCTGCTCTCGTTCACGCTGATCCTGGCCAGCAACATCATCCTCCCGGTTCTCGGCCCCGGGATCGGGCTGCTCGGCGCCGTCGGGGCGCTCGTCGGAGGCCTGTTCTTCCTGGGGTTCGCGCCGACCGCCGCCGTCCGACAACGCCGAGGCGTGGTCGAGACCATCCGGCGTTCGGGCCGGGCGGCGATGCTGCCGGGGAGCCGGCACCTCCTGTTCTGCGGCCTCTACTTCTTCATCGCCCTGCCCGTCGCCGTCGGCCTGGCCCCGGGCGGGGGAGAGGTCACCGCGAACCCGTCCTTCTTCGGCTGGGTCTTCGTCCTGGCCGCGAGCGTGCTCCACCTGGGCTTCATGGGCGGCCTCGCCTACCGCTGGATCGCCGCCGAGCCCTCCGTCCCCGAGGAACCGGTTCAGCGCCGCAGGTCTGTGCAGCGCCAGCCCTCCCGGCGGCCCTCGGGCCGGCGCTGAATCGGGACGGCGACCCCCGACCGCGACAACGCCGCTGGTAGACTGCGCGTTCGCCGGCGTTTCGACGCCGAGCTCACACGCCCGGGGATCACCCGCGGGGTCCCGGCCGGATTCGGGGTCAAGGCACAAGCGCGAACGCGCGAGCGGCACCCCCGAGGACGAGCCGGGCCGCTGGCGAGCCGAACCGGGCGGAGGGACGAACCGGAAGGAGGGCACCATGCCTGTCGTCACCAGGCGGGAGCTGCTCGAGGCGGGGGTGCACTTCGGGCACCAGACCAGACGCTGGAACCCGAAGATGGGCCGGTACCTGTACGGGGAGCGCTCCGGGATCTACATCATCGACCTCGAGAAGACCCTGTCCGGGCTCGAGGAGGCCTACGCCTACGCGAGGGATCTCGGCCGCCGCGGCGGGGTGATCCTGTTCGTCGGGACGAAGAAGCAGGCGCAGGAGGTCATCTCCGAGCACGCCGCACGGGTCGCGATGCCCTCCGTCACGACTCGCTGGCTCGGCGGGATGCTCACGAACTTCCAGACGGTCTCGCGCCGGCTGCTCCGTCTTCGCGAGCTACGCGAGATGGAACGCACGGGCGCGTTCGACTTCCTCCCCAAGCGGGAGGCGATCCGGCTGCGGCACGAGAAGGAGAAGCTCGAGCGCAACCTCGGCGGCATGCAGAGCCTCGAGCGGCTCCCCGACGCGATCTTCGTGATCGATACCAAGAAGGAGCACATCGCGGTCAACGAGGCGCGCAAACTCGGCATCTCGGTTATCGCGATCGTGGACACGAACTGCGATCCGGACGAGGTGGACTTCGTGATCCCGGGCAACGACGACGCGATCCGATCGGTCTCGCTCGTCACCCGGCTGATCGCGGATGCCCTCGCCGAAGGACGGCAGGAGGGCCGGGAGGCGATCGTGACGCGCGCGACCGGTCCCGAGATCGAGCCCGAGCCGGCCCCGGCGCCCAAGCCGACGGCCGCGCCGGCTCCGACCCCCGATCTCGCCCCGGCCCCCGAGGCCGCCGTGGAGCCCGAGCCGATCGTCCCCGATGCGGTCTCGCCCCCCGAGGCGGAGCCGACGGAAGCGGGCTGAGGCCGATGGCGCAGATCGGCGCGCAGACCGTGAAGGAGCTCCGTGACCGCACCGGCGCCGGCATGATGGAGTGCAAGAAGGCACTTCAGGAGGCGGACGGCGATCTCGACAAGGCGGAGGAGATCCTGCGGACGAAGGGGCTCGCATCGGCGGCCGGGCGCGCGGGTCGCTCCGCGAACCAGGGGCTCATCGAGGCCTACATCCACTTCAACAACACGGTCGGGGCGATGGTGGAGGTCAACTGCGAGACGGACTTCGTCGCCAACACGGACGACTTCAAGCAACTCGCCAAGGACCTGGCGCTCCACATCGCGAGCCCCTCGGCGCCCAGGTACCTGAGCCGTGACGAGGTCTCCCCGGAGGAGCTCGCGTCCGAGCGACGCATCTTCGAGGCGCAGGCCCGGGAGATGGGCAAGCCCGACGACGTGGTCCCCAAGATCGTCGAGGGCAAGCTCAAGACGTTCTACGCGGAGACGGTCCTGCTCGACCAGCCGTACGTGAAGGATGACTCGAAGACGATCCAGCAGCTCCTCGACGAGATGTCGTCCAAGGTGGGGGAGAAGGTGGCGGTGCGCCGATTCGTTCGGTATCGGCTCGGCGAGGAGACCGGGTAGGGTGGGCGTCATGCCGGGGGGGGAAGACGCGCAGGAGGCCGTCCGGCCGCTCTACCACCGAGTGCTGCTCAAGCTCTCGGGGGACGCCTTCGCCCCGACGGACACCGGCTACGGCATCTCGACGGAGTCCACGGGCCTGCTCGCGCGCGAGCTCGCCGACGTGGTGGACCTCGGGGTGCAGTGCGCCGTCGTCGTCGGCGGCGGCAACATCTTCCGCGGGCGCCAGGCGCCGGGGATCGATCGCTCCCGAGCGGACTACATGGGCATGCTCGCAACCGTGATGAACGCCCTCGCGCTGCAGGACGCGCTCGAGAAGATCCACGTGCCGACGCGAGTGCAGACTGCGATCCACATGGCGCAGATCGCCGAGCCCTACATCCCTCTTCGCGCGATCAGGCATCTGGAGAAGGGTCGGGTCGTCGTGTTCGCCGCCGGGATCGGCGCGCCCTATTTCTCGACCGACACGACCGCCGCCCAACGTGCCCTCGAGATCGGCGCGCAGGCGATCCTGAAGGGGACCAAGGTCGACGGTGTGTATACGGCGGACCCGCACGAGGACCCCACGGCGGAGCGGTTCGAGACGATCGAGTACCTCGACGTGCTCCGCGAGGGGTACCAGGTGATGGACGCCACGGCGATCAGCCTCTGCATGGAGAACGGCTTGCCGATCATCGTGTTCGATTTCCGGTCGGAGGGGAACATCCGCCGAGCGGTCTCCGGCGAGCCGATCGGGACGCTGGTGCACGGCGGTGTCCGATGACGGTCGACTCCGCGCTGAAGGCGGCGACCGAGAAGATGGACAAGGCGCTCTCGGTGCTGAAGGACGAGCTCGCCGGGGTCCGGACGGGCCGCGCGACCCCCGCGCTGCTGCAGCGGGTGGTCGTGGACTACTACGGCACGCCGGTGCCGATCCAGCAGCTGGCGTCGTTCTCGGTGCCAGAACCGCGGACCCTCGTGATCTCGCCGTTCGACCGGAATGCGATCGCCGCTATGGAGAAGGCCATCATGGGTAGCGACCTGGGGATCACCCCGGGCAACGACGGCACCGTGATCCGGCTGAGCTTCCCGCCCCTGACCGAGGAGCGCCGCAAGGAGCTGATCAAGCTGGTCCATCACCGCGGCGAGGAGGGCAGGGTTGCCGTTCGGAACATCCGGCGGCACTCGAAGGAGGAGCTCGAGAGACTTGAGCGAGATGGTGGCATCTCGGAGGATGACCTGGTGCGCTCCGAGAAGGAGCTTCAGAAGCTCACCGACAAGCACATCTCGGACATCGACGAGGTCGTCGCTCACAAGGATGCCGAGCTGAAGGAGATCTGAACGTGCCAGAGGACGAGGAACGGAACGGCGAAGGCGAGGACCTCTTCGAGGATCTCGACAAGTTCTTCGCGCCGATCCAGGACGTCGACTGGCCTGAGTCGTCCGAGGGCAAGGGTTCGGAGCAAGCGGCGGGCGCGGAGCGCCGCGACGAGCCGTCGCGCGTGGACCCCCAGCGGCCGGAGGGTGAATCCTCCGAAACCGAGGACGAGGAGGCAGCGGCCGCCGAGCTCGGCGCCGGCGAGCCGACGGTCGGCGACGATCCGTTCGCGACCCAGGCGTCGCCGTCCGAGGCCGACGTCGAGGAGGAGCAGGGCGGGGTCGGCTCATTCCCGTTCGGGGCCGGGGCGGAGGGAGACGACGTCCAGGAGGGCGAGGCCGGCTCAAGAGGGTACGTCGACCTCCCCGGCGACGAGCCGGGCATCGCCGAGCTGATCGAGGAGACGGAGTCGGTCGAGATCGTGGCGGAGAGGGTGCCGGAGAAACTCGAGGACGCGCCGGATATCGAGGCCGTCGAGGCCGCGGCCGACCACTTCGCCGAGTCCGTCCGTGACGAGGTTCGGCTCGAGCCGGAGGCGCCGGCGCCACAGCCAACCGAGGAGGTCGCGATCGCCCAGCTCCTCGGCGAGGAGGGCGGAGCGGACGCGCCCGAGACCTCGCGCACCGTCCGGGTCGGGGCCGAGGGCTTCGGCGGGCCGAGCTGGCAGGAACCGACCGCGATCGAGGTCGGCGCCGAATCCGAACGCGGCCGGGCCGGCCGGGATGTCCCGACGGCGTTCATCACCGGTTTAGTCCTCGCGGGCCTGGCCATAGGGATGATCCTGATCGGGCCGGGAGCGTTCGCGATCTTCGCAGGCATCGTGGTGCTGTTCGCCCTGGGGGAGTTCTACCTCGCGATGCAGAAGCGGCACTTCCAGCCGGCGACGGCCGTCGGGCTCGTCTCCGGCGCGCTCATCCTCGGGGCCGGCTACTACCGCGGCGAGAACGCGATGCTCGCGATCATGGCGCTGTCCCTGTTCGCGACCTTCCTCTGGTACATGACCGTTCCGCCTCAACACCGGCGCAACATCGTGTCGAACATCGCGATCACGATCTTCGGCGTCGCGTACATTCCGTTGCTCGCGGCATACGCGCTCGCCGTCCTCAAGCTCCCCGACGGCGAAGGGCTGACGCTGTCGATCATCGGGCTCACGTTCGTCTACGACACGGCGGCGTTCGGCGTCGGCTACTTCTGGGGGAGCCGCCCGCTCGCCCCGACCATCAGCCCGAAGAAGTCATGGGAGGGCGCGATCGGCGCCACGCTCGTGGTGATCGCGGTCGCCGTCGGCGTCGTGGCGCCGTCGGTCTCGCTGCTCGACACGATCGGGCGTTCAGTGGGTTTGGCCGTCGTGGTCGCGCTGTTCGCCCCGCTCGGCGACCTGGCCGAATCGCTGCTCAAGCGGGACCTCGAGATCAAGGACATGGGCGGGATCCTTCCCGGTCACGGAGGTGTCATGGACCGGATCGACTCCGTGCTGTTCGTGGCCCCCGCCGCCTTCATCTACCTTCGCCTGATCCTGCTCTGAGACCTCCCTGACCACGGCCTCACCGTGGCCTCACCATGGGTCAGGCGCCCATCCGCGTTTTTGTGGGCACCGCGGGGTATCGTTGAGGCGATGCGCTCGCTGGTCATCCTCGGCTCAACCGGATCGGTGGGGACGCAGGCGCTCGACGTCGTGCGGCACAACCCCGACCGATTCAAGGTGGTCGGCCTGTCCGCGGGCACCAACCAGGAGCTCCTGGTCGGGCAGATCCGGGAATTCCTCCCGCCGCACGTGGCCATCGCGAACGACGAGGCGGCCGTCGACCTCGAAGAGAAGCTCCGTGGGATCCGGGGCGTCGAGGTCCACGTGGGGCCCGAGGCGGCCGAGAGCCTGGCGCGAGACTCCGAGGCCGACATGGTCCTGAACGCGCTGGTCGGGTCCGCCGGCCTCGCGCCCACGCTCGCGACCCTGCAGGCGGGCAAGCTGCTCGCCCTCGCCAACAAGGAGAGCCTGGTCGTCGGTGGCGACCTCGTCGTCGACCTGATCAAGGGCGAGCCAGAGCGGCTCATCCCGGTCGACTCGGAGCATGCCGCACTCGCCCAATGCCTGCGTGGGGAGCGCCGCGAGGACCTGAAGCGCGTGATCCTGACCGGGTCGGGCGGTCCGTTCAGGGGCTGGACCCACGCCGAACTCGCAAGGGCTTCCGTGAAGGATGCGCTCGCGCACCCCGTCTGGCAGATGGGGCCGAAGATCACGATCGACTCGGCCACGCTGATGAACAAGGGCCTCGAGGTGATCGAGGCGCACTATTTGTTCGGGCTGGAGTACTCGCAGATCCACGCGGTGATCCACCCCGAGGGCCTCGTGCACGCACTCGCGGAGTTCCGGGACGGGTCGATGACCGCTCAGTTCGCGGTCCCGGATATGCGTCTGCCCATCCAGCTCGCGCTCGCATGGCCCGAGCGGCTCCCGACGGGCGTCGGCCCCGTCCCGCTCGCCGACAGCCGCCTGACGTTCGAGCCGGTCGATCGGGAGGCGTTCCCGGCGATCGACCTGTCCTATCGCGTCGGCGAGCTCGCTCTGACCTTCCCCGCGGTCATGAGCGCGGCCAACGAGGTCGCGGTCATGGCCTTCCTCGAGGGCAAGATCCCACTCACGCGCATCGTCGAGGTCGTCACGGCCGTTGTCGACGAGCACGAGGCGCCCTCGAGCGTGGTCTCGGTGGTGAACCTCGAGCGGGCGGACACCTGGGCCCGCCGGCGTGCCGCCGAGATCATCGAGGCTCGGTAGGACGGTCGCGTCGTGGCTGCGCTCGGCGTCGGTGCCTTCTTCTTCGCCCTGATCCTGGTGATCGTGATCCACGAGGCCGCGCACTTCGCGGTCGCGCGGGCGTTCGGGATCAAGGTGACCGAGTTCTTCGTCGGCTTCGGTCCAAGGCTCTGGTCCCGGATGCGCGGAGAGACCGAGGTGGGCCTCAAGGCGATCCCCGCCGGCGGCTACGTGAGGATCGCGGGAATGAATCCGTACGAGACGATCGCGCCGGAGGACTATCCGAGAACGTTCGGCGCCAAGCCGATCTGGCAGCGCTCCCTCGTGATCCTCGCGGGGCCGGCGACGCATTTCGTACTCGCGTTCCTCTGCTTCGTGCTGTGGCTGGGGTTCGTCGGGCAGCCGACCCTGACGAGCCCGCTGGTGGTGGTGGTCCCTCGGACACTCGACGGTGCCCCAGGGCCGGCCTTCGCTGCCGGGGTGCGGGCCGGTGATCGGATCGTCGCGGTCGACGGGATCCGGGCTCCAACGACCGATCAGCTCATCGCCTCCACCCAGCGACACGTCGGGGAGCCGATGACCATCACGGTCCTTCGCGATGGACGCACCGTCGCCGTGACGCTCGAGCCGGTGCTGTCCGAGGTGGACGGCGAGCAGCTCGGCAGGATCGGCGTGGAGCTGGGTCCCGGTGTGCGGGACACGGCGGGCGTCCTCGGCTCGGTCACCGGCGCCGCCGACCTCGTCGGTGACAACATCGTGGGGACGGTGCGCGGCGTGGCTCGGATCTTCGGACCCGAGGGGATCGGGCGCCTCGCCACCCTCGTGTTCACCGACGAACCTCGAAGGGCCGAGGACCCCGCCAGCGTGGTCGGCATCGGTCGGGTCGCCGGGAGCCTCGCGTCCGACGACCGGTTCGGAGACCTGCTGCTCCTGTTCGGCGTCGTGAACGTGTTCGTCGGTCTGCTGAACCTGCTCCCGCTGCCGCCGTTCGACGGCGGTCACCTAGCGGTCCTGGCGATCGAGAAGATCCGAGGTCGCCCGGTCGACATGCGGAAGGTCATCCCCGTCTCGGCCGCGGTCGCCGCGTTCTTCATCGTCTTCACGGTCGCCGTGGTCTACGTGGACCTTGTGAAACCACCCAACGTCTAGGTCGCTCCTCCGGCGGTGGGGCGTTCGTGCTACGCCATCGGTCGCGAAGTGATCGGCGCCACGATTTCTCAACACCGTCCCGCAGGGCCCTGCAGGCCCTGCGGCTACGATGGGCCGGTGACCGAGCAGACCGTCCTGGTGGTGGACGACGAGACCTCGATCGCCGAAGCTGTCCGCGCCCGGCTCTCGAGCGAGGGGTTTCGGGTGCTGGTCGCGGCCGACGGCCCTCAGGCGTTGGAGCTGGCCAGTGCCGAGGAACCCGACCTGGTCGTGCTCGACCTGATGCTCCCCGGGATGGACGGTCTCGAGGTGTGCCGGAGGCTTCAAGCCGGACGCTGGGTACCCGTCCTGATGCTGACGGCTCGGACCGAGGAGGCCGACAAGGTGGCCGGGTTCGCGGTGGGCGCGGACGACTACCTGACGAAGCCCTTCAGCCTGCGAGAGCTGACGGTCCGGGTCAGGGCGATCCTGCGACGCGTCGAACGCATCACCTCGCCGCCCACGACCGTGCCGATCGACCACGGCGGGCTTTCCGTCGATCCCGCCAGACGCAAGGTGAGCGTGGACGGCGAGGAGGTGCAGCTCACCCCGCTCGAGTTCGAGATTCTGCTCGCGCTCGCCCGCGAGCCCGGGGTCGTCCTCAGCCGCGAGCAGTTGATGGATCGCGTCTGGGGCTACCGCGACTACGCGGGTGGACGAGTCGTCGATTCGCACGTGGCGCGCATCCGCCGGAAGCTGGGCGAGGATGGCGCCGAGCCGAGGTTCGTTCGCACGGTCCACGGCGTCGGCTACGCGTTCGGGGACGGGTGAACCGGCCGTGACGCTCCTGCAGCGGTTGCCCACGATCCGTTCGAAGCTCGGATCGGTCATCGTGTTCGCCGTCGGGACGACCCTCCTGCTCGTCTACCTGATCCTCGGGGTGGGATTCGAGGTCTTCACGATCGGCGCGCACTGGTGGGAGCTCCTGCTCGCCGGTGGGCTCGGAGCGGGCATCGCGCTCGTGATCGCTCGATGGGTGGCACGGGGGATGACGCAGCCGCTCCGCGACATGGCGCGGGCGGCCCGCCGCATGGAGACCGGCGACTACTCGCAACGGATCCACACGGACTCGCGCGACGAGGTCGGCAGGCTCGCCGAGGCGTTCAACCGGATGAGCGCCGAGCTCGAGGGGCTCGAGCTCCTGCGCCGCGAGCTCGTCGCCAACGTGTCGCACGAGCTCAAGACGCCGATCTCGGCGCTGCGGGCGCACCTGGAGAACCTGCTGGACGGTGTCGAGCAGCCCGACCCCGAGACGCTGCAGATCATGCTCGTGCAATCCGAGCGGCTGGGACGGCTTGTGGACCAGCTCCTCGATCTGTCGCGGCTCGAGTCGGGCGACGTGCCGCTCGAGCGCGAACGTGTCGAACTGGCACCGCTCGTCTCGCAGGTGTTCTCCGAGATCCAGGTCGCCCGGCCCGAGCCTGGCGTGACCCTGGATGACGACCTGCCGGCAGACCTGCCGCCGGTCTTCGCCGACCGCGAGCGGGTCCATCAGGTGCTGTTCAACCTGCTCGACAACGCGGTGCGGCTCACGCCGACCGGCGGGCGCGTGTCGGTCACCGCGTCGAGCCACAACGGTTCGATCGACGTGGTCGTCGCGGACACGGGCCCGGGCATCCTGGCCGAGCACCTGCCCCATGTGTTCGAGCGCTTCTACCGGGTGGACGAGTCGCGTTCGCGCGACGACGGCGGGACCGGTATCGGGCTCGCGATCGCGCGTTCGGTCGTCGAGGCGCACGGCGGGCGGATCTGGGCCGAGAGCGAGCCCGGCCGCGGGAGCACCTTCACGTTCGAGCTGCCCGTCGCCTCGACGTCCGGGGGGCTCGGCGGGGAGCGCCCGAGCGCCGCCACCTCGAACCAGACAAGGCAAGAAACAAGGAGGAACGGATGACATCCGCAACCACGACCATCGACGTCGCCGCACCCGAGCGCTACGCCTTCCTCGACCTCACGGAGGAGCTCGAGCGGGCGATCAAGGACTCGGGCGTCACCGATGGATCGGTGGTTGCCTTCTGCGCCCACACCACGTGCGCGCTCATCGTGAACGAGTGGGAGGACGGCGCGCTCGAGGATTTCCGCGCCAGGATCCTGCTCCTGGTCCCCGACGACGTGTACTACGCGCACGACGACGCGGCGCGCCGCACGCAGAACCTGGACGAATCCCACGAGCGCCGGAACGGCCCCGCGCACGTGAAGGCGATGCTGCTC
Source organism: Actinomycetota bacterium (assembly GCA_046734755.1). GTDB lineage: Bacteria > Actinomycetota > UBA4738 > UBA4738 > HRBIN12 > DASSJM01. Next base: position 3,749 of record JBKPRY010000147.1, on the reverse strand, counting down.
TCGGCCTCCTCTCATGCGATCCCCGTGGCGGGCGGCACGGCGATGCTGGGGCGGTGGCAGCGGCTGATCCTGTTCGAGATGGACGAACCGAAGGACCGGCAGGTCGTCTTCCACGTGTTCGGCGAGTAGGCGGTCGGGTGGTCAGGGGCTCGAGGAGCGAGCGTGGATGCGCGAGCGGTAGCCCCCCGGGGGGATGGGAGACTGGAACCGTGCTGACCGAACGCAGGAAGAGCCGCCAGGTGCGGGTGGGCGACGTCACGATCGGCGGCGACGCACCGATCCGCGTGCAGTCGATGACCACGACCAAGACCGCCGACATCAACGCCACCCTGCAGCAGATCGCCTCGCTGGTCGCGGCCGGGGTCGACATCGTCCGGGTGGCCGTGCCGCACTGGGAGGACGCCGAGGCCCTGACGGCGATCGCGGCCAAGTCGACCGTCCCGGTGGTCGCCGACATCCATTTCCAGTGGAAGTACGCGATGGCGGCGCTCGAGGCAGGGATCCAGGGGCTCCGCATCAACCCGGGCAACATCAAGTATCAGGACAAGGTCCGGCTGATCGCGCGCGAGGCAAAGGCTCGGAGCGTGCCGATCCGCATCGGCGTGAACGCGGGATCGCTCGAGAAGGATGTGCTGGCCAAGCACGGCGCTCCCACGGCTGCGGCGCTGGTGGAGAGCGCGCTGGACGAGGCCAGGATCCTCGAAGAGGAGGACTTCTCCGACATCAAGATCTCGGTCAAGCACTCGAACGCCGGCGTCATGATCCAGGCGTACCGGTTGCTCGCGGAGGCCTGCGATTATCCGCTGCATCTGGGCGTCACCGAGGCCGGCCCGATGCCGGCCGGGGGTGTCAAGAGCGCGGTGGGGATCGGCGCGCTGCTCTCGGAGGGGATCGGGGACACGATCCGCGTCTCGCTCACGGACGACCCGGTCGAGGAGGTCAAGGTCGGGACGTGGATCCTGCAGTCGCTCGGCCTGCGCAAGCGCGGGCTCGACCTCGTGGCGTGTCCCTCCTGCGGGCGGGCGGAGGTCGACGTCCTCGGGCTGACCAAGCAGGTGCAGGAGGCGATCGAACGCGAGGGGCTGAAGGTCCCCATCCGTGTCGCCGTGATGGGCTGCGTCGTGAACGGGCCGGGCGAGGCCCGCGAGGCCGATCTCGGGATCGCGGCCGGCAAGGGCCAGGGGTTCCTCATCGTGAAGGGTGAGGTGGTCGACAAGATCCCCGAGGACCGGTTCGTCGAACGGGTCATCGAGGAGGCACGCAAGATCGCGGTCGCGCGCGAGGCGGAGGCCGCGACGTAGGTCACGCCTCGACCATGCCCTGCCGAGGTCGCGTCCCGGTGGCCGTCACGCATGCGGGTGATTGCGGTCACGTCCGTTCGGTGGCGCGCGGCACCGAAACCTCCAACCTCGCCGGCCTACGGTTCCCGGGACGAACCGAAGGAGGCGAGGGCGATGGCGACCAGGATCGAGACGCTCGGAGGAGGAAGGCGAGCCCCGAGAGGCGCGTGGATCATGCTGATCGCGATCGTGATGGTCGTGGCAGTCATCGCGGCCGGGACGCTGATCCGGTCCGACGGCACCACGACGACGCCCGCGCGTCCGGCCGGCCAGGCGGTGTCCACCGCGCTCGAGCCGGCGACACAGGTCCCGGGTTTGATCAAGGCGGGCCTCCAGCCGAGGCCGTTCTCGCCGATCCGAACGGTCGAGACCTCCACCGTGGAGAAGATCCCCGCCGGTTTCGTGAAGATGCCGGGCGGAGAGGTGAGGCCCAGGTTCGGCGCATAGCAACCGGAGAACCCGAAGGGCCGGAGCCGCACGCTCCGGCCTTCGGCGCATCCTGTAACTACCCGACGATGGACAGGAAGTTCCGGACGATCGTGGGGCCGTCGGGCGTCAAGATCGACTCCGGATGGAACTGCACGCCGATCCTCGGCAGCGTCCGGTGCCGGGCGGCCATGACGAGGTCGTCGTCACTCCACGCGATCAGCTCGAGCTCGTCCGGGAAGCCCTCCCGGGTCACGACGAGCGAGTGGTACCTGCCGGCCTCGAAGGGGTTGGGGACGTCCGCGAAGATCCCCGAGCCGTCGTGGTGGACGAGCGACGCCTTGCCGTGCACCGGCGTCGCGCGTGCGACGCGAGCGCCGGCGACCACGCCCATCGCCTGATGGCCCAGGCACACGCCGAGCACCGGTGTCGACGCCGGGAGGATCCGTAGCAGCTCGGTGAAACACCCCGCGTCCTCGGGGCGGCCCGGACCCGGCGACAGGACGACGGCCTCTGGCCGGCGCGCGACGAGGGCGTCCGCGGTCTCGGCGTCGCTCTTCACGACCTCGGTCGTCGTCCCCAGGGTCTCGAACAACTGGACGAGGTTGTAGGTGAACGAGTCGTAGTGGTCGACGACCAGGATCACGGGTCCTCCCCAACGCGGGATGTCTCCGCGTCGACGATCGCGGGCAGCAGGGCCGCGGCCTTGGCGTTGGTCTCGGCGAGCTCGACGTCCGGGTCGGAGTCGGCGACGACCCCCGCACCCGTCTGGACGTAGGCCTCGCCGTCGGCGACCACCGCCGTCCTGATCGTGATGCAGAAGTCGAGGTCCCCGGCGAACGTGCAGTAGCCCACCGCCCCCGCGTACGGACCGCGGGCGGTCGGCTCGAGCTCGGCGATCAGCTCCATCGCGCGGCGCTTGGGCGCGCCCGTGACCGTCCCCGCGGGAAAGGTCACCGCGAGCGCGTCGAGCGGATGGGCGCCCTCGGCGAGCTCACCCTCGACCGTGCTCACGATGTGCATGACCTTCGAGAAGCGCTCGACCGACAAGAGCTCGCTCGGTCGGACGGTCCCCGGGGTGCAGACGCGGCCGAGGTCGTTGCGGGCGAGGTCGACGAGCATCGCGTGTTCCGCGCGCTCCTTCGGGTCGGCCAGCAGCTCGTGCTCGTACAGGCGGTCCCGGAGCTCGGTCTCGCCCCGCGGGCGCGTCCCGGCGATCGGACGGCTCGTCACGGTACGTCCCTCCACGCGCACCAGTGGTTCGGGTGAGGAGCCGGCGAGCTCGAGTCCCAGCATCCGGACGAAGAACATGTACGGGGCCGGGTTCGTGACGCGGAGCCGCCGGTAGACGGGGAATCCGCCGCCGGCACACGGGAACCCGAGCCTGCGTGAGGGCACGCCCTGGTAGATGTCGCCCGCCGAGATGTGGTCCTTCATCGTCCGGACGATCTCGCGGTAGCGGTCGTCGGGCATGTTGGGTGCTCCCATGGAATCGACGTCGGCCGTGGTTCCGGGCAGGGGCTCCGGCGACGGAGCGTTCGGGGCCGAGACCCGTCCGGCCAGATCCTCCAGCGCCTCCGCGCCCTCGTCGTAGGCGTCCGGGGTGACGTGCGCAACCAGGAGCAGGCGCTGTCGCCAGTGGTCGAAGACGACGGCGCGGTCCGTCAGCATCAGCGCGATCGGGGGGCCGAGGGCATCGCCGCTGGGGAACGGGTGCCCGTCCAGGAGCTCCGCCGCCTCGTAGGAGAGGAACCCCATCAGGCCGCCGGTGAGCGAGGGGAGGTTGGCGACCCGCGGCGCTCGCAGCGACGAGGCCAACGCGACGAGATCGGCTCGTGCATCCCCGGTGTTCGGCATCTCGACCGTGAGCCGATCCGTCGCGTCGAGCTTCCGGAGACCCTCCCGGTCCAGGACGACGATCGCGGCGGGATCCCCGGCGACGAACGAATACCGCCCCCAGCGCTCGGACCGCTCGACGCTCTC
>JBKPRY010000146.1:0-22312 GCA_046734755.1 Actinomycetota bacterium | reverse complement strand
AACACCTCGCCCGGCTGCGCTGCCTGCTCCAGCCGCGCCGCGACGTTGACCGCGTCGCCGGTCGCCAGGCGCTCCTCGGTTCCCGTCACCACCTCGCCGGTCGTCACACCGATCCGGCCCTGGAGTCCTAGGCCGGGCAGCGCATCCCGCATGTCGGCGGCCGAGCGAACCGCTCGCATCGCGTCGTCCTCGTGCAGCACCGGCACGCCGAACACGGCCATCACGGCGTCGCCGATGAACTTCTCCACGGTGCCGCCGTGTCGTTCGACGATCGTCTTCATCGCCTCGAAGTAGTTCGCGAGCAACGCACGGAGCCGCTCGGGGTCGAGGCTCTCGCCGAGCGCGGTCGAACCGGTCAGGTCGCAGAACAGGACGGTGACCGTCTTTCGCGTCTCCTGCGAAGGCGCCGTGATCCGCTCAGTACCGCACTCGGGACAGAACCTGAACCGTCGTTCTGACTCGAAGCCACACGTCGAGCAGGCCGGCATCCGGGTCAGTCTAGGGTGGCGCGCCCGAGCGGTTCACGAGGACGTGTGCTCGGTCGGACGCGCACCCATACTGGCCGCAGGCGGAGGGAGGAGATGAGTCGTGATCGCACGCTTGTGGACCGGGCGCACGAAGGCTGAGGACTACGACACGTACCTCGCGTACCTGGAGGAGAGCGGGGTGGCCGAGCTGCATGCCACACCCGGCAACCGCGGGGTGATGGTGCTCCGCCGCCTCGACGGCGACGAGGCCGAGTTCGGCGTCATGTCGTTCTGGGACTCGCTCGAGGACGTGGAGGCGTTCGCCGGTCAGGACGTGGCGGCCGCCCACTACTACCCCGAGGACGAGCGCTTCCTGCTCGAGTTCGAACCCAGGGTGAGGCACTTCGAGGTCGCCAGGGAGCGATAGCGCCTGAGGCGCACCATCGGCTTCCGAGCTACCGCCGCTTGGCGCGGAGCACCCCGGTGCTACCCTCACGCCCGTGACCAGCGAGAACGACGCGCGGAGCGCGCTCGAACGCGAGATCTACTGGGCCGAGGACGCCTCGGCGCGGTCGCGGATGGACACCTCCGAGGTTCGGGACCTGCTCCACGACTTCGCGATGCTGATGCGGGCCGACGAGAAGCAGGCCGTCCCCCGCGGCGAGCCCGAGCTCGGGTCTGGTTCCCGCATGCGGCGCAAGACCAAGGTGCTGCAATTCCGGCTCCTGCGGCCGATGCGCCGACGCAACGACCGGCTGCTGGCCGAGTTCGGAGAGCTCGCCGCCGCGCTCGCCGATCGGGTGGTCGCGCTCGAGACCGAGGTGAAGGAACTCCGGGCCAAGCTCGGGGACGCCGGGTGAGGATCGCGGTCGTCCACCCCCAGACGCCGTTCGTGCGCGGAGGAGCCGAGACGCACACCGAGTCGGTCGTGAGTGCCCTGCGAGAGGCGGGGCATGAGGCCGAGGAGGTCGTGGTGGCCGGCAAGTGGTACCCGGCGACCGAGATCGTGCACCAGATGGCCGTGTGGCGAGCTCTCGACCTATCCGAAAGCAACGGCCTGCCGATCGACATGGTGATCGCGCTCAAGTTCCCGGCGTACCTCGTCCCGCACGAACGCAAGGTCGTGTGGCTGATCCACCAGCACCGGACGGCGTACGAGCTGTGGGACCATCCGGAGTTCGCCGACCTCGGCAAGCAGATCGAGGGGCCGCAGGTGCGCGACATGGTGCAGCAGAGCGACCGGATCGCGCTCGGCGAGGCCAAGCGCATCTTCACCAACTCGAAGAACGTGCAGGACCGCCTGTGGAGCTCGCTCCGCCTGTCGAGCGACGTCCTGTACCACCCGTCGCCGATCGTGGAGGCGCTCCTGCCGCTGGAACCCGGGCCCTACGGCGACGCGATCGTCTTCCCGAGCCGGCTCGAGGGTCTGAAGCGTCAGGCTCTGGTCGTCGAGGCGATGCGCCACGTGAAGACCGGCGTTCGGCTGGTGCTGATCGGCAACGGTCCGGACGAGGACGGCCTCCGCGAGCGGATCGAGAAGCACGGGCTCCAGCAGAAGGTCGAGCTCGCCGGCCGCGTCTCGGACCAACGCCTCCGCGAGCTCTACCTCGGGGCACTCGGCGTCTACTACGGGCCGTACGACGAGGACTACGGGTACGTGACGCTCGAGGGGTTCGCGGCGCACCGGCCGGTGGTCACGCTGACCGACGCCGGCGGGCCGCTCGAGTTCGTGAGCGACGGTGAGACCGGGCTGGTCACCCCGCCCGAACCGGAGGCGATCGCCCACGCGTTCGACCGTTTGTTCTCCAACCGCCCCCTCGCGAAGAAGATGGGCGAAACGGGGAACGAGAAGCTCCGCGCGACGGTGCCGGGCTGGCCGGAGGTCGTCGCGCGGTTGACGGAGTAGCCGTGAACCGGTTGACCACCCCGATCGTGGGCGCGGTCCGCAGGCTCTACCGCTGGGACCACCAGATGGACCCGCGCGTCGCGTGGCTCTCGCCGATGCCGCCGGCGCGCAGCGGGATCGCGACCTACTCGCAGGCGGTGCTCGAGGGGCTCGGACGCATCGGCTACTCGCCGGGCAAGCACAAGATCCAGCCGTACTGGCCGATCAGGCACAAGCACTGGGCGACCGTGCCCTGGCACACGATGGCCGTCTACCACCTCGGCAACAACATGGAGTTCCACGGCGACATCTACGACCTCGCGATCCGAACGCCGGGGCTCCTGGTGATCCACGACCTCGCGCTCGACGATTTCGTGATGGGGATGGTGGCCACCGCGCAGCCGTTCGGGCACCAGGCACTGCGCGAGGGGCTCCTGCTCGCGCCGCGCCTCCACGGGTTCGACGAGGCCGAGCGCAACGAACCGCTGCGCGTCCCGTACGTCGCCCACGCGGCCCGGCATGCGCGCGGGATCGTCGTCCACGCGCCGTTCGTCGAACGCTACCTGCGCGCGTTCGGCTGCAAGACCCCGATCTACGTCGCCCCGCACCCGGTCGTCGAACCCGAGTACCGGGTCCGCCGGGCCGAGGGCCGAGCCCGCGTGATCCGGGGCTCGCTCGAGACGATGGGGATGCGAACGCTGATCGGCGTGTTCGGGGACCAGAACGCGGCCAAGCTGATCGACGTGGTCCTCGAGGCGATGGTGCGCCTCCCGCAGGACGTGCACCTCGCGCTGGTGGGCCGGCGGATCCCGCAATTCGACGCCGAGCCGCTCGTTCGCGGGAGCGGGCTCGGCGCCAGGGTCTCGGTCCACACGGACGTCTCCGACGTGGACTTCCTCGGGTGGATGTGCGCCGCCGATGTCGCCGTAGACCTGCGGTACCCGCACCGGGGCGAGGTGTCTGGGTCGCTCGCGCGATCGATGCAGGTGGGCGTGCCGACCGTCGTGAGCGCCACCGGTACCTATCTCGATCTGCCCCAGCAGGTCGTCGTGCGCGTACCCGCGGGCCGCATCGGGCCCGACGAGCTCGCCGTCACGCTCAGGGAGCTCGTCGAGGATCCCGAACGCCGCCACCGGATCGGGGACGCGGCCAGGGCGCACACCGCGCGGCTCGCCGCGTCCGAGGCGACCGCCCACGCCTACGCCGAGGCGATGGACTCGACGATGGCGCTCCTGTGGGACCCGGCCCGGCGCGCGCTCGCTCGGTGGGGCGGGGCCCTCGTCGATCTCGGGATCACGGAGGAGGGGCTCTCGGAGGGCTACGGGATGGCCTACGCCCGGGCCCTCGACGAGTTCCGCCCCGAGGCAGGCGCATCCTCCTCGGCCTGACCGAGACTAGGTCGTCGGGGAGGAACGCATGTTGGCGTTGAGGTGGAACACGTTTCTCGGGGTCCACCCGGTCCTTCAGCGCGTCGAGGCGTCGGTATTTCTCCTCTCCGTAGGCCTCGCGCGCGCGATCTTCGCTGCCGAGATTGTTCACGTAGACACACCGCGTTGGCGAATGGTGCGCCGCAAGCAGCGTCTTGCGGTATGCATCCTCGAGGGCGGCGAGCGCCTCGATCCTCGTCCGGCTCACCTGAGTCATGGACTCCCAGCCTAGCCTTCGCCCCGAGGCTGCAGGCTCGCGGGATGTTCGGCGGGCGATATCGATTTCCATGGTTCTCCACGAGTCCCGCAAGGCCCGTTGCTAGACTCGCCACGCCGGGACGGTACGCACGTCGCGGGCTGAACCGGCTCGCCCAACGCCATGGCCGCAACCCTCCAGACCGTCGAGCGCACCTCCGAGCCGCCGCACCTTCGGGTCGGCGAACGCCTCCGCGTCCTCGCCGCCCACCGCGAGATCCTGGCGAACCTGGTCCGCAAGGAGCTCAAGGTCAAGTACGCGGCATCGGTGCTCGGCGCCGTGTGGTCGCTGCTGAATCCGCTCGTCTACCTCGCGGTCTTCTCGTTCGTGGCGAAGGTCCTGGGCGCCGGGATCGCGAACTACCCGGTCTACCTGCTCTCGGGCCTGCTCGCCTGGAACCTGTTCTCTGCTTCGATGGGCAGCGGCGCGAGGGCGGTGCTCGACAACGCGAACCTCGTGAAGAAGGTGGCGTTCGCGCGGGAGATCCTGCCGCTGGCGGCCGTCGGCGTCGGCCTCGTCGACTTCGCGCTGCAATCGGCGGTGCTGCTGCTTTACATCATCGCGTCGGGCTATGGCCTGCACGTGCCCGAGCTCGCGCTGTGGCCACTCTCCTTCGTCACGCTCCTGGTGCTCACCGCGGCGCTATCGCTGTGGTTCTCGGCGTGGAACGTCCGCTACCGCGACGTGGGGCACCTGCTGAACATCGCGCTGCTGGTCTGGTTCTGGGCGACCCCGATCGTCTACGCCGAGTTCCAGGTGCAACGGCTCGCCGAGCGCGGGACGTGGTTCGGGATCCCGCGGCTGACGTTCTACCTGCTGAACCCGATGGTCGACGTCGTGGCCGGCTTCCACCGGGCCCTGTACGGCTTGGTGAGCCCCGTCGTCGGACAAGAGCCGGTGCTGTTCGACAAGAGCCTGGGATGGGTTGCCGGGATCCTCACGATCACGCTCGTCGTCTCGCTCGTCGGGCTCAGGCTCGCGTGGGGCTACTTCTTCTCGCGTTCGGGCGACTTCGCGGAGGAGCTGTGACGGCAGCGATCGAGGTTGCCGACGTCTCGAAGCGCTTCCGGGTGTACCGGGACAAGCCGACGTCCCTCAAGCAGCGCGTGCTCTCCTCGCGGAGCCGAGCCGAGGACTTCTGGGCGCTCCGCGACGTCGCGTTCGACGTGGGCGAGGGGTCGACGTTCGGGCTGATCGGGCACAACGGCTCGGGCAAGACGACGCTCCTGAAGTGCGTCGCGGGGATCCTGCGGCCGACCTCGGGGACCATCCGCCAACGCGGCCGCCTTGCGGCGCTGCTCGAGCTCGGCGCCGGGTTCCACCCCGAGCTCACCGGGCGCGAGAACGTCTACCTCAACGCCTCGTTCCTCGGCCTGTCGCGCAGGCAGACCGACGCCGCGTTCGACGACATCGTCGCGTTCGCGGAGCTCGAGGACTTCATCGACAACGAGGTGAAGTTCTACTCGTCGGGCATGCTGGTCCGGCTCGGGTTCGCGGTAGCCGTGCACGTCGACCCGGACGTCCTGCTGATCGACGAGGTGCTCGCGGTCGGCGACGAGGCGTTCCAGGCCAAGTGCCTCGACCGCGTCCGGGCGTTCCAGCGCGAAGGACGAACGATCGTGCTCGTGACGCACGCGCTCGACACCGTGATCGAGATCTGCGACCGGGCGGGGATGCTCCACCACGGCGTGCTGCACGCGATCGGCATGCCTGCCGACGTCGTGCGCGAGATGCGGTATGTCCTCCTCGGCGTGACCGATCCCAACTTCGTCCCCGAGGAGGGCAGCCGCGAGGCCGAGATCGCCGAGGTCCAGATCGTACGCCCGAACGGCTCGAGCGATGGCGCGATCCTGCGCGGCGACCCGCTCACGATCGTGATCGACGTCCGCCAGCACGAGCCGCTCGACGACCTGGACGTGGACTTCGCGGTCCTGGACGGGGCAACGAACCACGCGGTGCTCGACGCTCGCACGTCACGCGCCCGTCTGGATCTCGGGACGTTCGAGAAGAAGCGCGTGCGCTTCCGGATCGAGGCCTTCCCGTACGAGCCCGGGAAGTACTGGGTGACGGTCGGATTGTCGAACCGCACCACCGGGCACCTGTACCACGTGCAGACCCAGCGGTACCTGTTCGAGGTGGTCGACGCGCCCCGCGTGCAGGAGCGCGTCGAGGTCTCCGTGGCCGTGGAGGTCGAGGACCTGTGACCGAGCCCGCCACCGACCCGATCACGACCCAGACGAAAGGAACCCCTCCGATGCTGATCGCGCTGATCCTGTTCTCGGTCACGCTGGCGGCCATCGCGCAGCTGGCACTCAAGCACGGCATGAACCTCGTGAACGACGAGCTCGCGCCGCAGACCTTCTCGCTGAACGGTCCCTCGCTGCGGGTGGTCGTCGGCCAGCCGTTCGTCTGGGGCGGGCTGTTCCTGTTCGGCCTGTCCGCGCTCGTCTGGCTCGTCGTGCTATCGAGGGCCTCGCTCTCGTTCGCCTACCCGTTCGCCGCGCTCACGTACGTGCTGATCCTGCTCTTCGACCAGTTCGTGCTGGACGAGACGGTGCCGCCGCTGCGCTGGGCGGGGGTCGCGTTCATCGGCGTCGGGATCTTCCTCGTCTCACAGACGCAGCACACGTGACCCAATGAAGGCCGTCGTGCTGGTCGGAGGTGAAGGCACTCGCCTGCGCCCGCTCACCGAGACCCTGCCCAAGCCGCTCCTCCCGCTCGTGGACCGGCCGAGCCTCGATCACGTCCTCGACCACCTGGCAGGGCACGGCGTGCATGAGGTCGTGCTGTCGAGCTCGTACCTGGAGGAGACCTTCCACGCGTTCATCCAGGCCCGCCGCGGTGACCCGTCGATCACCTGGATCACCGAGACCGAACCGCTCGGCACGGGCGGCGCGATCGTGAACGCGCTCGAAGCTCTCGACACGGACGATCCCTTCTTCGCGCTCAACGGCGACATCCTCACCGACCTGGATCTCACCCAGATGCTTGCGAGGCACCGCGACCTGGGCGCGGAGGCCACGATCGCGCTCACGCACGTCTCGGACGCTCGGCCGTACGGCCTCGTGCCGATGGACGCCGATGGGGGGGTGCTCGAGTTCCGCGAGAAACCATCGGAGCTGGTGCCGGGCGACATCAACGCGGGCACCTACGTCATCGACCCCCCCTCGCTCGAAGGCTGGACCCGGGGCGAGAACGTGTCGATCGAGCGCCAGATCTTCCCGGCGCTCATCGCGGCGGGACGGCCCCTCGCGGGGTTCCCGTCCCAGGCGTATTGGATGGATCTCGGGACGCCGCAGGCCTACCTGCAGGCGCAGTTCGACCTGCTCGATGGCCGGGTGGACGGTCACCGCCCATACCCGTCGCCGTTCGTCGACGCCGACGGCACGATCGACCGGAGCGCGAGCCTGAACGAGCACGTCGTCGTTGGGCCGCGCGCCACGATCGGAAGCGGGGCGCGGGTGAGCGACACCGTCCTGCACGAGCGAGCGGTGATCGAACCCGACGCGGTCGTGGAGCGCTCGATCCTTGGCCCAGGTTCGATCGTGATGCGGGGTGGGTCGGTTCACGACTCCGTGCTCGGCGAGGGGGCGGTGGTGGGCGCCGGCGCGACGGTGCGCGACGGTCGCGTGCGACCGGGGGAGCGGGTCGGGGCGTAACCTTCGAGCCCGCCCGGGACGTTGTGATACGGTGCGGCCCGCCCGACCATCGCATCGAACCCTTCGGAGTATGCGCAGAGCCCTCATCCTCGCCCTCCTCGTCGCCGTTCTGGTCCCGTGGGTCAATGGCGCGAACCCTGCGGGCGCCGGGCCGAGCCGCCAGGCCGAGGGGCCGTCGCGGTTCCGGATGTTCGGCGCGGGGTACGGGCACGGCCTCGGGCTCTCGCAGTGGGGCGCGTACGGTCTCGCGAAGCGGGGCTGGGGTCCCTCGAAGATCCTCAAGCACTTCTACTCGGGCACGCGGGTCGCGCGCGGGACCGACCCGCCGGGGAGCCTTCGGATCGGGCTCGTCCAGGGCAAGGACTCGATCAGGCTCGAGGCGCAGGTCGGGCCGATCGAGATCCGGCTGGCCGACCCGCAGACCGGTTCGACGGTCGCGACGATCCCCCCCGGGGAGACGTGGAAGGTTCGCGCCGCGAGCAACGAGTACGTGATCGTCGACCAGGCCGGCCACGTGGTCGATCGTGTTGGGGGGCCCGCCGACTTGATCTACGTGGTCTACGGGTCACCGGACTCGCTCGTGCGCATCCCCGAGGCGGGGCACACCTACAACCATGGGTCGATCGAGTTTGCCTTGTACTCCTGTGCCGGGGGATGCGCGATGCGACTCGTCCTCACGATCGATCCCCAGGACTACCTGTACGGCCTCGGTGAGGTTCCGAGCTCGTGGCCGATGTCCGCCCTCAAAACGCAGGCGATCGCGGCGCGGACGTACGCCTTCACGAAGGCCGCGGTCTCGCAGCACCGGGCGGTGTGTGACTGCGCCCTCTACGCGAGCTCGTACGACCAGGTGTACTCGGGCTGGGACAAGGAGGGAGGCGTCGACGGTGACCGGTGGGTCTCCGCCGTCAACCAGACCGACGATCAGGTGGTGCTGAACGGCGGGCAGACGATCCAGGCCTTCTACATGTCCTCCTCGGGCGGGTACACCGAGAACAACGAGAACGTGTGGGGCGGCACGCCCATCGATTATCTGCGCGGTGTGTGTGACCCCGGCGACTACACCGCCGAGAACCCGAACGCCGTCTGGGAGCGGACGTTCACCACTGCCCAGGTGACCGGACATCTCGGACTCGGCATCGGGGCCGTGACCCGGTTCACCAACGTGGACCGCGGCGTCTCGGGCAGGATCATGTCGGTCACGGTCAAGGGCGCGAACGGCCAGGCCTCGATCAGCGGCGACAAGTTGCGCTCGAGCCTCGGTCTGCCCGACGACCGGCTGTGGATCAACGCGGACCGGAGCATCACCGATGAGATCCGGGCCAAGTACGACGGCCTCGGCTGCTCGCCCGGGCTCCCGACTTCGCGCCAGGTCTCGGTCGCCGGCGGCGAGCGGCAGAAGTTCGAGGACGGGATGATCTTGCACTCGGCTTCGGCCGGCGCGCATTTCCTGCGGGGCCTCGTGCTGAACCACTATCTGTTGAAGGGCGGCCCGGCGGGTCGCCTCGGGTTCCCGACCTCCGACGTCCACAGGCTGCAGAACGGGAACCTCCGGGCGAGTTTCGAGCGCGGCGTCATCACCTGCGACCCCGACGACTCGAGCTGCACCGTCGGCTAGTCCCCACTCCTCCCTGCTTCTTCTGGCCCGACGTCTTCTGGCCCGACGTCTTCCGGCCCGACGTCTTCCGGCCCGACGTCTTCCGGCCCGACGTCTGCTGGCCCTACTTCTGGAACAGCGGGCCCAGCAGCCCGTGCGGAGCCTCCGGCGCGACCGAGGTTCCGCGGAATGCATCGATGAACGACGTCGTCATCGTCACCGCCTGGTCCGCCGAGATGGTCGCGGGGCACATCCACCGCGTGTTCCAGGCGAGGAGCGCGAGCGCCCGGGCGTCCGGGAGCGCGGGGTAGGGGGCCATGATCACGCGCTCCTCGTCGCGAGCGATCGCCGCCAGGCGATCGGTCGTCTCCTGGGCTAGCCCGCCCTCGGCGGCGGGGCGGTAGTAGATGATCACGTAGGCGTGTTCGAGGTTGTGGACCGCCCGCGTCTCGGGGACCGGGATCGCGTAGACGTGCGGGTCCGGCGGCAGAGGGGATGCGTCGTGCGGTCCGGCCGTTGCGGGCCGATCGGGGTAGTCGAACGACTCACCGGGCGCGAGGTGGACCCGCGATGGGTTCGGCTCGACGGGCTGCTCCAGGTCGTCGCACCCGGCTGCCGTCGCCGCCGAGCGCGCCGCGGCAGAGATCTCGCCGGGGCCGGGCGTCCGGAAGAAGAGGAGCCATCCGAGCGCGATGAACGCCCCGATCGCCACGAACCGCGCGACGCCCCAAGGCCGACGCTCGGGCTGGGGCGATCGGGCGCGCTTGGCCGGGGTTGAGGTCCCGGTGGCCTTGGGCCGGGATCCCGTCGGGGGCCGGGACCCGGAGGGTCGGCGCTTGCGTTTGTTGGCCAACGCGGCGCCGCTAGGGGTTGATCGAGGAGAAGTCGAACGTGGACGGGATCGGGTCGGGGAGCTCGGCCGCGGTGCCGTACGTGACCACGATCACGGTCTGATCGTCCAGCTGAACGTCCCGCAGGTTGTCCGTGACCTCATCGCCGTCGACGAACACCTGGAGGCGGTTGTTCCCGTCGTTGCAGTACGCCCCCAGGCAGCTCGGCGTGAATCGGACGCCCCACACGCCGAAGAACTCGCCGAGCGTGAACTCGCGCGATTCGGACGACTCGAGATGCACCAGGCCCGTGTCGTCGTGCGTGTGGATCGATTGGATGGTCCCGTTCGGGACATCGATCCCGATGTCCGTGGGGATGGGTTCGCTCTGCCCGTGGACGAAGATCTGCACATTGGCGTGCTCGTGCATGGTCGTCCCTTCGGCCGGGAGGCCGAGCGCGGTCGCACGCGCCGCCGACCTCGCGGCGTTCGCGTGCCAGGGGGCCTTGGTCGTGAGCTCGCCGGGGAGGGCGACCGTGGAAGCGTCCTGCTCGTTCCGGTTGGTGAAGAAGAACACGCCCCCGGCGACCGCGATCGTGATCCCGACGATCCACGCGAGCTGACGCCGCCGCTCGGTCCTCGCGATCCTGCGCCGGGCCGCCTCGCGTTCGGCGCGGGCGAGCTCCTTCTTCTCGGCCCGCGAGCGCTGCGGTCCGGCGGGGGGCCGGCGGGGGGGCGCCTTCGGACGTTGCGGTCGCGGTTGCGTCTTGGGTTCGGCGGATTCCCCTCGGTCCAGCTGCGACGAGTCGTTGGACCCCGCCGGGCGCGGCCGCTCCGCCGTCCGGGTCGAGGCGGTCGGCGGGCGGTTCCTCGAACGGCTCTGTGGCTTGCGCCGCTTCTTCGCCATGGTTCGACCTCAGCGTCCTCGGCCGTCAGAAGGCCTTGCCCGCCTCGGGCGCCTCGCCCTTGTAGGGCTGCTGTCCGAACGGCGGCGCTGTGTACGACGACGTGAACCCGAATGCCGCCGCGAGGTTCACCTTCGCGCACGTCTGCATCTTGTGCCAGGCGACCAACGCCATCTGCGTCCCAGCCGGGAGCGTCCCCGCGGCCCCCTCGTCGGGATAGTCGTAGGGGGCGACGATTACGCGGCTGCCCACGTTCTGGCCATCGTAAAACGTGCGGATCCGGTCGAGCTCCTTGCCCGAGACTTCGGGCGAATACCAGACGATGGCGGCCCCGTGCTCGAGCGAGTGGATCACGCGGTCGATCGGCGGGGGCGTGCCGTAGACCCCTGCACTGTAGGGGATCGAGTTGTGGGGTCCTGACGCAGGGGGCACGGACGGGTACGTCGAGAGTGGCACCTGGGCGACGACATGAGCCCGATCCTGGCTCTTCGGCTGGTATGGGCCCACGTCCTCGACCGGGCCGCATCCCGCGGTCTGCCTCGCCTGATCGGCGGCGGCCAGGAGATCCGACGGGGTGGCCTGGGCCTCCTTGGGCCTGGTGAGAGCGAACGCGGCGACCCCCGAGACCAGCACGACGACGACGCCGATCGCGACCCGGCGGTTGCGACGGCTCTTCGCCATCTTGCGCTGGAGCTCGGCACGCTGACGCCGGGCCTCCTCCTTGCGTTCGGCCTTGGTCAGACGCTGCTTCGAAGTGGGGTTGGCCATCTCTGGGTTCCGCCCGGAAGCGGTCCTCCAGGATAGCGAGGACTGAACGGTTCGGCCGGATCCGCCCTCGGATCGGCGGGACCGAACGGGGGCCCGGAGCCTTGCGGCGGCCCACGCGTCTTCCTATGCTTCGGCCGACTTCCCCAGGACGCGCGCCGGCTTCCCTGCCGGCCGGAAGGGGGAGGCATGGCGGATACGGACACGGGCACCGGGAACGTGGTTCGCGTGGGGACGCCGCCCACCGGTGGCCTCGACAAGTTTTTCAAGATCTCCGAGCGCGGCTCCACCGTGCGGATCGAGATCATCGCCGGCATCACGACCTGGCTGACGATGGCCTACATCCTGTTCGTGAACCCGGCGATCCTCGGCTTCGCGGGGGTTCCGGACCTGGCGCCGCTCGGCCTGCCGTTCGCGCAGGTCTTGACCGTGACCGCGCTCGTCGCCGGTGTGATGACGATCCTGATGGGCGTGGTCGCGAACTACCCGTTTGCGCTCGCGGCGGGGCTCGGACTGAACGCCTTCGTTGCCTTCACGCTCGTCGCCGCGAACGGGCTCTCGTTCCCCGAGGCGATGGGCGTCATCGTCGTCGAGGGCGTCGTCATCACCGTGCTCGTCCTCACGGGCCTGCGCGAGGCGATCCTGAACGCGATCCCGATGGACCTGAAGCGCGCCATCGGGATCGGCATCGGGGCGTTCATCGCGCTGATCGGTCTCGTGAACGCTGGTGTGGTCGTCAACACGGGACCGACGCCGCTCTCGCTGGCCGGCGAGCTCACCACGTGGCCGATCGGCATCTTCGTGGTGGGGCTCACGCTGAGCGCGGCCCTGGTCGCGCGCCGCGTCAAAGGGGCCCTGCTGATCGGCATCCTGGTCTCGACGGTCCTGGCCGTCATCGTGAACGAGGCCAAGGACCTGTCGATCTGGGGCAACGGGATCGCGGCGATCCCCGACAAGGTCGTCGACACGCCGGACTTCGGGTTGGTCGGCGCGTTCTCCTTCGACTTCTTCTCGGTGCTCGGCACGGCGACCGCGATCGCGGTGGTGCTCTCGGTGATGCTGTCGGACTTCTTCGACACGATGGGAACGGCGATCGGCCTCGGCGGCGAGATGAAGATGCTGGACTCGAACGGGAGGCTCCCCGGCATCAAACGGGTGCTGCTGATCGACTCGCTCGCGGCCGCGGCCGGCGGCGCCGCGTCGGCGTCCTCGAACACCACCTACATCGAGAGCGCATCGGGGATCTCGGAGGGCGGTCGGACGGGGCTCGTCGCGGTGGTCGTCGGCGTGCTGTTCCTGCTCGCGATGTTCTTCTCCCCGATCGCGGGCGTGATCCCGCCGGAGGCGACGGCTCCGGCGCTCGTGCTCGTCGGCTACTTCATGATGGTGCTCGTCAAGGACATCGCGTGGTCGGACCCCGGGATCGGAATCCCGGCGCTGCTCACGATCGTGATGATGCCCTTCACCTATAGCATCACCAACGGCGTGGGGGCGGGGTTCCTCTCGTACGTCGTGATCGCGGTGCTTCGCGGCAGATGGCGGGACGTCCACCCGCTCCTGTACGTCGTGGCCGCGATCTTCGCCTGGTACTTCGTGCACGGGGTGGTCTAGGCCGAGAGGTTGCGGGCCGGTTCACTCGGTCCGCAGGTGCTCGGAGAGGTCGAGCGGGGGCCGCGGCGGCGCGGCCCCCGCCGGCATCGGGCCCACGGCGACGGTCCCGAGCGCGAACCACTCGTCGGACATTCCCAGCGCGGCGCGACTCTCCTGCTGGCAGAACAGCGTCGAGGAGATCCAGGACGAGGCGAGGCCCTGGGCCGAGAGGGCGAGAAGCAGGTTCTGGATCGCCGCCCCGCCGGACAACAGGAACATCTCCTGCTCGGCGTGGGAGCGCTCGGCGTCGGCGTAGGGGTGGGCGCCCCGGAAGCGGACCCACGGGACGATCAGGACGGGAGCGCCGCCGAGGACCGCGTCGCTCCTTGCTATCCGGCGTTCGATCGTTGCCTCCGGCGTTCCGTCGCGTCGCAGGTCCTCACGCCAGGCGCCGGCGATGGCGCGGAGCAACCGCCGCTTGGCCGCAGCGGTCCAGATCGCCGTGAACGACCAAGGACGCGTGTGATGCGGCGCCGGCGCGGTGCAGGCGGCGCGGACCGCCTCCTCCACCGCCTCGCGTGAGACCTCGCCCTCCCCGAACGCCCGGATCGTCCGGCGCTCCGAGATCGACAGGAACGGGGACGTCCGGAACAGATCCTCCTGCGGCGGGCGGACCATCTCGGACGCCGGCACCGATGCCGGCTCGAACCCGATCCCCCGGACGATCGCCGCCGGCACTCGCGCGGCCTTGCCCATCGCGAGTCCGCTCGCGGCGGCCACCTCGTCGGCGAGCGCCACGACGGTCGCCTCGAGCTCGCGGCCGTGGTGGTCGGGGGTGCCCCGGAGGTCCACGAGGGCGGGGATGCCGGCGCAGCCGATCGAGACATTGACCAGACCACGCCGCCAGGTCCTGCCGAACGTGTCCGTGATCACGACGGCCGCATCGACGCCGAGCCGTTGGCGCAGGTCGCGGCGGAGCCGTTCCGCGGAGGCGTCAGGATCCTCCGGGAGCAGCGTCAGAAACCCCTCCTCCACGTTCGAGGCATCGACGCCGGCGTTCGCGCACACGAAACCGTGGCGCGTCTCGGCGATCACGAGGTCGCCGCGTCGGGCGACGACGCGGCGCGTCTCTCTTTCGACCCACGCGTCGCGGCCTTCGTCGCCCACGGACACGACTCGCCCCTCGGCCTTGGACACGATCTTCTGCGTGATCGCGACCACGTCCCCGTCGCCCAGACCGGTCGCAACGAGTGGGTCGGCGAGGACCGCGGCGAGATCGTCGCCCGGTCGCACCTCCGGGATCCCCTCGACGGGCAACACCTGGATGCGCATGCGGGAGTGGGTCGCCCCGATCACCCCAGTAGGCCGAGCGCGAATCGCGCGAGTGCCTCCGCCTTCGCGTCGTCGGTCATGATCGAGTCGGTGGCGCCGACGCGCAGCCCGGTGGCCTCGATCCGAGGGATCAGCGCGCGGTCGACGTCGTCGACGACCCAGGCGCCCAGGAGTCCCCGGTAGCACTCCGCGGCCCCGGCCGCGGTGACTTCGGCGCCGGCCGCCGGCATGAGCCGGTCCGCCATCCCGGCGAGCGGCGCACCGGCCACGATCCCGCTCACGCCGACGACATCGGTTCGGCGCGCCCCGACGGCGTCACGGATACCCGGGACCGCGAGGATCGGACCGAGCGAGGCGACCGGATTCGACGGGCACAGCACGATCGCGTCCGCGTCCGCAAGCGCCTCGAGGACGCCGGACGCGGGCCGCGAACGTTCGGCCCCCTCGTACCGAACGGCTTTCACCTCGTCGCGCCCCCCTCGCCGGACCCAGTAGTCCTGGAAATGCAGCTCGAGCTCCTCGCCGTCGGCGACCACGGAGATCCGCGTGGTCACCGGGTCGTCGCTCATGGGGATGATCCGCGGCACCACGCCGAACCGCCGCGCGACGGCGTCTGTCGCCGAGGTCAGCGTCTCGCCGGCCGCCAGGAGGTTGGTCCGGTAGAGGTGGGTGGCGAGGTCGAGATCGCCGAGATTGAACCACGCCTGCTCCGGATCGAACGATCGCAACTCCTCGGTCGCCCGGAAGGTCTCGTCGCGGCGGCCCCACCCGCGTTCGCGATCGAAGACGTCGCCGAGCCAGTACGTCACCGAGTCGAGATCGGGCGACACGTGCAGCCCGTGCATCGTGATGTCGTCGCCGGTGTTCGCGATCACGGTGACCGCTTCCGGCGCAACGGCGCGTACGACTCCACGCAGGAACTTCCCCGCGCCGATCCCGCCGGCCAGCGCCGTCACGCGCATCCACGGCAGCGTAGTACGCTCGCGAATCGATGGCCGAGGCCACGACCGCGCACGCGCTTCGGCGCGCGCTCGCCCGCGCAGGCGCTGGCAAGGCGCTGTCGGTGGACGAGATCGAGGCGCTGCTCGGGGCGCGCGGCTCGGAGCTGCGACGGCTCATGTCCCTCGCGTCGCACCTGCGCGAGCTGGGACACGGCAGCACCGTGACGTACTCCCGCAAGGTCTTCGTTCCCCTCACGATGCTGTGCCGCGATCACTGTCATTACTGCACGTTCGCCAAGCCGCCCGCCAGGCTCGAACGGCCCTTCCTGTCGCCCGAGGAGGTCGTGGCGATCGCCGAGGCGGGGCGGCGTCTGGGGTGCAAGGAGGCGCTGTTCACGCTTGGCGACCGGCCCGAGGAGCGCTACCCGGCGGCGCGCGCATGGCTCGCCGAGCGCGGGTACCGCTCGACGCTCGAGTACGTGCGGGCGGCCGCGATCCGCGTGATCGAGGAGACGGGGCTGCTCCCGCACCTGAATCCCGGGGTCATGTCCTACGAGGAGATGGCGCGGCTCAAGCAGGTCGCGCCCTCGATGGGGATGATGCTCGAGACCTCCTCCGACCGCCTGTCCGAACGCGGCGGGCCGCACTTCGGCTCGCCGGACAAGGTCCCGGCCATCCGGCTCCGCGTGATCGAGGACGCCGGGCGTCTGGCGATCCCGTTCACGACGGGCATCCTCGTGGGGATCGGCGAAACCTTTGCCGAGCGCGCCGAGTCGCTGCTCGCGATCCGCGAGCTGCATCGGCGCTACCGCCACGTCCAGGAGGTCATCGTCCAGAACTTCCGGGCCAAGCCCGGGACCGCGATGCACGCCGCCCCCGAGCCGGGCGACGAGGAGTTCCTGGCCACCGTGGCGACGGCCAGGGTCGTCTTCGGGCCGCGGATGCACGTCCAGGCGCCGCCGAACCTTTCCGACCCGGAGCAGCAGACCAGGCTGTTGGACGCGGGCATCGACGATTGGGGCGGGGTCTCCCCGCTGACTCCCGACCACGTGAACCCCGAGCGCCCGTGGCCGGCGATCGAGGAGCTGGACCGCCGCGCGGCCGAGCACGGGCTCGAGCTCCGCGAGCGGCTCACGATCTACCCGGAGTTCGCACTCCGACCCGATCCGTTCCTCGCGGGCAAGATGCGCGCCCCGGTCGCCGCCGTGATGGGCTCGGACGGCCTGGCCGCGCTCACGCTCGCGACGCCGATCGGCTGGCAGGACCCCGAGGTCGCTTGGAAACCCCGGTCGACCGAGCTGACGTTCGCGAAGGTCCAGGGCGCCGGCCCGCGGGCTGACGCCGAGATCGTCTACGGCGAGACCGACGTGCCCGAACGTACCCGGGCGTGGCGCGCCGAGCGCGTGCCCCCCCGCCGGCTCGGCGCCGAGATCCGCTCGGGGCTCGCAAAGGCGCAGGCGCACCGGCCGCTGACCGACGGGGAAGCCCTCGCGTTATTCCGGGCGGAGGGGGACGATCTCGAGGCCCTGTGTGCGGTGGCCGACGGCCTTCGGCGCGACGCCGTGGGGGACGACGTCACCTACGTCGTGAACCGAAACATCAACTTCACGAACGTCTGCTACGTCGGTTGCCGATTCTGCGCGTTCGCACAACGCGAGATCGACCCCGAGTCCTACACGCTCACGCTCGCCGAGGTGGCCGAGCGCGCCCGGGAGGCCGCCGCGTGGGGGTGCACCGAGGTGTGCATGCAGGGCGGGATCCACCCCGATCTGCCGGGTTCGTTCTACTTCGACCTGCTCGACGCGGTGAAGGCCGCCGCGCCGGGGATCCACATCCACGCGTTCAGCCCGATGGAGGTGCTGAACGGCGCCACGAAGCTCGGGATCTCCTTCCGCGAATTCCTGCAGGAGTGCCGCCGCCACGGCCTGGGGACGATCCCCGGGACCGCGGCCGAGATCCTGGACGACGACGTCCGATGGGTCCTGACCAAGGGCAAGCTGCCCGCCGACGCATGGGAGCAGATCGTCCGAACCGCGCACGACCTGGGGATCCGCAGTTCATCGACGATCATGTTCGGGCACGTCGACGCGCCCCCGCATTGGGTTTTCCACATCCGGCGGCTCGCGCGGATCCAACGTGACACGGGCGGATTCACCGAGTTCGTCCCGCTCCCGTTCGTGCACCAGAACGCGCCGATCTACCTGGCCGGCAAGGCGCGTCCGGGTCCCTCCTTCGACGACAACCGGCGGATGCACGCCGTCGCGAGGGTCCTCCTCAACGGAGTTATCCACAACGTGCAGGTCTCGTGGGTGAAGATGGGCGTCGAAGCGTGTCAGACGATGCTGAAGGGCGGTGCGAACGACTTCGGCGGCACCTTGATGGAAGAAACGATCAGCCGCATGGCCGGCGCCGAGTGGGGGATCCGCATGGAGCCCTCGGAGATCCGTACCGCGATCACCTCGATCGGCCGAACGCCCGTCGAACGTTCGACAACGTACGAACGGTTGCAGCGCAAGGTGAACGGGCATGGTCGCGACGCGTCGATGGTGCCGGCAAGGTCCGCGATCGTTGGGCGAACGCCATCCGAGGACCGTTTCGGTCAAGGAGATTGACCGAACCGGTCAACGAGATAGACCATCGAAATACTTCGCATAACCCCTTGCACCGACGCCCGAGCACGTATTCGATTGTTTGGGGACGCATGTGGAGATGTCCGAGAACTCGAGTTTCCCTCTTGCCAAGAGGGGAGCAGATGGCCCAGAATCACACGCGTGTGATTTCGGGGAGGGAACGGGGACCACATGCATCACTACATCCCATGGCAGGAGCGGGCACGGTGTCGGCAACACGATCCCGAGGTGTTCTTCCCCGAGAAGGGGGGTTCATCGAGAGAGGCCAAGCGGATCTGCGCCGATTGTCCGGTTCGCATCGAGTGCCTCAACTACGCCCTTCGCCGCGACGAGCGGTACGGGGTGTGGGGAGGGATGAGCGAACGCGAACGGCGACGCCTGAAGCGCATGGCGTCCTGAGATCGATGGAAAGGGGGTGACCGATGTCTCCCGCGAAGAAGAGATCGACCGCGAAGCGCAAGACGGCGGCTCGCAAGCCGGCGGCGAAGAAGACCGCCGCGCGCAAGACCACGCGTAAGAGGAAGACCGCCGCGCGGAAGCCCGCAGCGAAGAAGACGACGAGGAAGAAGACCACGCGGAGAAAGCCGGCGGCGAAGAAGACCGCTGCGCGCAAGACGACGCGGAGAAAGACCACGCGCAGGAAGACGGCCGCGCGCAAGCCGGCGGCCAAGAAGACGACGCGGAGAAAGACCACGCGCAGGAAGACCGCGGCCAAGAAGACTGCGGCACGCAGACCGGCGAAGAGGCGGACCGCGAAGTAGCGGTAGCCTTCGGTTCGCCGTTGGTGCTCGGAAGGGGGGCATCGCCCCCCTTCCGCGTGTTCGAACACCGGCGTGCTAGGCTGCGCGCCGCCTCAGGGCGCCTTCATGGCCACAACAACCGTCGATCGATCTCCCGCGTCCGACGACGTCCGCTCGCCGAGCGTGCTGGTCGTGCTCGTGACGCGCGACGCCGTCGCATGGCTGCGGGGTTGCCTCGAGTCGCTCGCGGCGCAGACCCACCCGCGCCTGGGCGTCGTCGCGGTGGACAACGGCTCCTCCGACGGCACGCTCCAGCTGCTCCGACAGGCGCTCGGCGAGGCGCGGGTGGTGGCGTTGGGGGACAACCAGGGCATCGCCGGCGGGCTGGCGGCCGCGACCCAGCTCCCGGCCGCCAGGGCCGCCGATTACCTCTTACTGGTGCACGACGACGTGGCGCTCGCGCCGGATGCCGTCGAACGCTTCCTCGAGGCGGCGGAGGGTATCAAGGGAGTCGAACGCGTCGGCGTCGTCGGCCCGAAGATCGTCGACTGGGACCAGCCGAGGGTCCTGCGGGAGGTGGGGCGCTCGACCGACCGATTCGGTCACCCCTATACGCCGCTCCAGGACGGCGAGCTCGACCAGGGGCAGTACGACCGGGTGCTCGAGGTCCTGTTCGTCTCCTCGGCCGTGATGATGGTCTCGCGCGAGGCTTGGCAGCGGACCGGGCCGTTCGACGAGCGCTTCGCGGGTCACCACGACGACCTCGACTTCTGTTGGCGGGCCCGCCTGGCCGGGTTCCGGGTCCTCATGACCCCCCTCGCCACCGCCCGGCACCGGGGTGCGACGTCCCGGGGCGAACGACGCGACGAGCAGGACTCGAGGAGCACGCGTTACTACGCCGAGCGCGCCGCGCTGGCCTCGATGCTCAAGGACTACGGCGTCCTCACGCTGTTGTGGCTCCTGCCGGTGTACGTCGTGCTCGGCCTCGCCCGGATGCTCTACCTAGCCCTGTCGCGGCGCTTCGAGGACGCGTTCGACCTACTCGGCGCCTGGGGGTGGAACCTCCGGCACCTTCCCGGGACGCTCCGCCGAAGGGTCCGAGCCCAATCCGTCCGTTCGGTGGCCGACCGCAGGATCCGCCCGTTCATGGCGTCCACCTTCCGGCTCCCCAGGTGGTTCGAGCGCGCGGAGGAGTTCCTGGACGAGGGTCTGGAGGAGTTCGACGACGAGGAGCTCGGTCGCCCGCTGCCCCGCCGCGCGGCCATGGTCGCGGCCGGCCATCCGGTCCTGCTGGGTTCGATCCTCGCGATCGGGCTCGGGGCGCTCGCGGTGCGCCCCTTCGTCGGTCCCGAGGTGCTCTCCGGCGGGGCGCTCGCCGCGTTCCCCGCCGACCTCGGCGACTTCTTCCGCGAGCTCGGGTCGGGGGTCCGAACGACGGTCCTCGGCGGCGTCCAGCCCGGAAGCCCCGCCCTCGCCGGGCTCGGGGTGGGGTCGTGGGTCGCCCTTGGGAGCACGGCGCTCGCGCAGAAGATCCTGCTCGGCGTCATGCCCGCGCTCTCGGGGATCGGGACGTATCGAGCGATGGCGCGCCAGACGGGCTCGCCGGGCGCGGCCGTGGTGGCTGCGGCCGCCTACGTGCTTTCGGCCACGATGCTGTGGGGCTTCTCCGAGGGGCGACTTTCCTTCCTGGTCGTCCTCGCGGTCCTCCCGCTCGCGTGGGACCGGATCGACGCCGCGTTCGCCCGGCGCGCCCGGGAGCGTCCGTTCCGGTTCGGCGTCGGGCTGGGCGTGGCATTGGCGATCGGCGCGGCATTCGCCCCGGCGATCGTCCTGCCCGTCGGGCTGTTCGCGCTCGTGAACCTCGTCGCGGGCCGCCGACGCGGTCGTGGGTCGGCACTGGTCGCGCTCGCCGCACTCTCGGCGGCCTTGCTCGCGTTCCCCGTCGTGATCGCGGCGTGGGGCGATGCGGCCTCGGCGCTCACCTCCGAGATCGGGACGACCGACCCGTGGTCGCTCCTGCGGCTCGCTCCCGGGGCGGGACCCGGGACATGGGCCGTCAGCGCGTTCCTCCCGGTCGCCGCGATCGTGTGCTTCGCCGGCGCGGGAGATCCGCAGCGCGGCCGGGCCTGGCGAGCGCTGGTGGTGGCGCTCTCGGGGACCCTCCTCGCGTGGGCGTCGGTGGCCGGCCATCTGCCGGCGGCGCTCACCAACGCGCCCGCGTGGATCGCGGCGGCGGCCGTGGCCGAGAGCGCGCTCATCGCATACGGGCTCTCGACCTTCGGCAAGGGCCTTGAGCGGCAGGCGTTCGGCGCTCGCCAGCTGGGTGTGGCGATCCTGGCCGCGGTGCTCTCGGTCGGTATCGCCGGGCAGGCCCTCCAGGTCACGTTCGCCCAGTGGGAGGTGCGGCCCGGCGGGCTCCCCCCGGCATGGCCCGTGATCGCCTCGAGCGCGCCGGGGCCGTTCCGGATCCTGTGGCTCGGAGATCCCAACGGCGATCGATTCCCCGCTCCCGGAGGCGACCCGATCTCGTTGGTCGAGGCCGGCGAGCGGACCGTGCGGTTCGGTCTCACCGACCGTGACGGGGTGACCGCGCTCGATGAGGGGCGTGCGCGGTCGGGCATGGCCTACGACGAGCTGCACGGCGTCCTCGAACGGCTGCTCGCCGGTGGCACCCGGCACGTGGGCGCCCTGCTCGGCCCGTTCGGTGTCCGGTTCGTGATCGCGCAGGAGGGCGATCTCCCGCCGGGTGTTGCGGAACGCCTGTCCGAGCAGCTGGATCTGGACCGTGTCCCCGCGGGCGGCCTGACGATCTTCCGGAACGCGGCCGCCCTGCCGACCGCGTTCGTGTCGTCGAACGCGCCGGTGCCCGATCGCTCCGACCCGGCGGCGGTCGAGGCCTCCCCCGTCGTCATCGCGCGCGAGCTCGGCGGCGGCGACGCGTCCTTCACGGGAACCGCCGATGCGGCGGGGCACGTCGTGGTGACCCAGCAGTTCGACGCCGGTTGGCGGGTCGAGAACGGGGGCGAGGTGCTCGCACCCTTCCCCGGGTACGGGTGGGCCATCGCCGCGCCCGTGCAGGCGGGGACGGTGGCCGTTCGCTTCACGGACCAATGGGTCCGCACCGTCGAGCTCGTCCTGCTTGCGCTCCTGTGGGTTCTCGCCCTGTGGGTGACGCGGAAGCCGGGGTCCGCATGAGGAAGCTGCAGCCTCTGGTCGCGCTCCTCGTGCCGCTGGCGCTGATCGCCGGCGCGGCGTACGCCGACCGCGATGCCACGCCCCGAATGTTCGC
>JBKPRY010000145.1:0-50439 GCA_046734755.1 Actinomycetota bacterium | reverse complement strand
GCCCGCACGTCGAAGCCCGCGCCGCCGATCAACCGGAGCCACGTCGCACGAGGGAACAGGCCGCAGACGTGCTCGTCGAGCTCGGTGTGCACCGACCCGTCGGGTTCGTGGAACACGTACGTGAGATCCATCCGCACCGAGGTGTCGTCCGGGTCCGGATCCCAGGTCCACTCGAGGTAGCGCAGCGCCCGGTCTGGCCCGTCGTGCCCGCCGTGGTCGGCCGCCGGCTCGAACGTCTCCGTCACGGCATCGGGAACGAACAGCGCCACCCCGCCGGCCTTACAGTGCTCGAACGCCGTCGCGAACACGCCGCGGAGATCGTCCTCGGTGGTCATGTAGGCGATCGCGTCGTGCACGAACACCGCGTCGAAGGCCCGCCCCAGCCGCACCGAGCGCATGTCGCCCTCGAAGTGCTCGCACTCGGGGTTGAGCCTGCGGCTCACGGCCAACATCTGCGGTGAGCTGTCGACGAGCGTCAGCCGGAAGTGCGCCTTCATGTGCGAGGCGTTGTTGCCGCCGCCCGAGCCGAGCTCCAGCACGTCGCGGGTCCGGCCGCCGGAGCCCTCGACCAGCAGCCGCCGGTACTCCTCGGCCTCCTCGACGTAGTCCTCGGGGGCCGAGAGCAGCGGCCACCACTCGGCGAGCTCCCGGTATAGCCTCGGCGTCTCCTCCACCGTGACGAGCCTAGTCGCTCCGATCACGGCGGGCCGGGTGAGGCTCTAGGCTTCGCGGATGCCAAGGCTCCGACCCTCGCTCGACTGGCTGCTCGTGCTCGTGCCACTGTCGATCGTGCTCGAGCTCGCGGGCGGCAACGAGCTGCTGATCTTCCTCACCGCGGCCGGAGCGATCCTGCCGCTCGCCGGGCTGATCGGGCGCTCGACCGAACAACTGGCGCTCCAAACTGGCCCGCGTGTCGGCGGGTTGATCAACGCGACGTTCGGCAACGTGACCGAGCTGGTGATCGCGTTCTTCCTGATCCTGGACGACCAGACCGAGATCGTGAAGGCCTCGCTCACGGGCTCGATCATCGGCAACCTCCTGCTGGTCCTCGGCCTCTCGTTTCTCGTGGGCGGGATCAAGCATGAGGAGCAGACCTACAACGCCCGGGCCGCCTCGGTGCACGCGACCTCGCTCGTCTTGGCCGTGACCGCGCTCCTGATGCCCGCGTTGTTCGCGCACTCGCAGAACACCGACACGTTCATCCAGCGCGAGGTCGTGAGCGCCACCGTCGCCGCCGTCCTGATCGCGCTCTATGTGGCGGCGCTGGTCTTCACGCTCGTCACCCACGAGCATCTGTTCCGAACTCCCTCGCCCGAGGAACATCCGGAATGGTCCAGACGGCGAGCGGTCGGGGTGCTGCTCCTCGCGACCGCGTTCGTCGCCCTGGAGGCCGAGGTCCTCGTGTCGTCGCTCGAACCCGCGCTCGAGGACCTCGGCCTCTCCGAGCTCTTCGTCGGCCTGATCGTGATCCCGATCATCGGCAACGCGGCCGAGCACTCGTCGGCGATCCTGTTCGCGCTGCGGAACAAGGTGGACGTGACCCTCGAGATCGCGATCGGCTCGTCCACCCAGATCGCGTTGTTCGTGGCGCCGGCGCTGGTCTTCATCAGCCTGTTCGCCGGCCATCCGATGGACTTCGTGTTCAGCACGTTCGAGGTGGCGGCGGTCGCCCTGTCGACGGTCCTGGTCTTCATGATCTCGAGCGACGGCCGGAGCAACTGGCTGGAGGGCGCCCAGCTGACGGGCGCGTACGTCATCATGGCCATCTCGTTCTTTTTCGTGGAGGCGTTGTGACACGATCGGCCCGCATCGCATGGCTCGGTGTCATGGTCTGGGCAGTCCTCGCACCCTCTCCATCTCGGGCGCAGGGGTTCGGCGTCGAGTCCACGCCGCGGTTCGACGTGAACATTGCGATCGAGCCGTCGGGCGACCTCGAGATCACCGAGACGATCGTCCAGGATTTCGGTTCGACGCCTCGACACGGGATCTTCCGATATATCCCGAACCGGCTTCGGGACGACGACGACTTCGACCGCGTCTACCCGATCGACCTGCGGTCCGTGACGGCCTCCCCACCTGGGACGCCCGACGACGTCGAAACCAAGGACGAGAACGGCAACTTCGTGATCCGGATCGGCGATCCCGACACGACGATCACGGGCAGGCACACGTATGAGATCGTCTACACGGTCCGGGGCGCGATGAACGGGTTTGCCGACCACGAGGAGTTGTTCTGGAACGCGATCGGCGAGCAGTGGGAGCAGGACATCGGCGAGATGAACGTCCGGGTGTCCGGCCCCAACGACATCACGCGCATCGCGTGCTACCAGGGGCCGTTCGGCTCGACCGTGGCATGTGACCGCTCGCAGATCACGAGGAAGGGCGATGCGGTGTTCCAGCAATCGAACCTGCCCGCGTTCCAGGCGATGTCGGTGGTGATCGCGTTGCCGAAAGGCACCGTGGCTAGCACCGCGCCGATCCTGGACGAACGCTGGTCGCTGGACAAGGCGTTCAGCCGAACCCCGAGCAGCGTGGGCGGCGGGGTCGGGCTGCTCGCGCTCGTGGCCGGCGGGTTCGCCTGGCTGATGTGGAGGCGCGGCCGGGACGTCCGCTACCGCGGATCGCAGGTCGACCAGGTGATGGGTGGCGCGCCGGACGCCGGGGCGCAGGCGGTCCCCTTGTTCGAGAAGGGGACCTCGGTCGTCGAGTTCGAGCCGCCCGAGGGCCTGCGGCCGGGGCAGGTCGGCACGCTGGTCGACGAGGTGGCCAACACGTTGGACGTGAGCGCCACGATCGTCGACCTTGCGGTGCGCAAGTACCTGGTGATCGAGGAGATCCCCAAGACGTGGGTGCTCGGCAAGGCAGACTGGAACCTTCGCCTGCTGCCCGAACCCGCGAACGAAAAGCTCCTGCCGTACGAGAGGAAGCTGCTGGATGGGCTGTTCGAGGACGGCGACCAGGTCGAGCTCTCGGCGCTGCGGAAGAAGTTCGCCGAGCGGCTGCAGAAGGTCAAGGACGCCCTCTACAACGACATGGTCTCGCGCAAGTGGTTCCTGCGGCGACCGGACAAGGTCCGGCAGACCTGGGTGGTGATCGGGGTGCTTGCTCTCTCACTCGGGATCGGGATCACGATCCTGCTGGCGTACTTCACCAAGCTCGGCATCCTGGGCCTCCCGTTCGTGATCGGCGGCATCCTCCTGCTGATCGGGGCAAACCGCATGCCGGCGCGAACCGCGAAGGGCACGGCGATGACGCGGCGCGTGAAGGGGTTCCAGATCGTGATCGAGAAGGCCGAGGCCTACATGTCCAAGTGGGCCGAGCAGGAGAACGTGTTCACGCGCTTCCTGCCATACGCGGTCGTGTTCGGCGTGACCGACAAGTGGGCGAAGGCGTTCGAGTCCCTCGGGCAGCCGCCGATCGACACCACCTGGTACGTCAGCAGCCGCCCGTTCGTCTACGCGCAGTTCGCCGACAGCATCGACTCGTTCACCGTGCAGACCAGCGGCACGATCTCGTCGACGCCGGCCGGCTCGGGTTCGAGCGGCTTTGGCGGCGGGGGAGCGGGCGGCGGGGGCGGCGGCGGAGGCGGGGGCTCCTGGTAGGGTCGCCGCGAGACCGGCGATGAGCGCGGGGCTCGCACGCGATGGACATCGTCTTCAGCCAGGACCCGCGGGACTTCGCCCGGCGTGACTGGTCGGCGCTCGTCTCGGCCGACCCGGCCGGCACCGTCTTCCACACGCCCGCCTTTCTCAAGCTCTACTGGGAGGAGTTCGCCGACCTGCCCGATCACCTCCTGCTCGCGTTCGCCGAGGAGGACGGGGACCAGGTCGGCGCGGTCGCGTTCGAACGGTTGGACGGGGCCCTACGGTTCCTCGGCGGGACCGAGGTGACCGACTACATGGGACCGGTCGGGCTGCCCGAGGCCCGACCCACCGTCGCGAAGGAACTCTTCGCAGCGCTCGCGCGGACGGACGAGTGGATCGAGGCCGATCTCCGCGGCCTCCCGGAAGACCAGCCGTGGCTCGGCCTGCTCGTTGAGGCAGCTGCGGCGCAAGGTTTCTCGACCGAGGTGTTGGAGGACCAGAACGGGGTCGCGCCCATGCTCACCCTGCCCGGTTCGTACGCCGAGTACCTCGAGCGTCTGCCGGCCAAGCTCCGCCACGAGATCAGGCGCAAGGCGCGTCGCCTGGAGGCCGAGGTCGGCCCCTGGCACATCTGCCTGGCCACCCCGGACACGCTCGAGCCCTTCCTCGATCGCTTCGTCGAGTTGCATCGCACGAGCGAGGGGCCGAAGGGTGTCTTCATGCAGCCGGGGATGGAGATCTTCTTCCGCCGGCTCGGCGACGCGTTCCTCCCGAGAGGGATCTTCAGCCTAACGTTCATCGAGACCGCGGAGCATCTGAAGCTCGCGGGCTCGATCGGCTTCCGGTTCGAGGGCATCTCCTCGCTGTACAACTCGGCGTTCGACCGCGCCTATCAGCCCGTGTCACCTGGGATGGTGCTCGTGGCGGAAGACATCCGTGTCGCGATCGAGGCGGGGTGTTCGGCGTTCGACATGTTGAAGGGCGACTACGCATACAAGTATCGGTTCGGTGCGGTGCCGCGCGCGATCAAGCGCCTGGTGGTGAGGCGCTAGCCGCGAGACCGGCGCTACTCGACGAACGCGCGCAGCTGCTCGAGCACGACGATCGCGAGCGCCTCGTCCCCACCCACGACCAGGTCGCCGTCGTCGAGGTAGGACTCGGCCGCCACCCGTCGGCCGGCCACCAGCGCGAACGCGGTGCCGCGCCCGTTGATGAAGGCGTCGGGCTTCTTGTCCGCCGGGGGCGTCGTCCTCGGTTCGAGGCCCCAGTGCCACGTTCCCCCGCCGACCCCCTCCAGGTCCACCCGGATGCTTCGGCCGGGGAACGACAAGCCGGCCTGCCCGAGCGCCCACGGCAGCATCCGGATCGCCATGTCGTTCGTCAGGTAGACCGGGTCGTGCTGCGGGTTGCCCTCGAGGCCAGCACCTTCGCGGATGTCCTCCTGGTGAAACCACCACTCGATCGTGCGGGACTGCACGAGGTACCGCAGGCCGATCTCGCCGGCGACCCACCCCACCTTCCTGGATGCCCACTCGTGGTCGGTCAGTCCCGAGCACAGGACGAGGAAGGCCTGGGCCGCCTTGCCCCAATCGGTGATCAGCTGACGGGTCGGGACATCCTTGCGGACCTCGACGGCCCACTCGTTGAAGCCCTTCACCCACAGCTCGCCGTCGTTGGCCTCTCGGAACGCGTCGAACTCCTCCGCGGAGTCCCCGGCGACGAGCTGGGCCGCCGCCGTGTCCTGCGCGGCGAGGTGCGCGATGATGTCACGGTTCCGCCACCCGTGGCAGACGCTCGGGGCGTCCCATGCGGCCGGAGGCGTGTATTGGATCGTCCTGCCGAGGCGTTCGCGCTCGGCGTGGGCGATCCCGAGCAGCCAGGTGCGGTCCAACGTCACCAATTCGGGCCGTATCGTACCCGCCGGCATGCGGCCGGTATCGTTGGCCGCATGAGCAACGCGATCGAGCGGTTCCTCGATGCCGCCACGGTGCTCGGGCACCCGGTCGACGTCCGACGATTCCCGGAAGGAACGAAGACCGCCCCCGACGCGGCCCGGGCGATCGGCTGCGAGGTGGGGCAGATCGTGAAGTCGCTCGTGTTCGTCGCCGACGGCGAGCCGGTGCTGGCGCTCACGAGCGGGGCCAATCGGGTCGACGTCGGCCGGCTGGCGATCCTTGCTGGCGCCTCGGCGGCTCGCCGGGCCGACCCGGAGGAGGCACGAGCCGCCACGGGGTTCGCGGTGGGGGGGACGCCCCCGTTCGGTTTCCCGAGGCCCATCCGGACGTTCCTGGACCCCGACCTCCTGGTGTTCGAGGAGATCTGGGCGGCGGCGGGCACCCCGGACGCGGTCTTCCGGACCACGGCGGTCGAGCTCCGACGGACCACCGAGGCGGAGGTCGTCGACCTGAAGGAAACGGCATCCCGAGACGAGAACGTCCCGCCGAACCGTTAGAATCATCGGGCGAGCATCACACCGTCTCCTACGGAGGAACGATGATCCAGCTGACCGAATCCGCAGCCGGCAAGGTCAAGGAGCTCCTGGTCGAGGAGGGACGCTCGGACATCGCGCTGCGAGTTGCCGTCCAGCCCGGCGGGTGCTCGGGCCTTCGGTACGCGATGTATCTGGACGATCAGCTCACGGAGAAGGACGTCGCCGAGGAGCAGTTCGGGGTCCGCGTCGTGATCGACCGCATGAGCGTGCCCTACCTCTCCGAGGCCAAGATCGACTTCGTCGACTCGCTCGAGGCCTCGGGGTTCACGATCGACAACCCGGTCGCCCAAGGCTCCTGCGCCTGCGGGCACTCGTTCCACTAGCTCCGTCCCCGGGTCGCTTCCTCCCCGAACGCCCTCAGGCCGCGGCGATGGCCTCCAGCAAACCGTCGCGCAGCTCGTCCAGCTCGTCCCCGTCAGCACGAGCGCGGGCGAGACCTGGAGCGCGCCGATCCCCAGCGCCCGTGTCAGGATCCCGCTCGCTCTGCACGCGGTGACCACTCGGACGGGCAGACCGAGGTCGGCCTCGAGGGCATCATCGGCGAACTGCACGGCCGCGAGCGCCCGGCCCGACCGGTGGGTCCTTCAAGTGTCAGGAGGGCTCGTACGCGAGGTTCGGTCGAAGCCACGTCTCCGCCTGGCGCCGGTCCATCCCGCACCGGGCCGCGTACTCCTCGACCTGGTCGCGACCCAGACGCCCCACGTTGAAGTACCGGGCCGCCGGGTGCGCGAGATACAGGCCCGAAACGCTGGCCGCGGGGGTCATCGCGAAGTGCTCGGTCAGGTCGATGCCGGCGCTCGGGGCATCCAACAGCTCGAACAGCGTCGCCTTGCGCGTGTGGTCGGGGCAGGCCGGGTAGCCGAACGCCGGCCGGATCCCACGGTAGCGTTCGGCCAGTAGATCGTCGCCGCTCATCTCCGGCCCCGACTCGTACCACTCGCGCCGGGCGCGCTCGTGCAGCCATTCGGCGAACGCCTCCGCCAGGCGGTCGGCGAGAGCCTTGACCATGATGGCCTGGTAGTCGTCGAGATCCGACTCGAACCGTCCCGCGAGCTCGTCGGCCCCGAGGCCGGCGGTCACCGCGAACGCGCCGATGTGGTCCATGAGTCCCGTCTCGGCGGGCGCGACGTAGTCGGCGAGCGACCTGCTGGGCCGGTCGTCGCCGTGGTCGGCCTGTTGCCGGAGCATCGGGAACCGCGTGCCATCCGAGAGCACCATGTCGTCCCCTTCGGCCGACGCCGGCCAGAACCCGTACACGCCTCGCGCGGAAAGCGATCGGTCGGCGATGATCCGGTCGAGGAGGTCGTTCGCGGCCTCGAACAGCTCCCGGGCGGCCTCGCCGTGCCGCGGATGATCGAGGATCTGCGGGTAGCGGCCCTTCAGCTCCCAAGCCGTGAAGAAGAACGTCCAGTCGATATACGGGCGCAGCTCGGCGAGTTCCGGTTCGACCACCCGGGCGCCGGTGAAGGCCGGCTCGGGCAGGTCCTGTTGGCGCCAGACGATCGGCGTCCGGCGCTCGGTCGCGACCCGGTACGGCAGGAGCGGCTGGGCCTCGCGCTCCGCGTGGAGCTGACGGAGGCGCTCCTGGTCCTCGCGGTTGACGTGATCGAGCTTGGAACGCCTGTCGGGGTCGAGGAGATCCGAGACGACGCCCACGACGCGGGAGGCGTCGACGACGTGGACCACGGGCTGGCCGTACTCGGGCGCGATCCGAACGGCGGTGTGTTGCCGGGACGTGGTGGCGCCGCCGATCAACAGCGGCAGGTCGAGCCCGCGCCGTTCCATCTCCTTGGCCACGCCCTCCATCTCGCCGAGCGACGGGGTGATGAGCCCGGAGCAGCCGACGATGTCGCAGCCCTCCGATGCCGCGGTATCGAGGAGGACGTCGGGCGGGACCATCACACCGAGATCGATCACCTCGTAGTTGTTGCACCCGAGCACGACGCCCACGATGTTCTTGCCGATGTCGTGCACGTCGCCCTTGACCGTGCACAGGATCACCTTGCCCTGGGCGCGAGCGCCTTCGGGGCCGAGGCGGAGCTTCTCCTGCTCCATGAACGGCTCGAGGTACGCGACCGCGCGCTTCATCGCCCGCGCGCTCTTGACGACCTGCGGCAGGAACATCTTGCCCGCACCGAACAGGTCGCCGACGACCTGCATCCCTGCCATCAGCGGCCCCTCGATCACGTCGAGCGGTCGTTCGTGGCCCCGGCGCGCCTCCTCTGTGTCCTCCTCGATGAACTCGTCGATCCCGTGGACGAGCGCGTGCTTGAGGCGCTCCTCGACGGTGGATTCGCGCCACGAGAGGTCGAGCTCCTTCTTCATGGCGCCGCCCTTGACGGTCTCGGCGAACGAGATCATGCGCTCGGTCGCGTCGGGCCGCCGGTCGAAGATGATGTCCTCGACGTGTTCGAGGAGGTCGGCGGGGATGTCCTCGTAGAGCGCGATCTGCCCCGCGTTCACGATCGCCATGTCCAGGCCTGCGGCGATCGCGTGGTACAGGAACGCGGAGTGGATCGCCTCGCGAACTGCGTCGTTGCCCCGGAAGCTGAAGGACAGGTTCGAGACCCCGCCCGAGACCTTGACCCCGGGGAGCCGCTCCTTGAGCCGCCGGGTGGCCTCGATGAATGCCGTGCCGTACGCGTTGTGCTCCTCGATCCCGGTCGCGATCGCCAGGATGCAGGGGTCGACGACGATGTCCTCGGGCACATAGCCGGCCCGGTCGATCAGCAGCCCGACCGAACGCTCGAGGATCTCGAGCTTGCGTTCGACCGTGTCGGCCTGTCCCTGCTCGTCGAACGCCATCACGACCACGGCCGCGCCGTAGCGCTTGACGCGATGCGCCTTCTCGAGGAACTCATCCTCGCCTTCCTTCAGGCTGATCGAGTTCACGATGCCCTTGCCCTGGAGGCACTTCAGGCCGGCCTCGAGCACCTCCCACTTCGAGGAGTCGACCATCACGGGGACGCGCGCGATCTCGGGCTCGGTCGCGATCAGGTTGAGAAACGTCGTCATGGCCTTCACGCCGTCGAGCAGGTCGGCGTCCATGTTCACGTCGAGCATGTTCGCGCCGCTGCGGACCTGGTCGGCGGCGATCTCGACCGCGGCCTGATAGTCGCCGGCCTCGATCAGCCGGCGGAATCGAGCCGACCCGGTGACGTTCTGTCGCTCCCCGATCATCACGAAGCCCGTCTCCGGGGTGATCGAGAAGGGTTCCAGTCCGCTGAACGAGGTGACGCTCCGCCCGGACGGGACCCTCCGCGGCGGGAGGCCGTCCACGGCGGCGGCGATCGCCCGGACGTGCTCGTCGGTGGTCCCGCAGCATCCGCCGAGGACATTCGCGAGGCCGCTCTCGGCGAACTCGCGCAGGTACTTCGACGTGATCTCGGGGCGTTCGTCGTAGCCACCGAACGCGTTCGGCAGGCCGGCGTTCGGGTGGCAGGTGGTGAAGACGGGCGCGATCCGGGCCAGGGACTCGAGGTACGGGCGCATCTCGGCCGCCCCGAGCGCGCAGTTCACACCGACGCTGAAGGGCTCCGCGTGGGTGATCGAGAGCCAGAATGCATCGACGGTCTGACCCGAAAGCGTCCGGCCGCTCCGGTCGGTGATCGTCACCGAGATCATGAGCGGCACGTCGGGCGCCACGTCGCTCGCCGCCGCGATCGCCGCCTTGGCGTTGAGCGTGTCGAAGATCGTCTCGATCAGCAGCACGTCGATCCCGCCGTCGACGAGCCCACGGATCTGCTCCGCGTACGCCTCGGCCATCCGGTCGAACGAGACCGTCCGGTACGCCGGCTCGTTCACGCGCGGTGACAGCGAGAGCGTCTGATTCGTCGGACCGACGGACCCCGCGACGAACCGATCGGGCCCAAACGCGTCGGCCGCGCGACGAGCGATCCGGGCGCCCGCCAGGTTGATGTCGTAGACGGCCTCCTCGAGGCCGTAGTCCGCCTGGGCGATCGCCGTGGCGGTGAACGTGTTGGTCGTGACGATGTCCGCGCCGGCGGCGAGGTAGGAGCGATGGATGTCCTCGACGACGTCCGGGCGCGTGAGGTTCAGGAGGTCGGGGTCGCCGGCGACGTCGTGCGGGTGATCCCGGAAGCGTTCGCCCCGGTAGTCGCCGTCGGCGAGGGTTCTGGCCTGGATCGCGGTCCCGTAGGCGCCGTCGAGCACGACGATCCGTTCGGCAAGCAGCGCCTCCAGTCGTTCCCGCATGGGTCAACGCTAGCGTCCGCGCTCCGGTGTGACCAGCACGCGAGGCCTCGTTCCGTCGGGGCCGCCACGTGGGGTAGGCTGCCGGGTCCGGGTTCGTCGAGCCGGTGGAGGAAGCGGGTGGGCAAGGACGCGTTCGAACCGCTCACGGGCGCCGTCCCCGGCGCGATCGCGACCGGCGGGATCGGAGAGTCCGCGCCCTCGGGGCGATCCCGGCCGGACCGGCCGCTCGGCAAGCGGGGAGCCGACCTACTCGCGCAGGTCCCGCTATTCGAGGGGCTGTCGCGCAGGCACCTGAAGCAAATCGCCGACCACGCCGACGAGATCTCGTTCCGCGAGCGGGAGATCATCGTCGAGGCCGACCACCCGGGCGGCACCTTCTTCGTCATCGTCGAGGGAGAGGTTCGGGTCGTGCGGGGCGACCGCACGATCGCGCGCGCGGGGCCGGGCGAGTTCTTCGGCGAGATCTCGCTGCTCGACGGCGGACCGAGGACCGCCTCGGTGATCGCCGAGACGCCCGTCGTCGCGATCCGGCTCTTCAAGGCCTCGTTCGACAAGGTCGTTCGGGAGGAGCCCGACGTGGCCGGCAAGATCCTGGCCGTGGTGGCTCGCCGGCTCCGCGAGGCCGAGAAGACCGTCACCGCGTGATGCTGGCGTTCCCCGCCTACACCTGGTGGAAGTTCTTGCACGTCGCCGGCGTGATCGCGTTCGTGATGTTCCACGGCGTCTCAATGATGGTTGCCCTCCAGCTTCGCACCGAGCGGGACCGGGCGCGTATCGCCACCATGACGCAACTGTCGGGCTCGTCCCTCAGGGGCATGTACGTAGCGCTGCTGTGGCTGATCGTGTTCGGCGTGATCGCCGGGATCCAGGGCGAGTGGTGGAACGACGGCTGGTTCTGGATCTCGGTCGGACTGTTGGTCGTGGCGATCGCCGAGATGTCGGCCGTGGGCCGGCCGTATTACAAGCGGGTGAAGGAGGCGATCGAGGTTCGGCCGTCCGGCGTGCCGCGCCGCAGCGACGAGGAGCTCGACGAGATCCTCCGGTCGCCGATCGGCCTGTGGAACGCCGTGTTCGGCGTCGCAGTGCTCGCGGCCATCGCCTGGCTGATGATCTTCAAGCCGTTCGTCGTCCTGTGACGACGCGCTACAGGTCGGTCGGCTGGAGCGGCCGCTCCGCCGGCCCC
The DNA here is from genome assembly GCA_046734755.1 of Actinomycetota bacterium. GTDB lineage: Bacteria > Actinomycetota > UBA4738 > UBA4738 > HRBIN12 > DASSJM01. The sequence continues at coordinate 38,966 of JBKPRY010000145.1, read as the reverse complement.
GCCACGACCTGACCGGTGGCCGAGTACCGCGACCCGTGACAGGGGCAGAGCCAGCCGTGCTCGGAGGCGTCCCACTTGACCGTGCAGCCCTGGTGCGTGCACCTGGCGGACAGGATCGTGAGGTTCCCCTTCTTGTCCCGGTAGACGGCCACCTTGTGGTCGGCCATCTTCACGATCCCTCCCTCGTCCGGCCCGATCTCGTCCAGGTTCTGTGCGACGGTCCGCGCGACCAGCACGTCGCACGGCGCGGACTCGGCGACGTCCCTCGGCACCGACCCCAGCATCGCGGCCTTGGCCCCGGTCATGCCGCGGTTGCCGATGACCACGAGGTCGAACCCCTCGGTGGCCGCCGCGTCGACGATCTCGTCGGAGGGGTCGCCCGAGCGGATCTCGATCGCCGAGGTCACGCCGCTCTCTGAGCCGATCGTCGCGACGGTGTCCTGCAGCACGAGCTCGCCGGTCTTCGGATGCCCGACGAACAGCAGCGTGACCGATGCCTTGAGGGCGTTCGCGAGCACGTAGCCCTTCCTCGCGGCGCGGTCGGCCGTGGAGGAGCCGTCGGTGGCGATCAGGATCCTCCGATAGGGCGGTGCCGGCTTCTCGTCTTCGCCGATCGTGCGCGCCCGCGTGAGCAGCACATCGCAGGGCGCGTGCGTCACGACCCGCCGCGACACGCTGCCGAACAGCTGGTCGGACGTCGAGAACCCGACGCTCCCGATCACGATGAGCTCCGCTTCCTTCTCGTCCGCCGTCATGAGGATGGCGTCCGCCGGCGGCTCGGCGGACAGTGCGAGCTCGTGACGGGCCCCCTCGCGGTCGGCGATCTCCTCGGCCCTGGCGACGGCCTCGCTCGCCCGATCGGGGTTCGCGTAGGCATGGGCGATCGTGAGGTGGGCCCCGCCGATCGACGCCAGGGTCGAGGCGATCGTCTCGGCCGTCTCCGCCGAGTCCGATCCGTCGGTCGCCACCACGATCCGTCGGTACGCCAACCCGATGACCTTTCTATCCGGGAGCCGTCCGCGAGAGTACCGCGTCAAGCTCGACGAGGGTCGGTTCGTCCAGGACGATGTCGCCCGCCGCGGCGTTCGAACGAACGTGGTCGGGGTTCCGGGTCCCCGCGATGGCCGCGGTCACCCCCGCTTGCGCCACGTTCCACGCGAGCGTGAGCTGGGCGAGGGTGATCCCGAGTCGCTGCGCGATCGGTCGCAGACCCTCCACCAGGGCGAGGTTGCGCTCTCGGTTGGCCCGGGCGAACAGCGAGCCCCCCTCCTCCTCGCCTCCGCGGAAGTCGCCCTCGTCGAATCGCGTCTCGGACGTGATCGCTCCCGTGAGGAGCCCGTAGGCGAGCGGGCCGTAGGAGAGCACACCCGTGCCCTGCTCGCCACACCATCCGATCAGGTCGCGATCCTCCAGCCTGAGCATCGAGAACTCCTGTTGGAGCGAATCGACGTGGCGGATCGCCTCGCATCGTTCGATCAGCGCGCGGTCGAAGTTCGAGACGCCGATGGATCGGACGAGGCCCTCGTCCAGCAGCGCGGCCATCTCGCCCCAGGTCTCCTCGACGGGGACGCCGCGCTCGTCGGGCCAGTGGAGCTGGTACAGGTCGACGTGGTCGGTGCCGAGCCGCCGGAGGCTCCCCTCACAGGCCGAACGCACCTGCGCGGCCCGAAAGCCCGAACCCTCCGGCCGCGGGGCGACCTTGGTGGCGATCATGACCTCGTCCCGCCGGCCGGCGACGGCCCTCGCCACCAGCTCCTCGGACCTGCCCCGGCCGTAGACCTCCGCCGTGTCGATCCAATCGATCCCGGTTTCGAACACCGTCCGGATCGCCTCGAGCACCTGCTCCTCGGGGGGCGAGTGGCCCCATTCGGATCCGCCTCCCGCCTCCCAGGCCCCGAACCCGATCGCGGACAGTTCCGGACCCCTCGAACCCAACCGCCTCGTCCGCATGCTCGTCCTCCGTGTGTGTGCTGGTCCGCCGTAGGGTGGTCGCACGGCTCCGCGCCAATCTAGCCGGTGGACCTGTCCCCTCCGTGGGTGCGCGGTACGCTAGGTGTGCAGCGATCCTCACGATCCGATCCGGAGGAGGCGGCCGGGCCACGCCCGGCGACGATGACCAAGCAGGTGGAGGAGAAGCAGCGCGTCGTGATCCGGTTCGCCGGCGATTCCGGCGACGGGATGCAGCTGACGGGGGATCGGTTCACCAATGCCACGGCGGTCCTTGGCAACGACCTCGCGACGATGCCGGACTTCCCGGCCGAGATCAGGGCCCCCGCCGGCACCGTCCACGGGGTCTCGGCGTTCCAGATCCAGTTCGCCTCGAGCGACATCCTCACGCCCGGCGACCACCCGAACGTCCTGGTCGCGATGAACCCGGCGGCCCTGAAGGCCGAGCTCGGCTCGGTCGAGAAGGGCGGGACGATCATCGTCAACGAGGACGCGTTCACGGAGCGGAACCTGCAGAAGGCGGGCTACACCTCCGATCCGCTCGCCGACGGGGCGCTCGACGGCTACCAGATCTACCGGGTCCCGATGACCTCGATCACCGTTCGTGCCGTCGAGGAGCTCGGGCTCACCCGCAAGGAGGCGGAGCGCTCCAAGAACATGTTCGCCCTCGGGCTCGTGTCGTGGATGTACGGGCGCCCGACCGACGTCACCCTCAACTGGCTGCACAAGAAGTTCGGCGACAAGGAGCAGCTGTACGACGCCAACGTGGCCGCCTTCAAGGCGGGCTACAACTTCGGCGAGACCACGGAGCTGTTCGCGACCTCGTACGAGGTCAAGCCGGCACCGGCCGAGCCGGGCACCTACCGCAACGTGTCGGGCGCGCAGGCGCTCGCGTGGGGCCTCGTCGCGGCGGCCGAGCGAAGCGGTCTGCAGCTGTTCTACGCGAGCTACCCGATCACGCCGGCCTCCGAGCTGCTCCACGAGCTCTCGCGGCTCAAGAACTTCAACGTGATGACCCTGCAGGCCGAGGACGAGATCGCAGCCGCCAACGTGGCGCTCGGGGCGGCGTTCGCCGGTGACCTCGGCGTGACCGGGACGAGCGGGCCGGGGATGGACCTGAAGGCCGAGACGCTCGGGCTGGCCGTGACGCTGGAGCTGCCGATGGTGATCGTCGACGTCCAGCGTGCCGGGCCGTCGACCGGGATGCCGACCAAGACCGAGCAGGCCGACCTGCTGCTCGCGCTGTTCGGTCGCCACGGGGAGTCGCCGATGCCGATCGTCGCGGCGCGTTCCCCGTCCCACTGCTTCGATGCGGCGATCGAGGCCGCGCGGATCGCGATCACATACCGGACGCCCGTCATCCTGCTGTCCGACACCTTCCTCGCGAACTCGTCCGAGCCGTGGAGGCTCCCGGATGTCGAGAGCCTTCCGGCGATCGACCCGGCGTTCGCGACCGGACCGAATGCCGGGCAGGAGTTCCTGCCCTATCTGCGCGACGAGAAGCTCGCCCGCCCGTGGGCGATCCCAGGGACGCCGGGGCTTCGACATCGGATCGGGGGGCTCGAGAAGGAGGACGGGACCGGCGACATCAGCTACGAGCCCGAGAACCACGAGCGCATGACCCAACTGCGGGCGGCGAAGGTCGCGAAGATCGTCGACGAGATCCCGCCGCTCGAGGTCGACGATCCCGACGGGGGCGCGGAGCTCCTCGTGCTCGGCTGGGGATCGACCTACGGGACGATCCTTGCGGCCGCGAGGCGCGTTCGCGAACAAGGACGCAAGGTCGCGACCGCGCACCTGGTCCACCTGAACCCGATGCCGGCCAACACCGGCGAGATCGTGAAGCGATACGCGAAGGTGTTGATCCCCGAGATGAATACCGGGCAGCTCGCGATGCTGATCCGATCGGAGCATCTGGTCGACGCCAAGACCTTCTCCAAGGTGCAGGGGCAGCCCATCTTCGCCGAGGAGCTCGAGGACGAGATCCTGCGGGTGGTCGGGGAGGAGACGCGGGTTGGCGGCGGCGAACGAGTGGGCGGGGACAGAAGGTGATGGACGGATGAGTGACATCGGCAACGGCGGCGGAGCGGTCGGGACGCTGACGAAGAAGGCCTTCACGAGCGACCAGGAGGTGCGATGGTGCCCGGGCTGCGGGGACTACGCGATCCTGTCGACGGTGCAGGGCTTCATGCCCGAGCTCGGGATCGAACCGGATCGGACCGTGTTCGTCTCGGGGATCGGCTGCTCGGGTCGGTTCACGTACTACATGGACACCTACGGCGTGCACGGCATCCACGGGCGCGCGCCGGCGCTGGCCACCGGGATCGCCACGGCGAGGCCGGATCTGTCGGTCTGGGTGATCACGGGGGACGGCGACGGCCTGTCGATCGGCGGCAACCACCTGATCCACGCCCTTCGCCGCAACGTGAACCTGAAGATCCTCTTGTTCAACAACCAGATCTACGGGCTGACCAAGGGCCAGTACTCGCCGACCTCGGAGGAGGGCAAGGTCACGAAGTCGACACCGTTCGGGTCGGTGGACCACCCGTTCAACCCGATCGCGTTGGCCCTCGGCGCCGAGGCGACGTTCGTCGCGCGCACCATGGACAACGACCGGCAGCACCTCTCGCAGGTGCTCCGCCAGGCCGCGGCGCACCAGGGCAGCGCGTTCGTCGAGATCTACCAGAACTGCAACGTGTTCAACGACGGCGCGTTCGACCTGCTTCGTGAGAAGCCGCAGGGCGCGCACAACCAGATCCGCCTGGAGGACGACCAGCCGGTCATCTTCGACGAGGGGAGCCGCTGCGTCTCGGTCGGCGAGAACGGCCGGCTCGTGATCACCGAGACCGCGAGCACGCCGGAGGACACGATCGTGGTGTTCGACGCGCAGGGTCGTCCATCGCTCGCGTTCGCGCTGGCCCAGCTGTCGCGAGGGCCGAACGAGCCCACCTGCATCGGCGTGTTCCGCCAGGTGGAGCGGCCCGTCTACGGCGAGGCCATGACCGCGCAGATCGAGCATGCGGTCGAGCGACTGGGGCCGGGGAGCGTGGACAAGCTGCTGCACTCTGGCGACACCTGGACCGTGTCCTAGCCGGTCGCGGGGTCGTTCGGTCAGTGTTCCCCGGAGGAGCGGAACCGCGCCATCGCGGCGTCACCCGCCGCACGCACCTCGCGAAGATCGGACACCAGGCTCGGGAGCGTCGCGAGCAGTCGCTCCACGTCCTCCTCCGTGGTATCCGGCCCGACGCCGATCCGGAAGCTCGCCGTCGACGCGACGCCCATGTGCTCGAGGACCGAGGACGCCTCGCCCGCCGCGCCCGAGCAGTTGGAGCCCGCGGCGATCCGGAAGCCACGATCGTCGAGCGCCATGCTCATGATCTCGGCGTCCAGGTCCGGGACCGAGAAGCACACGAGGTGCGGCACACGCTGGATGGCGTGGCCGTGGACGCTCGCGCCCTCGACGCGCTCGGCGATGCCGGCGCGGATCGTGTCGGTGAGCGCCCAGCCCCGCGCCACCTCGTCGTTCATCCCCTCGAGGCGAGTCTCCAGGGCCGCGGCCATCGCCGCGACGCCCGGGACGTTCTCCACGCCCGAGCGGCGCCGGCGCTCTCGGTCGTCCCCGCACGGGTACGCGGCGATCGGCACGCCACGGCGGACGTACAGCGCCCCGATCCCCGGCGGTCCCCCGAACTTGTGTCCCGAGATCGACAGCAGGTCGACGCCAAGTGCCGGCGCGTCGACCGGCAGGTGGCCGACGGTCTGGCAGGCGTCCGTGTGGAAGAGCACGCCCGTCTCTCGGCACAACCGAGCGCACTCCGCGATCGTCTGGATCGTCCCCACCTCGTGGTTCGCATGGTGTACGGACGCGAGGAGCGTACCCGGGCGGCGGATCTGCGCGGCGAATGCGTCGAGGTCGATCGACCCGTTTCGGTCCACCTCGACGAGCACCGACTCGAACCCGTCGGTCTCGAGCGTGTGGAGCACGCCGCCCACCGCGGGGTGTTCGACCGTCGTGGTGACGATCCGTGTGCCGAGCTCGCGGATCGGTCGGACGCCGCCCCAGATCGCCAGCGCCACCGACTCGGTGCCCCCGCTCGTGAAGACGATCTCGTCGGGCTGGGCTCCGAGCGCGCCGGCGACCGTCGCGCGGGCGTCGTCGAGAAGGCGTTTCGCCGCCAGCCCGTCCCCGTGCACACGCAGCGGGTCGGCGAACTCGTCGAGCGCGGCAAGCAACGCGACCCGCGCGCGCTCGTCCAGGGGGGTCGCGGAGGCGTGATCGAGGTAGGTGCTCGTGGTCACCATGGGGAACGTGCTCAATGATACGGGCGCCCCGTCGAAGGCGTGCGTCAGGGTGTGGCGGGCTCCTGGTCCTTCAGGAACACGGTGGCGTACAGGACCGCCGCGATGATGCCTCCGGCGACGGGACCGATGATCCAGACGTACCAGTTCGCCCAGTCGCCGAGGACGAGGGCGGGTCCGAACCATCTCGCCGGGTTCATGGCGGCGCCCGTGTAGGGCCCGAACGCCATGATGTCGAACGCGATCACCAGGCCGATCGTGAGCCCCGCCGTCTTCGACCAGGGCCCGCGGGGATCGACCGCCGTGCCGAAGACCGCGAACACGAGGAAGAACGTCGTGGTGGCCTCGATCACGATCCCCTTGCCGGCCGCGATCCCCTGCGCGAGCGCCGGCGTCCCGCCGTTGCCGGCGTCGTACAGAGTCGTCGGGACCAGGTACTTGAGCAGGAGCGCGCCCGCCACGGCACCGAGGAGCTGCGCGCCGATCAGGATCACCGCGCGCTGCGACGGGATCTTGCCGGCGACCCACAACCCGATCGTGACGGCGGGGTTCACCAGGCCCCCGGAGATGTGCGCCGTGACCGAGACCATGATCGCGAGCACCAGACCGTGCGCGAGGGCCACCCCCGTCAGGTCGAGTCCGAGGCTCACCGCGATCACGGCGCCCGCGCCGATGAAGATCAACGCGAACGTCGCCACGAACTCCGCCACCGCCGCCCTGCCCGTGCCCTCCACGACCGCCTCCTCGCCTCCGAAATCTCGACCCGACCGACGATAGCGGTGCCCGATGGCGGGCTCAAACGACGCAGCAGTGGTTGATAGGATGCGCCGCGTGAGGGTCTTGCTCGTGTCGCCCGACGCCGAGGCACGAGACCTGCTGCGGATCTCGGTCGGGAGCATCGAACGGCGCCTCGGCGACTCCGTGTCGTTCCTGGAGGCGCAGGATGGCGAACAGGGCGCCCGGATCGGGCTGCGCGAACGCCCCGATGCGATCGTCGCCGACGAGTTCGCGTCCAGGGCGGGAGCGTTCTCGCTCGCGCGCGATCTGCGCGGCGCGGTCGAGCCGTATCGTGGGCCGATCGTCATCGTGCTCGAACGTAAGCACGACGCGTGGCTCGCCCGTTGGTCGGGGGCGGACGCGTGGCTGGTTCGCCCCGTCGACCCCTTCGAGCTGGCGGACCGGCTCGTCGAGCTGATCCAGGGGCACCGGGCTCGGCCGGCGGAACGGCCACAGGAACAGCCAAGAGAACAGCCAAGAGAACAGCGAAGAGAACAGCCAAGAGAACAGAAGGAGATCGCGTGAAGATCAAGGGCACCTGCCGGCGGTGCGGGCGAGAGTTCCTCGCGGAGCAGGTGATCCTGAACGGGGGTCACTGCCCCTGGGACGGCAAGCCGTTCCAGGCGGATTACGCCGCGGTGCTGGTGGACTCGCTCAGAGATGCCGAGGCCGCGGGCAACACGCTGGAGAACGCGCTCGAGAAGCTCGCAGACCTGGAGCCGGACTTCGTGCTCGACATCGAATCGGTGCTCGGGGAGATCCGCGGCCACCTGGAGCGGCTCGAACGTGCCCACGGAGGCGGGTGAGATCGTGGCCTCGGCGCATGAGGTCGAGGCCGAGAACCGCTTCTCGGCCGAGGTCCGCGACGGCCAGGGAATGGACCAAGGGATGGGCCAAGGGAATGAATGGAGCGTGTCGATCCTGGACCCAGAGGGACGCGAGGTCGCGGTGCGGGCCTGCCGCGACGAGACCGAGGCCCTGACGTTTGCCTCCACGGTCCGCCAACACATCGCGTGGCTGTCGGAGGCCCGGTTCCGCGAGATCTACCGGCTCGCCGAGGGGGCGTGACGTTGGGCTTCAACGCGATGCAGCCCGGGAGGCTCAAGCGCGGCGATCTGATCTTCTTCGTGGTCGGGGTGGTCGTGATCGTCGCCCTGATCGTGTGGGCCATCTCGTAGGTGGACCGGGAGACCCTCGCGGCGCTCGACTTCTGCTACGTCACCACCAAGGGACGGCGGTCGGGGAGCCCTCACACGATCGAGATCTGGTTCGCGCTCCGGGGTGACGTCGTGTACCTGCTCGCCGGCGGCACCGAGGAGAGCGACTGGGTGAAGAACCTTCGCGCGGATCCCACGGTCGGTCTGCGGCTCGGCGACCGGGACCTGATCTGTCGCGGACGCCTCGTGGACGATCCGGAGGAGGACACCCTTGCCCGGCGGTCGCTCCTGGACAAGTACGGGCCCCGCGACGCCGACGACCTTTCGGAGTGGGCCAGGACCGCTCGACCGGTCGCGATCGACCTGCCCGCGGAATGAGCTAGGACGGGGTCTCGTCGAACCCGATCGAGAAGAGGCGCTCCAGGTCGTGCTTCGAGTACACCTGGAACGCGATGAGCGTCTCGGTCCTCGCGACGCCCTCGACCTTCGAGATCCCGCCGGGGATCACCGACGCCAGGTCGTCGTGGTTCGCCACGCGCACGATCGCGACCAGGTCGAACTCGCCGGCCACGGAGTAGACCTCCGAGACACCCTCCAGGTCGGCGATCGCCTGCGCGGCCTCGGGGATCTCGTCGATCTCGCACTCGATCAGGACGACGGCGTGTACGCTCATCGGTTCACCGCCCGCGGCGACGGTGGGCTCACGCTCGCTCCAAGACGACGGCGAGGCCCTGGCCGCCGGAGATGCACAGGGTGGCCAGGCCCAGGGCGGCGCCGCGCGAACGCATCGCGTAGGCGAGCGAGAGGATGATCCGGGCGCCCGACATCCCGATCGGGTGGCCGAGCGAGATCCCGCCGCCGTGCACGTTGAGCCGGTCGCGGTCGAACTTGAGCTCGCGCTCGCACGCGAGCACCTGCGCCGCGAACGCCTCGTTGATCTCGATCAGGTCGATGTCGGCGAGTGAGAGCCCGGTCCTGTCGAGCACCTTCTTGGTGGCCGGCACGGGGCCGATGCCCATGATCTCCGGCGGCACGCCGGCCCACGACATCCCGATGATGCGCGCCAGCGGCCGGCGTCCCTCGGCGCGGGCCCGCGACGCGGACATCAGCACCATCGCGGCGGCTCCGTCCGTGATCCCGCTCGAGTTGCCGGCGGTGACGCTGCCACCCTTGCGGAACACGGGCTCCAGCTCCGCAAGCCGCTCGAGCGTCGTGTCCGGGCGTGGATGCTCGTCGTCCGAAACGCTCACGGTTCCTTTGCCGGCAGGTGCCTCGACCGCGAACATCTCCGCGGCGCGCGCCGCCGCGCCGGCTGCGGCCTTCTGCTGAGACTCGAGGGCGAACTCGTCCTGCTCGGTCCGCGACAGGCCGTAGCGGTCGACCAGGTTCTCCGCGGTCTCGCCCATGATGAGCCCGCACAACGGGTCGAGCAGCCCATCGCGGTACATCGCGTCGTACACCTCCGCGTCGCCCATCCGGTAGCCGGTGCGCATGCGGTCGAGCAGGAAGGGGACCCGGGTCATGTTCTCCATGCCCCCGGCCAGCACGACCTCGGAGTCGCCGAGCGCGATCTGCTGGGCCCCCAGCTGCACGGCCTTCATCCCGGAGCCACACGCGATGTTCACGTTGTACGCGGAGACCTCCACCGGAACCCCGGCGCGGACGCTGACCTGGCGGCCTGTGTTCGGGCCGTTGCCCGCCTGGCGGGCATGACCCAGGATCGTCTGGTCGATCTGGTCGAGGTCGACGCCCGAACGGCGCATCGCCTCCCGGGCCGCGAGCGCGCCGAGCTCGACGGCCGTCACCTCCGCGAACGAACCGAGGAAGCGGCCGATCGGCGTGCGTGCTCCCTCGAGGATGACCGCGTGCTCCATCGAGGCAAGTCTAGCCGTCGTCCGAGCGTGCGCCGCCGGTCCGGTCGCGGGCGCGGAGCGTCCCGAGCAGCCGGTGGAGCTCGGCGCCGCCCGCCACGGGTTCGGCGAACGGTTCGGCGCTCGATTCCACGCGGACCTCGTTCCGAGCCACCCAGGCCCGGAGCGCGGAGAGCTCGTCCGCTCGCTCCCGCGGACACGGCGCCCCCAGTGGCTCGTCGCCGGCGCTCCGAATCAGCCCGCCGCGCCGGAGGCGGAGGCGATGGCCCTGGGCGTCGCGCAGGACCAGCTCGTCGGTCCACAGCAGCCACCCGTCGATCCGCGACCGTGCCAGGGCCTCGGCCAGGGCTCGGAGGCGGTCGCGCGCCAGCGCCGCCTCCTCGAACCGTTCCTGCTCCGCGAGGTCGCGCATGCGCGCCTCGAGCGTTCCGAGGAGCCCGCCCGGTCTGGAGAGGGAGGAGATCAGGGAGCGGACGAGCTCCTCGTAGCGCTCGGGGCGGACGCGCCCGTCGCAGGGAGCCAGGCATCGGTGCATCTCCGCCAGCGCGCACGGCGCGAACCGGGTGGTCGCGCGCATCGCGGTCGTGCAGCGCCGGATCGGGAAGGCGTCCTCGAGCGCCTCCTTCGCCAGTCGCGCGAGGTGCGACGATGGGAAGGGGCCGAGGAACGCGCCGGCCCCCTTGGTCTCGCGGACGACCTTGATCCGGGGGTACGCCTCGGCGTCGTCGATCCTCAGGTAGGCGTACCTGCGCCAGGTCTTGCCCCGGCGGTTGTACTTCGGCTCGTGCTCGCGGATCAGCCGCGCCTCGAGGATCAGGGACTCGAGCTCGGAGGCGCACGCGACGCCTTCGACCGAGGCGGTCTCTGCGAGCAGGTCCTCGACCTTCTTGCGGCCGTCCCCGTAGAAATAGCTCTTCACCCGCGAACGCAGGTCGACCGACTTGCCGACGTAGAGCACGCGGCCGTCGCGACCGCGAAACAGGTAGACGCCGGGTCCGTTCGGCAGCTGGTCGGCCAGCCGGATCTTCCCGAAGTTCGGACGCCCGCGGGCGCGGACGGCGCCATGCAGGTCACCCAGCGTGACGATCCCGAGCCGCCCGCCCAGCTCCAGGAGGCCGTGGAGGACCTCGGAGCAGGCCTCGGCATCGGGCAGGGCGCGGTGCGACGGCCGGACCGCGGTACGGAAGTACTGCGCGAGCGTGTGAAGCCGAACGTTCGGGACGTCCGGCCACACCACGCGTCGTGCGAGCCGGGCGGTGCAGACGGGCGGGGGCGGGAGCGGGTCGTAGTCGAGCCGTTCGAGGGCGACGTTGAGGAACGTGAAGTCGAACCGCGCGTTGTGGGCCACGAAGACGCAACCGCGCGCGAACTCTGTGAACGACGGCAGCACCCACTCGATCGGGGGCGCGCCGGCCACCACCAGGTCGTCGATCCCGGTCAGGTGCGTGATCTGGCGCGGGATCGACACGCCAGGGTTCACGAGGGTCTCGAACACGCCCGTGCGCTCGCCGCCGCGGAGCTTCACTGCGCCGATCTCCGTGATCCGTGCGTCGGTGGGCGACCCGCCGGTGGTCTCGAGGTCGACGACCACGAACTCGACCTCGGACAGCGGGACGGCGTCCTCGAGCGTGGTCTGGAGCGCGTCCGCGAGCACCCGGCCTCCCGCGGGGCCGCGCGAGGACGAGCAGGCTACCCGAACACGTGTTCGGAGGTCAAGGGCTGCACGCGGTCGAGAGGGGGTTCTCTCGCATGGTCAGCGCGGGAAGAGCTCGTCCTCGACCAGGAACGCGATCAGCTGACCGACGGCGATGTGCGCCTCCTGGATGTGGGAGGTCTCCGTGCTCGGCACGTTGATCTGGATGTCGGCGAGCGCCCCGAGCCTGCCGTTCGATCCGCCCGTCAGCGCGATCGTCCGGATGCCGGCCGCCTTCGCCGCTCCGAACGCCCGCACGACGTTCTCCGAGTTCCCGCTCGTCGAGATCCCGACGAGCACGTCGCCCTGGCGACCGAGGGCTTCGACCTGGCGCTCGAACACGCCGTCGAAGCCGAAGTCGTTCGCCACCGCGGTCAGCAGCGAGGTGTCCGTGGTGAGCGCGATCGCCGCGATGGCATCACGCCGCCGATCGACGGTGAGGGTGCTGACGAACTCGGTCGCCAGATGCTGGGCGTCGCCGGCGCTGCCGCCGTTGCCGCACAGCAGGATCTTCCCTCCGTCCCGGAGCGACTCGACGATCGCGGCCGTTGCGTCGACGATCTGCACCGCGCACTCATCGGCAGTCCGAGCCGCCGTGCGCGAGGTCTCGAGCAGGTACTCGCGTACCCGGTCGAGGCTCACGGCCGCACGCTCGTCAACAGGTCGTCCCGGATGATGGCCGCGGCCTCGCGCAGGTCGGCGACGACATGGTCGGCGTCCTCCCCGGCTCCGCGTTCGAGCTCATCGTCCCCGTGGCCGGTGCGCACGAGGATCGTCCTGGCGCCGACCGCACGCCCGAGCCGCAGGTCGGACCGATGATCGCCGACGAGCCAGGCCGCGGCGGGGTCGAACCCCAGGGCGAGGGCGGCGCGCTCGACCATCAGCGTCCCGGGCTTGCGGCACGCGCAGCCCTCGTCCGGCCGATGCGGACAGAACTCGATGCCGTCCAGCGTCACGCCATCGGCGGCGAGCAGGTCCGTCAGGCGCGCGTGGATCTCGTGGAGCTCGGCGAGGGTGAGCATCCCGCGACCGATGGGGGACTGATTCGTCAGGACGACGAGGCCGAGCCCGAGCCCCCGGAGCTCGTGAAGGGCCTCTCCCGCACCGGGGATCAGCCGGAGCTCGTCGGGCCGCAGGACGTACCCGACCTCCTCGTTGATCGTGCCGTCGCGATCGAGCAAGACGAAGCGGCGGCTCACGACGGCCTCCACACGCGACCCCCTGCGCGCGCCTCGACCCCGTGGGCGCGGAACGCGAACTCCGCGAACTGGCCGCCGAGCGCCTCGAGCGCACCTCGGACCGCCGGCTGGCGGTCGGGCCGGCAGGCGAGCAGCAGATAGCCGCCGCCCCCGGCGCCGCAGATCTTGCCGCCCGAGGCACCCGCGTCCGCGGCCACCGCGAGCAGGTGGTCGATCCGGGTGCCCTCGGAGATGTGGGGGTTCATCAGCTTCTTGCTCTCGAACGCGGCGCGGAGCATCGGCCCCAGCCGCTCGATGTTCCCCTCCTCGAGCTCCCGGCGCATCTCGAACGCCATCGCCTGGAGCTGCTTCATCCCCACGATCGTGTCTTCTCGCCCCTCCTGGTACATGCGGATCTGGGTGGCGATCAGCCCGAGGTCGGTCCGGATGTGCCCCGTGTAGCAGAGCAACAGGTGCGCCCGGAGCTCGCCGACCGCCTCGGGCGAGAGCGCGAGGGGACGGACGACGACGCCGCGCCGGTCGAACTCGAGCAGGTTGAAGCCGCCGAAGGCCGCCGCGAACTGATCCTGCCATCCGCCCGCGATGCCCAGATCCTCCCGCTCGATCACATAGGCGAGCTCGGCGACCTCGCGGGGCGCCATCGGCCGGTCCGTCAGCATCGCGAGCGCGCCGACACACGCCGTGACCAGCGCCGAAGAGCCTCCGAGCCCGCTGCCGGGCGGTGCGTCGGATGCGATATCGACATCGATCCCCGTCTGGACCCCCATCCGCTCGATCGCGGCCTTGGGCAGGTCCATCACGCCGTCGTACACCGGCCCGCGCTCGAGGTGGTACTCCACGCGATGACCGAGATCGAGCGAACGGATCCGTACCTGCCGATCGCCGCGCGGCGCGACCGAGACGTGCGCCGCGTGATCGATCGTCGCCGACAGGACCGCACCGCCGTGAACGTCGTAGTAGTGGGGGAAGTCGGTGCCGCCTCCGACGAAGCTGATCCGAAGGGGCGCGCTCGCGCGGATCGTGCCTGAGGCCATGGGTCCGCAAGTATGGGCCCGGTCCCGGCCGCGCGACCAGCCGCGCCAGCCCCGTGGGGCCGGTGACCTCAGGCCACGAACCGGACGAGGCGGCGGCGCTGCTGCTCGGTGAGGCCGCCCCACACGCCGTAGCGCTCACCGTTCTTGAGGGCCCACGAGAGACAGGTCTCGCGGATGTCGCAGGCCGAGCAGAACGCCAGCGCGGGTCCCGCCTCCTCCTCGGAGGTGGGGAAGAACGTGTCCGGGTCGATCCCGTAGCAGGCCGCCTGATCCTGCCAGATGTCCGGGGGGGAGGGGTCGGGGGGCAGGGCCGTCAGGTCGATCCCTGCGATCCGGTCCTTGGTCACACTCAACTCCCTGCGTGCCTCGTCGGGTTGCGCCGGGGACCCGGAGGGGGCCTGTACGCGCAGGAAACCCTTGTACCGTTCGCGATCGAACGAGAACAGTCTTGAAAAGTCAGAGACTCCGTAGTATCGGGGAGCTCCCGATCGAGGGTTCCCGGCGCTCCAGGGCGATGCCGTCCTCGGCGGTGAGCTCGGTGTCCCTTGCGTCCCAACGGATACGAACGATGGCCGAGGATCCTCCCCTCGGCTCCGCACTGGTCACGCTCCCGACCTGCTCTCCGCGCGAACGGACCGGCGTGCCGGGCCGCAGCGGGACCTCGGCCCTGACCCCGACGACGAGCCGCGGCGGGTGGCCGAGGTTCCGCACCCGTGCAACGGACTCCTGGCCCAGGTAGCAGCCCTTGCCCCGATCGATCACCGGCTCGACGTCGAGGCCGGCCTCGGCCGGCAGGGAGTCCGCGTCCAGGTCGACCGGGAAACGGGCAAGCCCGTGGCGGATCCGCCAGGCCTCGAGCGCCTCCGGCCCGGCGGCGATCGACCCGTCGTGCGTTGCTTCCCATGCCGCCGTCCAACCGAGACTCGGCCGGGGCTTCACGAGGAGCCCGCGGGGGTGGGCGGGCGCCAGCTCGACATCCGACGACAGGATGTAGGGCGCGAGCAGATCGGCGATCGTCTCGGGCTGGGTGGTGTCCTGGAGCAGGAGGAAGCCGTCGCCCACGCGTGCACGCAGGACGTGGACGTCGGCGCGGATCCTGCCGGTGGGGGAGAGCAGGAACGAGCGCAGAGCCGCGCCTTCGGGGAGTCCCTCCACCGAGGCGGTGACGAGGTCGTTCAGCCACCCCTGTGCATCGACGCCCCGAACCTCGGTGAGGCCCCAGCCTCGGAGGTCCACGAACGCGCGCTCCTGCTCCAGCGCCTCGAGCTGCTCGTCGAACGCCGCTCCATCCATGTCTGCGAGGATAAGCCGCCGTGGACGTTCCGCGGACGCTCCTGGTCACCAACGACTACCCGCCCACGGTGGGCGGGATCCAACGCACGTTGGAGGCGCTCCTTCGGCGCCTACCGCCGGACCGAGTCGCGGTCCTGTGCCCGAACGCCGAGGGCGGCGACGCGTTCGACCGAGCCGCGCCGTACGCCGTCTACCGCCAGCCCGAACATTTCCTGTGGCCGCTCCCCGACGTGAGGCGGCGCCTCCACGAGGCCATCCGGTCGTTCGGGGCCGACGTGGTCCTGTTCGGCGCGGTCTACCCGCTCGCCCTCCTCGGACCTTCGCTGGCGGAGACCGGGACCCCGTACCTCGCGGCGGCGCACGGGTTCGAGTACTGGCTCTCGATCGCGCCCGGCACCCACGCGCTCGTCCGGCGCGCCACGTCGCGGGCGGCGCGCGTGCCGGTGATGTGCAGCGCCTTCATCGCCCGGGTCGTGCGAACCTCCGTTCCGGACGACGTGCCCGTCTCCGTGATGTACCCGGGCGCGGATCTCGAGGCCTTCCGCCCGGACCTGCCCTTCGAGGACCTGACCGACCTCCACGGAGTCGCCGACCGCCCGCTGATCGTCTGCGTGAGCCGGTTGGTGGCGCGCAAGGGCCAGGACGTGCTGATCCGCGCGATGCCTCGGATCCGCCGTGACGTCCCCGATGCCTCCCTGCTGATCGTGGGGGATGGGCCGGACCGCGACCGGCTGGTACGACTCGCCGCGGACGCGCCGGACGGCTCCGTCGTGTTCGCGGGCCAGGTGTCCGAGGGCGACCTGCCCCGCTACTACCGCGCGGGGAACGTGTTCGCGATGCCGTGCCGGAGCCGCCTGGGGGGTCTGGAGGTCGAGGGCTGGGGCAATGTGTTCGTCGAGGCTGCCGCGTGCGCGCGACCCGTGGTGGTCGGCGACTCCGGGGGAGCGCGCGAGTCGCTCGCACCGGGAGAGACCGGCCTGCTCGTGAAGGGGTCGGACGTCGCGGAGGTCGCCGGGGCCGTGGGCTCGTTGCTCGTGGACCCCGAGCGCGCGGAAGCGATGGGTCGCGCCGGCCGCGAGCGGGTGGTGCGTTCGTTCGGGTGGTCCAGGGCCGCCGAGCAGCTCGCCGGGTGGCTGCGCCAGGCGGTCGCCTGACCCCGCGTCCCCGGTCCCGGTCGCGAGCGGGGGTACCCTGCCTCGCATGATGGGCGAACGCCGGTGCCCGGTCTGCGGCGCCCTCGCGTCCGCGGACGCCGAGTGGTGCGGGCAGTGCTTCGCGCCGCTCGAACGCGCGGGAGCCCGCACCGAGGCCGACGACCAGGCGACGCCGGCTTTGACCGGGGCCGCGGGGCCCGAGGCGATCCGCGGCACATCGGGGGGCGCGATCGAGGTCGAGGGCGGCACGCTCTCCTGGACGTGTCCGGTGTGCGAGACGCGCAACCCGATCGATGCGAACGCGTGCTCGGCCTGCGGGAGCCTGTTCGGCCGACTGCTCGCGGAGCCCGAGGCGGCGTCTGAGATCGAGCCGCAGACTGCGGCCGTGTGGTCGATGCTCTGGCCCGGGCTCGGCCATTGGAAGCTCGGCCGAGGGACCGATGCGGTGGGTCGGTTCGTGATGTTCGCCTGGTCGTTCGGGGCCTTGGTGATCCTGCTCGTGTCGCGGTTCGGCAAGGGCGGGCTCGGCCCGACCCTCCCCCTGTTCGCCGTCTTCCTCGGCGCCTCGGTGCTGATCTACGTGGTGTCGGCGATGGACGCCTACCGGCTGGCGGCCGGCGACGAGCCTCTGATGAGCTCCCGGACGTTGCTGTGGACGTCGGCCGGTCTGGTCTTCCTGTCCGTCGTGATCGCCACGTTCGTCACGTTGCCGGCCGCCCGCCGGTAACATCGCGTCCTGAGGGAGCAGGCATGAGCGAGCAGACCGAGGGCCAGATCGTGATCGAGGCGCCGGCGGTCGAGGTCATGGACGTCCTGACCGACTTCGAGGCCTACCCGGAGTGGGCCGACGTCAAGACCGCCCATGTGCTCGAACGCGGGGATGGTGGTCTGGGGACCAAGGTGGCGTTCGAGGTTGACGTCCCCCTCCTCGGCAAGGCGAACTACACGCTCGCCTACCGCTACGCACCCGGCGACGGCGGGATGTCGTGGGTCTCGACCGAGGCCCACGGCGCCGTGTCGAACATCACCGGCGAGTACCTGCTCTCCGAGATCGACGACGACGAGACCAAGGTGATCTACCGGCTCGCCGTCGACCTGGGGATCCTGCTCCCCGGCTTCGTCCGCACGCAGGGCGAGAAGCGCGTCATCGAGAACGCGCTCGAGGGCCTGAAGCGGCGCGTCGAGCTCGGCTGAGCCCACCTCCGGACGCGTCGGGGTGTCGCCCGCGCTAGGCTGGCCGGCATGCGCGTCCTGCTGTTCACCGGGAAGGGCGGCGTCGGAAAGACGACGGTCGCCGCCGCCACTGCCATCCGCGCGGCCGGATCGGGGAACCGGACGCTGATCATGAGCACGGATCCGGCGCACTCGCTCGGCGACTCCTTCGATCAGGAGATCGGCGAGCACGCCACGCCGATCGCCGAGAACCTGTGGGCCGAGCAGATCGACGCCCAGAGCCGGCTGGAGTCCAACTGGCGCGAGATCCAGGACTACTTCGTGCAGCTCATGAACTGGGCCGGCGTCGAGACGATCCAGGCCGAGGAGCTCTCGGTGATCCCGGGGCTCGATGAGATCTTCGCGCTGATCGATGTCAAGGCCCACGTCGAGGGCGGGAAGTACGACCTGTTGATCGTCGACTGTGCGCCCACCGCCGAGACGCTGCGCCTGCTGTCGCTCCCCGAGGTGATGAATTGGTACATCGAACGGATCTTCCCCGTCGAGCGGCGCGTGGTGAAGACGCTGCGTCCGATCGTGACGAAGATGACGTCGCTGCCGATCGCGGGCGAGAGCTTCTACGCCGCGGTCGAGCGGTTGCACCGGAACCTCGACGCCGTGCACCGGATCCTGACCGACGAGTCCTCGTCGACGGTTCGACTCGTCGTGAACCCGGAGAAGATGGTGATCTCCGAGGCTCGCCGCACCTACACGTACCTCGGGCTGTTCGGCTACCGGTGCGACGCGGTCGTCGTGAACCGGATCATCCCCGAGGACGTCACGGATCCGTACTTCGGCAAGTGGAAGGACATCCAGGCGGAGCACCTGCAGACCGTCCGCGAGTCGTTCGAGCCGGTACCGATCCTGACCGCTCGTCTGTTCGACCGCGAGATGGTCGGCGTGCAGCTGCTCGAGGAGATGGGCCGCGAGGTCTACGGAGACCTCCCCGTCACGGACGTCTTGTACCGGGACGACCCGATCCGGGTCCGCCGGAGGTCCGGCGGGTACGTCCTCACGATGCGGCTCCCGTTCGTCTCGCGCGAGGACATGGATATCCACCGGCGCGGCGAGGAGCTCTACGTCCGCGTTGGGACCTACAAGCGCAACCTGATCCTGCCGCAGACGCTCCAGCGGATGGAGGTCCGCGGCGCCAACTTCGTCGGAGACCATCTCGAGATCGTGTTCGCGCGGCCGCCGGGGTCGGCGCCGGCTGCGGCGCCGAGGGGAAGGAGCTGAAGATGCCTGAGACCGAACCGGGCCACGCGGCCACCAAGGGCGACGGCGCCGCCGGGTCGGCGTCGGGTGCCCAACCGCAGCCGCCCGTGTGCACCGTGGCGTTCTGCCCGATCTGCATGGCGGTGACCGCGGGCCAGGGTGCGGCGCCCGACGTGTTCGAGCACCTGCTCGCCGCCGCCCGCGAGTTCTTCCTCGCGGCGCGGGCCGTGATCGACGTACGCGGGGATCACGTGAGTGGGGTGGACAAGAGCCCGAACGGCTCCAAGGACTTCGAGCGGATCGAGATCTCGTGACGCCGCCGGTCCGTTCCACCTGAGAGGTTCGGACGTGCCGGAACGTGGGAGCGGCGAGGCGATCGGGCTCGACGTCGGGGGCACCAAGATCAACGCCTTCCGTGTCACCCGCGACGGCACGATCGTCCAGCGCTCGAGCTCGCCGACCCCCGCGGACGACGAGGCGGCGACCCTGTCCGCGATGGTCGAGCTCGCCCGCTCGCTCACGACCCCGGACGTGACCGCGATCGGTGTGGGGGCCGCCGGGCTGGTCGATGCGAAAGAGGGGGTCCTGCGCTTCGCCCCCAACCTCGCCTGGCGTGACCTCCCCATCGCCGAGCGCATGCGCGACGCGCTCGGTCTTCCCTGCCAGGTGGACAACGACGCGAGCATGGCCGCCTACGGCGAGTATCGGTTCGGCGCGGGCCGCGGGTACCGGCACCTGCTGCTCGTCACGGTGGGCACCGGGATCGGCGGCGGGATCGTCTCGGACGGCCGGCTGTTCCGTGGCGCGAACGGCTTCGCCGCCGAGATCGGCCACATCATCGTCGAGCCCGGCGGCCCGCTCTGCGGCTGCGGCAACCGCGGCTGCTGGGAGCAGGTCGCCGCCGGGAAGGCGATCGATCGGATGGGCCGGGAGGAGGCTCGCGAGCACGAGCACTCGATCCTGCGTCGTCTCGCCGGGGGGGACCCCGAGGAGGTGACCGGCGAGCTCGTCACGGAGGCGGCGCGGGAAGGCGACGAGGCCGCGAGGGGGATCCTCGCGGAGGCCGGACGTCGGCTCGGCCAGGGGATCGCCGGGCTCGTGAACGTCCTGGACCCGCAGGTCGTCGTCGTCGGCGGCGGCGCGATCGTCGCCGGTGACCTCCTGCTCGACCCCGCGCGCGCCGCCTACCTCGACGCGGTCGAGGCTCCCGAACATCGCCCCCGCGTGCCGATCGTCCCGGCCGAGCTCGGCAACGACGCCGGGGCCGTGGGGGCGGCCACGCTGGCGCTCGAGGAGCTCGGGCGCGTGATGGTCTGAGGTGAAGATCGGACTCGTCCTTCCGATGTTCTCCGGTGACGCCCCGCGCGTGCTCGCCTTCGCCCGGCGCGCGGAGGAACGGGGGTTCGACGGTGTCTTCGCGTTCGACCACCTGTTCCCGCCGGGCGCGTCCCCGGACCGGCAGTCGCTGGAGGCGTATGCGACGCTGAGCGCCGTCGCGGCAGGGACGAGCCGCATCGCCGTCGGGACCCTGGTCACCAGGGCGACGCTCCGCAGCGCGGGGATGCTCGCGAAGCTCGCCGCCGCGGTCGACGACGTCAGCGGCGGGCGCATGATCCTGGGGATCGGCACCGGGGACCCGATCGACGAACTCGAGCACCGCGTCTTCGGCATCGAGTACCTGGGGAAGGCGGATCGTCGCGATCACCTCGTCGAGACCGTGCGCGCCATCAAATCCTTGTACCGCGGGGTCGGATGGGGCGGCGGTTCGCACGTTGCCGCGATGACGGGACCGCTCCTGCCGCCGCCCGTGCGTCCGGACGGGCCGCCGATCTGGATCGGGGGGTTCGCCGACGCGGTGGTGCGCCTCGCGGCCGCCGAGGCCGACGCGTGGAACGGCTGGGGGATGGGGGTCGACGAGTTCACCCGCAAGGTGCAGGTGCTGCGAGAGGCCGCGGGGCAGCGGCCGGTCTCGGCGACCTGGGCGGGGATCGTCGTCGTCGGGCGCGACGACGACGAGGTCGGTCGCCTGCTCGACCAGCGGAGCGCGCGCGGCGCCGAGCCCGGGGTCTGGTCGGGAACGACGGCGTCGCTTCGCAGCCACCTCGATGCGCTCGCGGCCGCCGGCTCAACATGGTCGGTGCTCGTCCCCGGCGGTCCGCCGGACCGGCTCGATGTGATCGCCGAGGAGGTACTCCGCGAGCCGGGGTCGTCGGCGTGAGCGCGGTCCCGGGTCACCGGCTGAAGCGGGCAAAGCGGGCGCTGCGTCATGCGGTCCTGGCAGAGCGCGACGCCGTCCCCCAGGACGATCGGTCCGCGCTGAGCCAGGCGATCACCGACCGGTTCCTCGGGTTGCCCGAGACGACGGGCGCCGAAACGGTGCTGGCCTTCTGGTCGTTCGGGAGCGAGGTCGACACGGGCCCGCTGATCGCCAGCCTGCGTTCGCTGGGCAAGACCGTCGCGCTGCCACGGATCGAGGGGAACGAGGTGGCCCCGGTCGTCGCAGCGCCCGAGACACCGATGAGCGAGGCCTCGTTCGGAGCGATGGAACCCGCGGAGGGGCGCGCGCTCGACGTCGACGAGCTCGATCTCGTCGTGGTCCCGGGGGTCGCGTTCGATCGCTCGTGCGGCCGGGTGGGCTACGGCGGCGGGTACTACGACCGTCTCCTCGGGAAGCGGCGCGATGGGGTGGCCGCGATCGCGATCGCCTTCGCCCTGCAGATCGTGGACCGGGTCCCGAGCGGCGCGATCGACCGGCCCGTCGACGGCGTCGTAACCGAGTCCGAGGTGATCCGGTGTCGTTGAGACCACCGAAACGTCCGGCGTGGTCGATGCGGTCGCGTCCGTGGCGCGAGGTGGAGTTCGCCTCGCTCGACTTCGAGACGACGGGCCTGGACCGCGAGCGCGACGCGGTGGTGTCGTTCGGGGTCGTTCCGGTTCGCGGGGGCCGCGTGGTCGTGGGAGAGGCCGTGCATCGGCTGGTGGTGCCCGAGGTGCCCTCGAGCGCGGAGTCGATGAGGATCCACGGCATCCTGCCCAAGGATCTGGACCATGCGCAGCCGTTTCCGGTGGCCGGGCAGACGCTCCGACTCGCGCTGAGCCGGCGGTTCCTGCTGGCGTGGTTCGCCGGCGTCGAGATCGGCTTCCTGGGCCGCCTCTACGGCGGACGGCGCCGCTCCTGGGTGCGACGCACGATCGACGTCCGGCAGATGGCGATCGAGCTCGAGCACCTGGAACAGAATGTGCGCCAGAGCCTCTCGTCGGCCGCGGAACACTACGGGGTGCCGGTGGCGACCCCCCACGAGGCGCTCGACGACGCGATGGTGACGGCTCAGCTCTTCCTCGTGCTCGCCGACCGGCTGGAGGAGCGGGGTCTCGGCACCGCGAGGAGCTTCCTTCGCCTGACCCGCGTCTGACCCGTGGGCGGTCGGGTCGCCTGGGGCGAGCTTGAACGGCGAGTCAAACACGTGGGAGGATGCCGCCATCCCGGCGACCGGAGGCAGCGATGGACGGCGACGACGCGATCAAGACGGCGTTCCACGAGGTGACCAAGGCTCAGGGCGGAACGCACGTCGCCGACGGCGGATGGCTGTGGCTGGAGGGGTTCGGCGACGTCGGGAAGGAGTACGCCGCGATCCGAGACGACGTCGCGGTGTGGGATGTCTCGCCGCTCAACAAGTGGGACCTCCGCGGTTCCGACGCGCTTCGCGCCGCCCAACGCGTGTTCAGCAACGACGCGCTCGGGCTCGACATCGGTCAGGCTCGCTACGGCGCGTTCCTGGACGCCGAGGGACTGATGGTCGACGACGGGACCGTGTTCAACACCGGCGGTGGTCACTGCTGGGTGATGACCAACGGGAAGGACCACGACGACTACTTCGGCGAGGCGCTGGATGATCTCGACGTCGAGTTCGAATGGATCGCACCGCGGATGCCACACCTCGGCGTGATCGGACCGCGCTCCCGTGAGGTCGTTCGGAAGCTCACCGACGCCGACGTCGGCGCCCTCCGCTATTTCCGGTTCCTCCCCGATCCGGTGAAGGTGGGCGGGGTCGAGGTCTACCTCTCGCGCACCGGCTACGGCGGCGAGCTGGGGTTCGAGCTGTTCCTGACCGACCCGTCCGATGCGGAGGAGCTCTGGAACGCCGTGGTGGGGGCCGGCGTGACGCCGTTCGGGGCCGAGGCGATCGAGCTCGCTCGGGTCGAAGCGGGACTGATCGTCACCGACTACGACTACGAAGCGCACCAGCGGACGCCCTACGACTTCAACCTCGACCGGTTCGTGCGGCTGGACGCGCCGGGTGAGTTCCTCGGCAAAGAGCGGCTTCGCGACGTCGCGGCGGCACCGCCCAACCGGCTGGTGACCCTGCGCTATGAGGCCGACGCACTGCCCGAGTACGGCGCCGCCGTCACCAAGGGCGGAGAGGAGATCGGCGTGCTGACCAGCCCGACCGAGACCCCCCGGTTCGGGAAGATCGGCATCGCGATCGTGCCGACCGAGGAAGCGATCGTCGGGAACACCGTGCAGGTCGCCGTGGGCGACGGCACGGTCGACGCGACCGTCGACGTGCTGCCGGTCTACGACACCAACAAGGACCGGCCCCGCTCCTAGCGATCAGAGGATCGTGGCCACGGCGTCGACGAGGCCCATGGTCCCCGAGATCGTAAGGAGCCCCAGCGCGATCGCGCCGGGGATCCTCAGCGCGGGACGCATGGTCGGTCGCATTCGGCGCGGATCCAGGACCAGCAGACCCGCGGCGCAGACCAGCAGGACGAGCGTGAGGGGCGCGGCCCATCCCGTGGCGAGAGCCACCAGGACCGCGGCACCGAGCGCCGTTAGGGCCATGGCGAGGAACGTGCCCACGGCCACGAGCCGAGCGCGCCAACGGTCGCCTCGCGCGACCGCGGACACCAGTCGCCCGCTCGGCTCGACGAGCATGACGAGCGCCACCCCGTGGAGGACGAACAGCGAGCCGAGCACGACCACATCGAGCAGCGGCCGTCCCAGGATCGTGAAGTCGGGGTTCCCGGGATCCAGCGGCACGGTGCCGAACACTGCGAGCTCGAGGCCACCGAACGCCGCCGCGCGCCACCTACGTCGTCGAGGTAGCCAAGGGAGCGTCGCCAGGTAGAACGCCGTGCCGACCAGCGCCGACCCGATGCCGACCGCGACGACCAGGAAGGCCGTCCCCTCGAACGTGAACCTCCCGATCGTCGCCCCCGCCTGGGTGGTGAGTCCCTGGGCGGCGTCCGTCGCCGTCAGGGCCGCGACTCGCATCGCGATCCTGCTGCCGAGGCCGCCGACCAGGACCCCCGCCACGCCACCGGCCACGAACACCGCGGCGAACCCTTGGAGGGCGCTCGGGGGCGCTTCCGGCCTTGGCTGATGCTCGAGGGCCCCCGACGCGCTCACGATCGAACGATGTCACGGCCCGGCAGGAACGGGAAGGTGGTGCCACGACCGACCCTATCGTGGAAACCCGCCAAGACGCCCTCAGCCGAGCCGGCCACGAGGTGTACACTCCTTCGGAATCACAAGCGTGTGATTCGACCGGAAGGAGGACCGATGCTCCTGCACACCTGCGCACCGCCGCGCGACGCCCAGCACACGACGATGTCCCTGTGGGTCTGCCCCGAGTGCGGTTCGACGTGGGAAGGGGTGCCGTGGAGCGGGGTCTTCGACTTCGACCGCAGCGAGGCCGTCACCCGCGCCGAGTGGATCCTGGTCGAGGGTCCGACCCAGCTGGCGGGCTGAGATGGCGGTCGAGCTCCGCAACGTCGACACCCTCGCCTCGCCCCCGGGTTACTCGCACGTCGCGGTCGGCCGCGGCGGGACCGTCGTCTTCACGGCCGGGGCGGTGCCGCTCGACGCTCGGGGCGACCTGGTGGGTGGGGACGATCCAGCCGCGCAGGCCGAGCAGGTGATCGAGAACCTCCTCGCGGCGCTCGAGACCGGCGGCGCCCGGCCCGGGGACATCGCCAAGACGACCGTGTACGTCGTAGGCGCGAGCTACGAAGCCCAATCCGCAGTCTGGGAGGTGGTCCGCAGCTCCGAGATCGGCCGGGCGCCCAGTACGCTCGTCGGCGTGCCGACCCTCGGCTACCGCGGTCAGCTGGTCGAGGTCGAGGCGATCGCGCTGATTGACTGATCGATGCTCGGGATCTCGGAGGCCTACTACAACACGCTGAAGTTCCTGCACGTCATGGCCGCGATCATCTGGGTCGGGGGCGCGATCTACGCGCAAGCGCTGGCGATCAACGTGATGCGAGAGGGCGACCCGGCGCATCTGGCCGTGACGGCGAAGGACCTCGGGGACGTCGGCCAGCGGGTGAGCCTGCCCGCCGCCGTCTCGGTGCTTGTCTTCGGCGTCTGGCTGGTCGCGGTGAGCCCATGGAACTTCACCGACGCCTGGATCCTCATCGGGCTGACCGGCATCGCGATGACGATCGTGACCGGGGCGTTCTTCCTCGGACCCGAAGCCCAACGACTGGGCACGCTCGCCGTCGATCGCGACGCGACGGACCCGGAGATCCAGCAGCGGATCCGGCGGATCTTGGCTATTTCGCGGGTGGATCTGGTCGTCCTGATCCTGGTGGTCGCGGACATGGTCTTCAAGCCGGGGAACTGACCCGCACCGGGCTCAGAACAGCCCGATCGTCCGGCCGTCCTTGTCGACGTCGATCTTCATGTAGGCGGGCGTCCGGCCCAGGCCGGGCATCCGCTGCATGTCGCCGCAGAGCACGACGACGAACCCCGCGCCTGCGCTCGGCACCACGCCGCGGACGGGGAGACGCCATCCCCGGGGGCGGTTCAGCAGCGAGGGGTCGTGGGTGAGGGACAGGTGGGTCTTGGCCATGCACACGGGCATCGTTCCGAACCCGAGCCGATCCATCCGCGCGAGGTCCTTCTCGGCCTGGGCCTGGTAGTCGACGCCGTCGGCGCCGTACACGCGGGTGGCGATCGCCTCGATCTGTTCCTTGATCGGCGTGTCGTCGGGTGTGAGCTGATGGAACCCGTTCGGCCTCTCGCACGCCTCGACGACGGCCTCGGCCAGCTCGACCGCGCCGTCCCCACCCTGGGCGAACCCGCGGTTGACGACCACCGTCTCGGCGCCGGCGCCGAGCGCGAGCTCCTGCATCAGCTCGACCTCGGCCTCGGTGTCGCTGGGGAAGTTGTTGATCGACACGACGCACGGCAGGCCGTACTCGCGGACGATCGCGATGTGCTGGCCGAGGTTCTCCACCCCCCGCTTGACGGCCTCCAGGTCCTCGGTGCCGAGCTCCTCAAAGGGCACGCCACCATGCGACTTGGTCGCTCGGACCGTGGTCACGAGCACCCCGGCCGAGGGGGTGAAGCCTCCGAATCGGCAGACGATGTCGCAGAACTTCTGGAACCCGAGATCGCTCGCGAATCCCGCCTCGGTGATCACGTAGTCGGCGAGCTTGAGCGCGACGCGATCTTCGATGATCGAGTTGTTGGCGTGCGCCACGTTGCCGAACGGCCCGGCGTGGATCAGCACCGGCTGGCCCTCGAGCGTCTGCACCAGGTTGGGCTTCAGCGCGTCCTTCATGATCACGGTCATCGCCCCGGCGACCCGCAGCTCCTCGGCGGTGACCGGCTCTCCGTCGGCCGTCGACGCGACGACGACCCGCCCCAGACGGGCGCGGAGGTCGGCGAGATCGGAGGCGAGCGCGAGCGCGGCCATCACCTCGGACGCCGCGGTGATCACGAACCCGTTCTCGCGCGGAACTCCGTGCATCTTGCCTCCGAGGCCGATCACCGTGTAGCGGAGCTCGCGCGCGTTGACGTCGAGCGACCGGGGCCACGTGATGCTGGTGGGGTCGATCCCCAGGGGGTTCCCGAAGTAGAGCGACGCGTCGAGCGCCGACGCCAGCAGGTTGTGGGCGGCGGTGACGGCGTGGAAGTCGCCGTTGAAGTGGAGGTTGATGTCCTCCATCGGGACGACCTGCGCGTAGCCGCCCCCGGTGCCGCCGCCCTTGATGCCGAACACCGGCCCCATCGAGGGCTCGCGCAGACAGAGCACGACGTTCTTTCCGATCGTCCCCATCCCCTGCGTGAGCGAGATCGACGTGGTCGTCTTGCCCTCGCCGGCCTTGGTCGGCGTGATCGCGGTGGTGATGATCAGCTTGCCGTCGGGGCGGTCGGCCAGGCGGTCCAGGATCGACAGCTCGACCTTCGCGCGGTACCGGCCGAAGGGTTCGAGCACATCGTCGGGGATCCCGGCCGATGCGGCGATCTCCGTGATGGGCCGGAGCGTTGCTTCCTGGGCGATCTCGAGTCCGCTCTTCACTGGCCCTCCCGTTCTGCCGTTGGATCGCCTGGCGATCGTGCGCGGAGGATACCCGGGGACTCCCATGCGCAGGAAATCGATCGCGACCGGCGCACGGCGCGATGCGATACTCGGAGCCGATGGACATCCCGTCGTTCCTGCGGATGTATCCCCCCTTCGACGACCTGGACGACGACCGGCTCGCCGACGTCGTGCGGCACGCGCACATCGAGTTCTTCCCCGAGGGGACGGTCATCCTCCAGGAGTTCGGCGAACCCGCGAGGTTCCTCTATATGGTTCGGCGCGGTGCCGTCGAGGTGGTCGAGGCCGGCGAGATCGTCGACATCCAGGGAGAGGGCGAGGTGTTCGGGTTCGTCTCTCTGCTCACCGGCGCGAGTCCGCTGGTGACGATCCGCGCGCACGAGGACGTGATCGGCTACCTGATCGACCGGGAGATCGGCGAGGAGATCATGAGCTCCCGCCGCGGCATGGTCTTCCTGGCCTCCGCGTTCCGGCGGCGCGACGTGCGCGCGCTGGAGCACGTCGCGCGCGTGGCCGTGGACGAGGAGGAGGAGCGGGTCTCCGCGCTGGTCCGCCGCCGCCCGCTCTCGCTGCCGGCGGACGCGTCGATCCGCCGGGCCGCGGTGTTGATGGCCAACGAGCGCGAGGGGTTCGTCCTGCTCGAGGGGGCGGGGGAGGGGGGCCTCGCCATCCTGACCGACCGCGACCTGCGATCGAAGGTCTTGGCCGAGGGCCGCGACCCGGCGGGCCCGGCGGCCGAGGTGGCGTCCTCGCCGGTGCTGTCGGTCCCCGGCGAGACGACCGTGGCGGAGGTAACCGCGCTGATGCTGGAGCGCGGGGTCCATCACGTGCCGGTCGAGGACGGTGACGGGGGATTCGTCGGCGTCGTGACCGACATCGACCTCCTGGCGGCCGAGCAGCATCGCGCGTTCGGCCTCAAGAAGGATATCGAGCTCGCGCCCGACCGAGACTCGGCGGTCGCGGTCTTCCGGACGCTGCCCGAGCTTGCCGGCCGCCTGATCGATGCGAGCGTCGAGCCGCTCGAGATCGCGCACGTCGTCGCGGTCGCCGTCGACACGCTCACCGTCCGGCTCGTGGAGGTCGCCTCGGAAGAGCTCGGAGACCCGCCGTGTCCGTGGGCATGGCTGGCGCTCGGCAGCGAGGCCCGGCAGGAGCAGGGGCTGTTCACCGACCAGGACAACGCCCTGATGTTCGATACGGCCGGCGTGCGGGCCGCCGAGGTCGACGCGTACTTCGGATCGCTCGGCGCGTTCGTCAACGACGGGCTCGAGAAGGCCGGGGTACCGAAGTGCCGCGCGGGGGTCATCGCCGGGAACCCGGACTGGCGCGGCGCGGTGGGAACGTGGCAGGACCGCTTCCGCGGATGGATCGAGGATCCCGGGCGCACGGGCAGCGCGTTCACCGGCATCGCGATGGACTTCCGGCCGGTCACCGGACCGCTGGATGCCCACCTTGCCCTCGATGAGATCATCCGCTCTGCCCGGGAGCACCACGACTTCATCCGCCATCTCGGCGCGCATGCCGTCTCGACGCGACCGCCCAAGGGCCTGCTCAAGGACGGAGTGGTGCAGGGGCGGGGAACGACCGGCCGGCTCGACATCAAGGCGGTGGGGATCGGCCTGATCACCAACGTCGCGCGGCTGCTCGCCGTCATGTCCGGCCTGACCGAGAACCGGACGCCGCTCCGCCTGCGGGATACGACGGCCCTCGGGTGGCTGAGCGCGGACGAGAGCCAGGGCCTGGTGGAAGCGTTCGAGCTCATGTGGGAGGTGCGGCTCGAACACCAGAGCCGGCGGGTCGAGCGCGGCCTGACTCCTGACGACCTCGTCGAGCCGCAGGAGCTTGGCCCGCTCACGCGTCAGGCGCTGAAGGAGGCGTTCCGGATGATCGACCGGGCGCAGGATCGCTTGGCGGCGCTGCTCGGCATCCGCCGGTGAGCCGCCCCGCCGCGCCGGGACGCCGAGCCCGCCGCCTGCCGTGGCGACAGGCAGAGCTCGTGTCGCTGGACTTCGAGGCGACCGGGCTGGATTTCGAGCGGGACACGATCGTGTCGTTCGGCACCGTGCCGGTTCATCAGGGACGGATCGACATCGGCTCGGCCGACTACGAGCTCGTCGATCCCGGCGAGGTCCCGCCGTCCCCCGTCTCGATCACGGTGCACGGCCTGTTGCCGGCCGACCTGCGTGGGGCCCAGGGCTTGGATGCCGCGCGGGCGTCGCTCGGCCGGCAGATCGAGGGACGGTTCCTCGTCACGTGGGCGGGCAAGGTCGAGGCCGGGTTCCTGAACCGCATGTACGGGGGTAGCGTGCGCGCCTGGCTGCGGCGATGCATCGACGCGCGCGAGCTGATGTTCGCGCTGGAGGATCCGCTGCCGCCGTTCACGCTCAGCTCCGTGGCCGAGGGTCTCGGGGTGCCCGTCGCCAGCCCGCACCACGCGCTGGACGACGCGCTCGTGACGGCACAGGTGTTCCTCATCGCGGCGGCACGGCTCGAGGCACGAGGCGCCCGGACGGTGCGCGACCTGCAGCGGACGGTTCGGCCGGCCGCCCCGGCCCTACGCCGGCCTCGCGCGGCCCTCGGCTGACGCAACGGGCACCGCGTGCACCGGCACGCTGCATCGGCGATGGATCTCGCGCCCGAGGTCGCCCTCCACGAGGGTCCGCCACCGGGGCTTGTCCGGCGCCGAGACCACGACCGCGTGGAAGTTCCGTGCCCGAACCCACTTCGCGATCATCTTGGGAACGTTGCGGGCCCTCGTCAGGCCGACCCGCACCTCGAACCCGTGCGCGCGAAGCTCGTCCGCGGCCTCCTCGACGCCATCTCGCAGGATCTGCCACTCGACGCGGTTGGGCTGAAGCCCGGGGTGGGGAAGGCCCAGGGACGTGCCATAGATCTTGGCCACTCCGAGGACCGTGATCTTGGCGTGTTCGGGACCGGCGAGCTCCCGGGCGCGCTCCACGAGCTCGGGCTCGGGCGGTCGCGCGACCGTCACGAGCAGGACCCGCTTGGGCGGGTCGGGGAAGGGGCGGGGGGCTGCGTTCGCGGCCCCCCGACCGAACCTCGTGCGACGCTGCACCTAGACGCGGTCCATCTGCGGCGGCACATGCTTGAACTCGGTGGTGCCCAGCTTGCGGTCCTCCGCCTTCCGCCACCAGTACAGCGGGAAGTACAAGAGCACGATGATCACCCCGATGATGAACATCTTGCCACCGCCGAGCTGGCAGCCCTCGATCGCGCAGGCCGGGATGCCGACCGCCCACACCAAGAAATACAAGGCCGCAAGCGCGAGCGCGCCGTACTTGGCCCACTCCGGCAGCTTGAAGGGTCGGAAGATCTCCGGACGCCACCTGCGTAGGAAGTAGTAACCGAGCAGCACCGGGACGAACGAGCCCACGTAGCCGACGTTCGACAGCACGTAGATCGAGCCCGGCGCGCCCACGAAGATCAGCAGGATGTTCAGCACCGTGTTCAGGCCCATCGAGAAGTCGGGCACGTTGTGCCTATTGACCTTCCCGAATATCCGCGGTGCCTGGCCGTCGAGCGCCATCATGTACAGCGACCGCGCGCACCCCATGATCGCGTTCAGGCTGGAGAGCAGGAGCGCGATGATGAGGGCGGACGTGACGATCTTGCTCACGCCCGAGCCGAATGTCCGAACGGCCGTCTCGACCAGGATCGCGTTCGGGTCCAGGCTCTCCTGGATGAACTTCACGCCGAGGACGCCCAGGACCGCCATCGGCAGGAACGTGTAGATGAACGTCCCGTACCCGCCGGACAAGTTCATCGCGATTGGCGCGTCCCGGTCCGGGTTCCGCGTCTCGCCGATATAGCACGCGGCTGCCTCCATCGCGATCGCGTTCCACGTGTACAGCGCCGAGAATTGCAGGAACAGGTAGAACGCCGTCGTCGTGAAGAAATGCGTCCCGTCAGGCAGGTTCGGCGGCCAGATGTTGCTGCCGGTCACGTCGCCCGTGAAGAACGGCGCGACCGCGATCAGCGTGAGCGGGATCATCGACAGGAGGCCGAGGACGGTTGCAGCGCCCGTGCCGAACTTGATCCCCAGGTACGCGACGATGAACAGCAGGATCGACAGGACCGCCCCGACCACGATCGTGAAGTTCGTGACCGGCAGGGACGCGTCGAACAAGGTGTGCGTCTGTCCCCACCACCCCGACGGCACGAACCCGAACAGCGCCGGGATGTAGGCGCCGGTCAGGATCATGTTCACCGCCATGACCGGCATCCACCCGAGCCAGTACATCCATACCGTCACGCCGTTGATGTGGGGATAGGTCCTGGGCAACCGGTCCTTGAACGCGTAGTACGCATACGCGGGCGCGCCGCCGGTCCGGTCGGGGAGCATCGCCGCCAGCTCGGCCAGGTAAAGGCAGAGCGCCCATCCGGTCAGCGCCCAGAAGATGAAATTCGGGATCGCCGCCGCGCCCAGCGGCCCCAGGACCGCCGGCGTGACCCCCGTGACGAGGATCGTGCCGGCCAGGCCCACGACGAAGGCGCCCCACCAGTTCGTCTCCTTGGAGAGCTCGCCCTTGACGTAGTCCTCGACCCGCACGAACTGTTGCTCGTCTTGCTTGGCCATCGCATCCCTCCTCCTCGATCGGCCGGCGCTCGCCCTCGTGCGGGCGATCCGTGGACGAACGCCGTCCCCCCCGGATCAGAACAGGGACAGGTACTTACGGATCTCCCAGTCGGACACCCCCTCGTGGAAGTCTTTCCATTCGCGCTCCTTCACGTCGCAGAAGTAGTCGATGTAGTCGCCACCGGGAACCTTGCCTAGTCCCGCTCGCAGCGCATCGTCCTCGCGCAGGTTGCGGATCGCGTCGAGGAGGTTTCCGGGGAGCACCTCGATGCCGCGCTTCGTGCGCTCCTCGGTCGAGGTCTCGTACATGTTGCCCTCGTTGGGCTCCCCCGGGTCCATCTTGTGGTCGATGCCGTCCAGGCCCGCGGCCAGAATCACCGACGCCGCGAGGTACGGGTTCGCGGCGCCGTCGATCGTACGGTCTTCGAAGCGGCCGGGCGCCGGGGTCCGGATCATCTGCGTCCGGTTGTTGCGCCCGTAGGCGATGTACGCGGGGGCCCAGGTCGCGCCCGAGGTCGGCGCGCCAACCATCAGCCGCTTGTAGGAGTTGACGGTCGAGGCCGTGACGCCGATGTACGCCTTCGCGTGATGGAGCAGCCCGCCGAGGAAGTGGTACCCGAGCTCGGAGATCCCCAGGCCGCGAGGGTCGCTCTCGTCCTCGAACAGGTTGGTGTCGGTGTCGGCGTCCCACAGGCTCATGTGGGCATGCAACCCGTTGCCGGTCAGGTTCCCGAACGGCTTGGGCATGAACGTGGCCTGCAGCCCGCGCTGCTGCGCGAGCGACTGGACCATGTAGCGGAAGAAGATGATGCGGTCCGCCGTGGTGACGGCGTCCGAGAACACGAAGTTCGACTCGAACTGCCCGTTCGCGTCTTCGTGGTCGTTGGCGTAGTTATCCCAACCGAGCTCCGTCTCGTACTTGGACAGCGTGCTGATGAAGTCGTACTGACGTGTAAGCGCCTTCATGTCGTAGCAGGGGCGGTCGAGCGTGTCGAGCGGGTCGGCCACCGAGAACTTCCCGTCCTCGTCGAGTCTGCCCAGGATGAACTCGGCCTCCATGCCGATCTTGAAGACGTACCCACGCTCCTTGGCGGCCGCCATCTCGTTCTTGAGGATCGTCCGGGGACAGTACGGCCAGGGCTCGCCCTCCACGAAGACGTCGCAGGCGAACCGGGCCAGGTTCGGCTGCCACGGGACGGGCGTGAAGCTCGCAGGGTCGGGCATCGCGGCGATGTCCGGGTCGTGAGGACCCTGTCCGAGCTCCCCGGTCGCGAACCCGGCGAACCCGGCGCCCTCGGCGAACACGTCCTCCAGGTGCGTGGCGGGGACGAGTTTGGCGTTGGGCTTGCCGTACATCTCCACGAACTGGGCGAAGATGAACTCGATCCCGCGCTCATCCACGAGCTTGCGGACCTCTTCGACGGACCGCGGACGATCACTCACCGTGACTCCCTTCCGATCGCTGTGGGCGGTTGCGTTCGACCGTCACCGAGGCGAGCGGCGAGGGCGGCGGCCGGGCTGCGAGAGGAACTCCGGTTCGGTCGTCGTCGACCCCGTCGTAGTGGTGGAACGACCCGCATATGTCCGGGAAGGCCATACGGAAGGCCATACGCTCGCGGACGCTACGCTCGGCTCTGTGACCAGTCAAATCGGTCAGGCGGGGGGGGCCGGACCCGGCCGGCACGTCGATTCGGCGATGACGCTAAGATTCCGTCCGCCGGTGGCCGGGATCGGGCCGCCTTCACCAGAGGGGAGGCGTCGGTGACGACCGACATCGAGGCGTTCGTCGGCAAGGAGGGCCGGGACAAGGCCATCCAGGAGGTCCGCAAGCAGATCGACGCCGCCGGCGTCGAGTACATGTACTACCAGTTCGTCTCCGTGACCGGGCGCATCATGGGCAAGGGGATCCCGGCCGCACACTGGGAGAACCTCGCCAACAAGGGTTTCCAGCTCGTGTATGGGTCCACCGCGAACCTGTTCGTCGACCGCCAGGGCAACTACATCGGCTACGGACCCGAGGCCCGCGAGCTCGTGGGCATCCCCGAGCCCGAGACCTTCTGCGTCTTCCCCTGGGACAACAAGACCGCGCGCGTCTTCTGCACGCTGTTCCGAGGCCGAGAGGAGGAGGTCGACGGCGGCTCGTACCTGACATCGGACTGCCGCGGCAACCTGAAGCGCCTTCATGCGGAGTTCGAGTCCGAGACCGGCATGCACCTGCGCGCCGGCTGCGAGCCCGAGATGATGTGGCTCAAGGTCGACGCCGAGGGCAAGCCGACCGTCGAGGGCAAGACGAAGCCGTACTGCTACCACATCGATCAGTTCTCCGAGCTCCAGCCGCTGATCCACAAGGTGATGGAGTACGGCCGCAAGATGGGGCTCGACATGATCCAGGGCGACCACGAGGACGCACCGGGTCAGCTCGAGCTGAACTTCATGTTCGACCGGGCCGAGGCCACGGCCGACCGTCTCACGACGTACCGGCAGATCTGCCGTCAGGTCGGGCGCGAGATGGGGGCGTTCGCGTGCTTCATGCCGAAACCGTTCATGGGGGT
Organism: Actinomycetota bacterium; assembly: GCA_046734755.1. Lineage (GTDB taxonomy): Bacteria > Actinomycetota > UBA4738 > UBA4738 > HRBIN12 > DASSJM01. The sequence goes on along the minus strand of JBKPRY010000145.1, from coordinate 4,636 downwards.
CTCGGCCAACGGGTGTCACCACAACATCTCGCTGTGGCAGGGCGACGAGAACATGTTCCTGCCCGACGGCGACAACCCGCAGGTGCCCGGTAAGATCGGCCTGCACTCGATCGGCGGCGTCCTCGAGCACCTCTCGGCGCTGACCGCGATTACGGCCCCGACCGTGAACTCGTACCGTCGCTTCTGGGACGCCGGGTTCTGGGCGCCCGTGTTCGCGGACTGGGGGTTCCAGAACCGCACGGCGGCCCTTCGGATCTCAGCCCCCGGCCGGTTCGAGTACCGCTCGGTGGATTCGTCGGTGAACCCGTACCTCTCGTTCGCCGCGTTGCTCGCCGCGATGAAGGACGGTCTCGACCGGAGCCTGGACCCCGGCCCACCCGAGGAGCGCAACATCTACGAGGCGATCGCCGGCGGCAAGGACGTGAAGAAGGTCCCCCACGACCTCGGCGCCGCGCTCGACGCGCTCCGCGCGGACCCGGTGATCCAGAGCGCGTTGCCCAACGAGATGTACAAGGTGTTCATGCACTACAAGCAGGACGAGTGGGACCGGTTCCGTGCGACGGTCAGCGAATGGGACATCGAGACTTATCTGGACGTACTTCCGTAGAAGGGAGCTCAGCCCGTATGTGCGGTATCGCAGGAGTCATCCATCGAGACGGCTCGGCCGACATCGGGTCCGAGATGACGTCCATGCTCCAATCCATGAAGCACCGAGGCCCGGACTCGAGCGGTTATGCGTTGTTCGGTCCGCAGAGCGACCTCATCGTGATCCGATTCAAGCTCGCCGACGCCAACGACCCGCGCGACTTCGACTTCAAGGAACGTCTGGAGCGGCATCGGATGGAGATCGAGACGCGGCTGTCGAAGATCGGCGCCTCGATCGACCGGGTCGAGAGCGAGACCGAGTACGCCTACCGGGCGACCGTCCGGTACGACGGTGACGTCAAGGCGCTCGCCGACTACCTCGAGGACGTCCCCGGCTGCGAGGTGCTCTCGCTCGGCCACTCCCTCGAGATCGTGAAGGACCTCGGCGACGCGCAAGAGGTCTCGAACCTGTACGGACTGGCCGGCTTCGAGGGCACGCACGCGATCGGCCACGTGCGGATGGCGACAGAGTCCGACGTGGACATCTCGGGGGCACACCCGTACTGGGCCTACCCGTTCTCCGACGTCGCCGTGGTGCACAACGGCCAGCTCACGAACTACTTCCAGTGGAAACGGCGGCTGGAGTTCAGCGGGCACCGGTTCCAGTCCGAGTGCGACTCCGAGATCATCGCGGTGTACCTGGCCGAGAAGATGGCCGGCGGGGACACGCTGAAGGACGCGATGGATCAGAGCCTCGATGACCTGGACGGCGTCTTCACGTACATGGCCGTCACGCAGGACAGCCTCGGTGTCGCCAAGGACGAGATGGCGGCCAAGCCGCTCGTGCTCTACGAATCGGACGAGCTGGTCGCGATGGCGTCCGAGGAGATCGGGATCCGCGCGCTGATCGATCACGAGATCGACACGTACGATCCGTACGAAGGGCAGGTGCTCGTATGGAGCAGGTAACCGGCGCCGGCGAGCGCCGGACGACGTACGACGCCCGGGGCCTGTCCGAACCCGTCGCCGAGGTCCCCCACGTCTCCCAGATCGACGGGGCCAAGGCCGTGTTCGACGCCGCCAAGCTCACGACCCGGCAGATCAACCTCGAGCTCCGGAACCTGATCTACGAGCAGGGGATCAGGGACGTGACGGTCAAGAACCCCGGTGCCAAGCACTCGATCGGCGTGGGGATCCTGCAGCGATGCAGGATCAGGTTCGAAGGGTCGCTGGGCTACTTCGGTGTCGGGCTGATCGACGGTCCGGAGGTCACCATCACGGGCCGGGTCGGCTGGTCGGTCTGCGAGAACATGATGTCCGGCGTCGTCCGGATCGAGAAGAACGCGGGCTCGCTCACGGGCGCGGCGCTTCGCGGCGGCGACATCGTCGTGAAAGGCGCGGTCGGCGCCCGGACCGGGATCGACCAGAAGGGCGGCACGATCATCGTCGGCGGCGACGCCGGCTCGAGCACCGCGTTCATGATGCAGCGGGGCCGCCAGATCATCCTCGGCGACGTGGGCCCCGGCCTCGGCGACTCGATGTACGACGGCGAGATCTACGTGGCCGGCACGGTCAAGTCGCTCGGGATCGACTGCGTGCCGGGGGAGTGGACCGACGCCGACACCGAGCTGATCGAGCGGAAGTTCCGGATCTATGGGCTCGGATCGCCGCCGGAGTTCCAGAAGTTCGTCTGCGGCAAGGTCCTGTACAACTACGACAACCTCGAACCGTCGGAGAAGAAGCTCGTCATCCACTAGGAGGCGTTCGAACCGTGTCAGCAGAAGACGTGTCCTCCAAACAGAACGTCCTGGGCCACAGCCGCATCTTCACCCCCGAGGTCATCAACGACATCCACGTCAAAGCCGAGCTCGGCCGCTACCGGATGCGCGGGTTCTCGATGTTCAAGCCGATCCCGCACTGGGATCAACTGATGTTCCTGCCGGGGACGCTCACGCGGTTCGTGATCGAGGGGTACCGGGAGAAGTGCGAGACGAGGACGGTGCTCGGGGCGCGGTTCGCGAAGTATCCGATCGAGCTCGACATCCCGATCTACATCACGGGCATGAGCTTCGGCGCGCTCTCGCTGGAGGCCAAGATGGCGCTCGCCAGAGGTGCCTCGATGGCCGGCACCGCCACTTGTTCGGGCGAGGGCGGCATGATCCCGCCCGAACGCGACGAGTCGATAAAGTGGTACTACCAGAACATCCAGAGCCGGTACGGCTTCAACCCGCACCACCTCATGGTCGCGGACGCCTGCGAGTTCTTCATCGGGCAGGGCTGCAAGGTCGGGCTGGGTGGTCACCTCATGGGTCAGAAGGTGACCGAGCAGGTCGCCGAGATGCGCTCGCTCCCGCCCGGCATCGACCAGCGCTCGCCGGCCCGGCACCCGGACTGGCTCGGTCCGGACGACCTCTCCCTCAAGGTGCAGGAGGTGCGCGAGGCCACCGACTACCGGATCCCGATCCAGCTGAAGCTCGGGGCGGCGCGCGTGTACGACGACGTCCGGATGGCCGCCAAGTGCGGGCCGGACACGATCTACCTCGACGGCGCCGAGGGGTCCACGGGCGCGGGACCGCACATCGCGACCGAGGAGACCGGCATCCCGCTGATGGCCGCGATCCCCGAGGCCCGGCGCGCGCTCGAGGACGTCGGCCTGGCCGACGACATCGACCTGATCGTCGCCGGCGGGATCCGCAACGGCGCCGACGTGGCCAAGTGCCTGGCTCTCGGCGCGAAGGCCGTGGCGATCGGGACGACGGCGCTGATGGCGCTGAACTGCAACAAGGAGATCCCGGGCGTCACCGACTACGAGGGCACGGTCGGCGTTCCGGCCGGCCAGTGCTACCACTGTCACACGGGGAGATGCCCCGTCGGAATCACGACGCAGGATCCCGAGCTTCGCAAGCGCCTCGAGGTGGACGAGGCGGCCGAGCGCGTCTACAACCTGCTCACCGCGATGACGATGGAGCTGCAGATGCTCGCCCGGGCGTGCGGCAAGACCGATGTGCACTCGCTCGAGCCCGAGGACCTGTGCGCGCTCACGGTCGAGGCGGCGGCGATGGCCAAGGTTCCGCTCGCCGGCACCAACTACATCCCGGGCGTCACCGAGGAGGCCACGCTCGAGGAGCTGAAGACGATGATGCAGAAGTACCTGGCGGACACCGGCCAGTACGCGGGGGCGTGACCGGATGAGCGACCAGCACCTGACGATCAAGGGCACGCTGGACGCCGAGGAGCTCGCGGGCCACCGGTTCCCCTACCAGGAGGACCGCTCGCTGGTCGAGGACATCGACCTGGACGCGCTCACGCCCGGCGAGGACCTCAACTGGCTCGAGGACATCCACCTGCTTGAGGAGGACGGCAAGCCGGCGGTTTTCGACCGCTACTCGAACTCGTTCCTGAAGATCTACTTCAAGATCCCGAAGGGCCGCGAGGACGAGATGGCCCGCAAGGTGCTGATGAAGCACCTCACCGAGGGCAACTCCTACGGTATCCAGCTGAAGGCGCAGCACGCGAAGTTCCCACAGCCCGAGCTCGGGCCGTGGGTGGCGGGGTCCGAGACCGTCGGTGCCGACTGGCGGCCCGCGACGCTGGAGGGCTGGGAGAAGCCCGCCGGGCACTGAGCGTGGGTCACCGACCGATCGTCGGCATCTCGGAGGGCTTCGCCGACTACGGCGACTACTACGGCTTCGGGTACGGGCGGCCGCTGCTGGCCGCCGGTGCGCTCCCGGTCCTGCTGCCGTACTACGAGCGGGCCGATGACCGCGTCGAGCTCCTCACTCGGCTTGACGGGCTCGTACTGGCCGGCGGCCGGGATATCGAGGCGTGGAGGTACGGCCGTAGGGCACCGCACCCCAACCATCTGCCGGGCCAACCACTGCTCGACGGGATCGAGCTGCACTACGCGCACGTGGCCGTCGAGGCGGGCTTGCCGCTGCTCGCGATCTGCCGCGGGTGTCAGGTGCTGAACGTCGCGTTCGGCGGCACGCTCTATGGCGATCTCGAGGAGTTCCCCGAGAGGGGGGCCGATCATCCGGGCGCCAAGTGGGAC
>JBKPRY010000144.1:0-1511 GCA_046734755.1 Actinomycetota bacterium | reverse complement strand
ACGAGCCGGGGTCCAACCCGAAGCAGCCAGGGTCTGGAGGCAACGGCCGTGGAGGAGATCCGAAGAAGCGCCCCAAGCGTTGAGGAGGCCGTCGAGGCAGCCCTCGGTGAGCTCGGTCTCAGCGAGCAGGAGGCCGATGTCGCGGTCGTCCAGGAGCCCCGGTCCGGCGTGTTCGGGGTCGGCGCCCAGGACGCGATCGTGGTCGTCCGCTCGCGGATGAGGCCCGACGGCGACCTGAGCGACGATGACCTCGACGAACAGGCCGAGATCGCGACCGAGTTCGTCGAGGGCATGCTCGAACGGATGGGCATCACCGCGACCGTGGAGCCGGCGTTCGAGGACGGCACGATGTACGTAGATGTCATCGGCCCCGAACCCGACGACGAGGACATGGGCCTCTTGATTGGCCGGCATGGCCAGACGCTCGAGGCGATCCAGGAGCTCGCTCGCGTAGCCGTCGGTCAGCGGACGGGGCTCCCGGCTCGGGTCGTCGTCGACATCGAGGATTACCGCAAGCGCCAGATCGAACGACTGTCCGCGCGGGTGCGCGAGATCGCTCTCCGGGTCGCACGGACCGGTCACTCGGAGACGCTCGAGCCGATGAACCCTTTCCTCCGCAAGATGGTGCACACGGCGGTGGCCGAGATCGACGGGGTGGGTAGCTCCAGCGAGGGCGAGGGTGCTGAACGGCGCGTCGTCATCCAACGAGCGAGGTAGGCCGGCCGCCGATCTCAAGGTGTCGTTTCACGTGAAACACCGATGAGCGACACCGAGGCCCTTCGAGCACAGGCCGCGAGGATCGGCGTGGCCCTCGATCCTTCGCAGGCATCGCGGCTACTCCGATTCGAGAAGCTGCTCGCGGACCGAGCGATCCCGCAGGGAGTCGTCTCCGTTTCGGATGCGACCAGGATCCGGCAACGCCACATCTTGGATAGCCTTCGAGCGGCCCGGGTCGTCGAGGGCGCCGAGCTGGCCGCCGACCTGGGCTCGGGCGCCGGGCTGCCCGGCCTCGTGATCGCCATCTCGCTCCCCCGGCTTCGGATGCTGCTCGTCGAGCGGCGCCCTCGACGAGCGGCCCTCCTCGAGCTCGCCGTGGATGAGCTGGGCCTGTCGAACGCGACCGTCTTCGCCGGCCCGGTCGCGGAGATGCCGGACCGAGTGGACGTCGCCCTGGCTCGCGCCTTCGCCCCGTTGGACGAGACCTGGGCGCAGGCTCGGGAGGTCTTGGGGCCCGGGGGACGACTCGTGTATTTCGCGGGAGCCGCGACGACGATCCCAGCCGCACCCGAGGGCTCCGTGATCCTGGAGGTCCTGCGCACGCCCGTGCTTGAAAGCTCGGGTGCCCTGGTTATCATGACTCGTCAGTGACAGAGCCCTCTTCCTCTCGGGCAGCTGATTCGTCCTCTGAACCGGAGCCCGCCACAGGAGCAACCGGCCCTTCAGGGACGCAACCGACTGCCGCGCAACGCCGTTCAAAGGCCATCGGCCGCAGTTCGGCGGCCTCGAACGCG
>JBKPRY010000143.1:0-17683 GCA_046734755.1 Actinomycetota bacterium | reverse complement strand
GCGCCACTCGTACTCGCTCGTCCAGAAGCGAGCGAGCTCCTGCATCGTCGCCAGCTGGACCCCTTGAGATCGATCCGGGACGAGCTCCTTGCTGGGCCACCGTGTCGCCTCGACGCGGCGACGCAGTTCGTCGAGTGCTTCTTGAGGGACGTCGACTCGGAACGGACGAACCTTCGTGTCGTGGATGATGGTGACCTCGTCCGAGGCGGTCTCCTTCGCCATCGTTCTCTCCTTCCCTCTCAGCCGAGCTTTCTGAACGCGATCCTCGCCTCCTCCGAGAGTGCCTAGGGCTGCTCCCACGCCGCGACATCGAGCTCCTCCTGGGGCACATCGACCTGGAATTGACGGATCTCCTCGGTCATGTGCCTCCCCGTTCCCCGGCGATGGTGCGACGACCGAACCTGGACGGTAGCTCGTCCTCGTGCGCGAAGGTATCGGCCGATCGCGCGACATCAGGCGATCGCGGGTCTACGGTGTCCTCGGGGTCCTGGAGCCGCTCCTACTCGGACACGGCCAGATCGCAACCGGTAGGGTCGTGCCGATGACGGTGCGGACCGACCCGGAAGGCGACGAGACCAGCGCGCTGTTCGATCTGATCGACCTCCGGGGTGCCGAGGTCCTGGAGATCGGATCCGGCGACGGCCGTCTCACCTGGCGGTACGCGGACCGAGCCGCCCACGTGACGGCGATCGAGCCCTTCGAAGACTCGGTCTCGAGGGCGAGGGGGCAACTCCCCGATCCGCTCCGGGAGCGGATCGATTTCCGCCAGGTTGCCTTCGAGGACTTCGCGGCCGTCAGCGACGGCGAGGTCTTCGACGCCACCCTGCTCTCGTGGTCGCTCTGCTGAATGGAGCACGAGGGCATGGTCCATGCCCTTGAGGAGATCCACCGGTTGCTCAGGCCGGGCGGCAGCCTGATCGAGATCCATCCCGCCCTGGAGTTCCCCTTCCTCCAGGTCGTGTCGAACGCAGAGCCGCGCTCTCGGGAGGACGATCCCGGGTTCGACTACGAGGACGACCTGCGGGCAGCCGAGCGGGCGGTGGCCACGGTCGTCGACCGGGGACGTTTCGTCCTCGAGGAGCGCCGCCGGTTCGAGCTGCGCACGCACGCCTCGTCGGTGCAGGAGCTTCGCGACCACTGGGCGGTGACCGGTGCTTACGACCCAGAGGAGAAAGCGGAGGTGCTCGTCCGCCGGCGGGATGAGATGTACGCGAGGGCCAACGCCGCCCTCGAACGATCGCCTGGTGCCGAACTCGTGTACACGGAGCCGGCGATGATGTCTCGGTTGGTACCCGTGCGTTGAGCTCGATCGACCGTTGGGCCCTTCGGGGCGCACCGCGCCCCGCCTTGCGAGAAACTTCCCCGCAGGCGTAGCGTGAACCCACGCACGAGAGGAGGAGCCATGACCACTCCGGAAGAGAACGTGGCGACGGTCCGCGAGTTGATCCAGCGGGTGATGAACGAGGGTGACATCGGGTTCGCCGAGAAGACGCTCTCGGAGGACTACATCGAGCGCTCGCCGATGCCCGGAGGCACCGCCGACAAGGCGGGGGCGATCGCGATGTTCAACATGATGCGCTCGCAAACCCCCGACATGCAGATCGAGGTCGAGGAGATCATCGCCTCCGGCAACAAGGTGGCGGTCCACAGCACGATGACCGGTACCGACACAGAGGGGTTGATGCCGGGGATGCCCCCGACCGGGAAGCCGTTCAGATTGGACGCGATCGACGTGTTCACGTTCGACGACGCCGGACAGAACTCCGAGCACTACGGCGTCTACGACATGATGGGGACCATGGCGCAGCTCGGCCTGATGGAGATGCCCGCACCACCGAGCGAGGCGTAAACGCGTCAGGGCGCAGCGGCGTCTCCGCCTTCCTCGGCCAAGTGGTCCTCCTCGCCTGGCGGCATCAACGTCGTCGCCGCCCGCCGGACCGTCGAGCTTCCGAGCGAGCGATTCTGGCTGGTGATGAAGTCCACCACGTCCTTGATCGAGAGGACGTAGACCTTCTGGAAGCGTACGGGGGAGCGCGAGACGGAGGCCGCCGAGGCGACGACGACCGCCTCGACCCACTCGTCGACGCCGGCCGCAAGGAGGAGGTTTCGGACCTGCCCCGCGGCGCCCCGCGCCTGTCGCAGGACGTGATCGGCAGGCTTGCCGTTGCTGTAGAGCTGTCCACGCCGACGGTAGAAGGTGCCCTCCCACGCCTTCGTCTCGATCGCGAACACACCGGTGGGGCCGATGACGACATGGTCGACGTCCCCGCGCCCCGTGGAAAGGCCGTGCAGGACCAGGTACGAAGGCGGCAGCCCGGCCAGGGCGTTCGCGACCGCCTCCTCCCCCATGATCCCTCTTCGGAGGCGCTCGGGATCGAGGATGCGGCCCTTCCCCGCCAGGCGTTGCAGGACGACGAGGAGTCCGAGCGCCAGGAAGGTCGCCGGCCACCACCACACGCCCATCATCGCGAGCACGGCCGCGACCGCGGCTGTGGCCGTGAAAACGGCCATCCGCTGGCGCAGCTGCAACCTCAGGAACTCGGCGGGTCTGGGCACCTAGGCTTTATCGGCCGGTCGGGCCCGCCGATGAACGCGCAGGCACGGCCCTGCCTCCCAACCAGGCGTCGCGGCGATCGGAGGGCGCGACCGGAGGCCTTCGGGCGGGTTAGAGCAGGCCGTTCGCGCTCAGGAACCCGCGGGCCACGGTGGGTATGTCCTGCCCGTCGATCACGACCTCACCCACCAGCTCGGTGACCTTCTCGGTCGAGAGTCGGGCGCTCACCGCATCGAGCAAGGTCCGGACCTCGTCGTTCAGCTTGTCGGAGCGGATCAGCGGCGTGATGTTCTCGGCGTTCTGGAGGTGCCGGTCGTCTTCCAACGGGACGAACCCGTTCCGGCCGATGCTCGGGTCGGTCGAGAACAGCAGGCCGACCTGGACCTCATCGGCCTTGAGCGCATCGACGGTCAGCGGGCCCCCCGCGTCCAGCGGCGTGAAGTCGTCGAACAGGACCCCATAGACCTGGTCCAATCCCGGGAGGCAGAAAGGCCGTTGCGGGCATTCCGGTGGACCGCCGAACGTCAGCTGGTCGGCAACGGGGGCGAGGGAGCTCACCGTGGTCAGGTCGAATCGCTGGGCCGTCTCCGAGTTCGCCACGAACTGATTGGTGTCCTGGGCCGCCGATGGTGTGAGCAACGTGAGCCCGTCGGAGCGAACCAGCTCGGCCGTCTGCCGCACGACATCGGAGGCATCCGCGGACGCGTCCGCGTTCGGGTCGAGGAACAGCAGCAACGAAGACAGGTATTCGGGCTTCACGTCGATGAACCCAGACTCGAGAGCGTTCTGCGAGACCTCTCGAGCCCGCAGATCCAGCTCTCGCTCGACCGTGAACCCGGCGTGCTCCAGTACCTGCGCATACATCTCCGCGACGATCTGGTTCTCGGCGAAGGCGCCGGACACGCCGACCACGATCACGTCGGTACCCACCGAGTGAGGACGCCGCATCCCGCTCGCATCGGAGTCGGTACAGGCGGCCGCGAGTATGCCCACCACGACGACCGCCGCCGCGCGCATGAGGCCGTCCCGGTATCGCCAAGCGACCTTCCTCGTCGCGGTCATTCGACCTCGGAGGCAAGCGGAGCCATCATGGGCGCGTTCGAGTGGCGGCCGAGGAGGACGCGGACGGTCGTGGGCCCCTTGCCCTTCACCTCCAGGATCTCGGATGGCCCGAACCCGTACCGATCCCGCAGCTCCCCGATCGTCGACTCGGAGATCAGGAAGCGGCCGGGCTCCGCGTTCGTCTCGAGCCTGCTCGCGAGGTTCACGGTGTCGCCCCACAGGTCGTACGCGAACCTCTGGACTCCGATCACCCCTGCGACGGCAGGCCCGGTGGCGATCCCGCCGCGCACCACGATCGGGTCGCCCGATGGCCAGCTGATGTTCCCGGCTTCGCTGAGGATGTCGGCCGCCATCCCAACGGCGGCGTCGGCATGATCGGCCATGGGTGTTGGCGCGCCGGCGACGGCCATGTACGCGTCTCCGATCGTCTTGATCTTCTCGAGGCCGTGCCGGGTGGCGATCTCGTCGAAGTGGCTGAAGAGCTCATCCAGGGCATCGGCGAACGCCTCCGGGGACGACCGTGCGGCCTGTGCGGTGGATCCGACCGCGTCCGCGAAGAACACGCTCACGCGATCGAAGTTCTGCGCGATCCGTCCGCCGGACGAGGTCTTGAGCTGCTCGACGATGGCCCCGGGCAGCATGTTGAGCAGGAGCCCGTCGGACCGCGCCCGCTCCTGCTCGAGCTGGCGTTCGCGGAGGAACAGGTCTCGAGTGAACCGTTCCGTCCGATACGCGGCGATCCCACCCAGCATGCCGAACGAGATCAGGTAGAGCATCGCCAGCACCAGACTCACGTCGACGATGTACTTCGCCGTGATGGCGTACGGAAGGTATGCCCCGATGCCGATCAACGTGATCAGTGCGACCAGCACGAACCGCAGGCGCAGGAGCGCGTACGTGAACGCCGTGATCAGGATGACGCCGATGTACCCGTACTCTGCGGGCAACGTCGAGATGCGCGAGACGTAGAAGACCCAGAACAGGAGCGTCGCCGCCGCGATGGCGACTGCCACCCATTCCCAGACGCGCCCGAAGGATCGGGTGAACGTGAGCCCGAGGCCGACGAGCAACAAGGGGATGAACACGCCGAACCGCATGATGACGTCGAGTCGCTGGTCGGACAGGGCCAGCATGTGGGGGCGCAGGAGCAGGCCCCACGCGACCCAGATGGCGATCCCGGCCAGGAAGCCGAAGCGGATGTTGCCGAGATCGTGACGGTAACGGTCGGCGCGATAGGCCGACTCGAGACCCGGATCGCGGAATCGCAGCCGCAGCCGGTCTACCAAGACCGACCAGCGCGATCGTTCTCCAGCTGTCATCGACGTCTCGATCTCGTCCAATCACGTCCCTCGGCCCAACGCTTCCCGGGCCACCCATGATGCCCGCTCGAGGCCGGGGGTGTCAGCCCGGAGGCCGGCGGTTGTCGAGTCCGTGGGGAACGGTGAAGATGCGCCCCGTGGAGGCTCCGAAGACCCGCACACCACGACCGCACACGACGACGGCCTCGTCTCCGCACCCACCCTCCTCGGGAGCCGGCTGGATCGCCGCGGTGACCGCATGGCTCGCTCAGATCGGCGCGGATCCCAAGGACGACGACGACCTGCGCCAGAAGAAGGCGCTCCTCGTCCTGCTCGCGGTCCTCATCGCACCCGTGTCCGTCGTCTGGGGCATCCTGTACCTCTCCCTCGGCTCGTGGGTAGGCATCGCCCCGCTCGTCTACTGCGCGATCTCGATCGCGTCTCTGGTGGTGTTCGCGCGAACCAGGAACTTCCGGTTCCTCCTCCTCGTGCAGCTCCTGGACATCCTCTTCATGCCGACGGCCGGCGGTCAGATGCTCGTGGGGGGGTTCGTTCCCTCCGGCGCGGTCGGACTCTGGGGCATCCTGGCTCCCCTGGGAGCCCTGGTCTTCCTCGAGGTGCGTCAGGCCGTCCGGTGGTTCCTCGCGTTTCTGTTCGTCTTCCTGTTCACCGGCATCCTGGGCGAGCTGTTCTTCCCGGTCGCGGATCTGCCTTCATGGTTCACGAGCACGATGCTGGCGTTGAACGTCGTCGGCGCCGCGTCCATCGCCTTCATGCTCCTGGCCATGTTCGCTCACCAGCGAAACGAGGCCCTCTCGGCGCTCCGGGTCGAGCAGGAGAAGTCCGAGGCCCTGCTCGTGAACGTCCTGCCCAGCTCGATCGCCGCCCGACTGAAGGCCACCGACCGGACGATCGCCGATCACTTCGACGCGACATCGATCCTGTTCGCCGACGTCGTGGACTTCACGCCGCTCTCGCAGCGGCTTCCGCCGGCCGAGACGGTCGACATCCTCGATCGGCTGTTCTCCCACTTCGACGCACTGGTGGAGCGGCACGGTCTCGAGAAGATCAAGACCGTCGGCGATTGCTACATGGCAGCCGCCGGGGTGCCGGACCCGCACGCAGATCACGCGCGCCGGGCCGCGCTCCTGGCTCTGGACATGCGAGAAGCGGTCGCGACCTCAGGGGTGGCCGGGCGGGACGGACTCGAGCTGCGGATCGGGATCAATTCGGGACCGGTCGTCGCGGGCGTGATCGGCAGGAAGCGCTTCATCTACGACCTGTGGAGCGACGCCGTGAACACGGCGAGCCGGATGGAGTCCCAGGGCACCCCGGGCGAGATCCAGATCACCCGCGCCACGTACGAGCTGCTGAAGGACGAGTTCGTCTGCCGCCCACGGGGAACGATCCCGATCAAGGGCAAGGGCGAGATGGAGACCTGGTATCTCGTAGGGTCGCGCTCGCACCTGGTCCCCGACCGATCGATCCCGATCCCTAGGGTGGAAGGTGGTCTTCGGCCCAACGGCTGATCTGTGCGAGGGCGGGCAGGAGAGCTCGGCCCGACTCGGTGAGGCCATAGGTGACGGAGAGCGGTGGCCCATCCACAACGGTGCGGGTGACGAGGCCCGCGTGGGTGAGCTCGGCAAGTCGATCGGAGAGCACCGAGTCGCTGATCCCCTCGACGGCGCGCGCGAGCGCGCGGAACCCGGTCGGCCCGCCGCTCAACGTCCCCAGCACCACCCCCGTCCAGCGCTTGCCGAGCAGGTCGAACGCGCGCATCAGCGCCCCGTCGGCGCGCCCGCACGCCTCGGCGTCCAGACGCGGAAGCTGCCGGGTCGATCGGCTCATGGAATAACACTAGCAGGCTCCTAGTTGCTAGCCGGATAGAAGTTAGCGCCGACGACTCGAAGGGAGACGGGCACGATGCGGCAAGCCGTCAAGGAGACATCGCGAGACGCGATCCTCGTGGAGGACGCGCACGTCCGGCCGATGATGGGCTTCGAGATCCTGGAGCCCCTTCCGGCGCGGAGCGTGCCGTACGAACGGGTCGATCCGTTCATCCTCGTCCACGAGGCTCGCTTCCGGCTCTCGGAGCTGCGGGATGTCGACACCAAGCACCCCCACCGGGGGTTCGACAACCTCTGGTACATCCTCCAGGGCTCGGCCAGCACCGGCCACAGCACGGGACCGGGAGGAGCGATCGAGCGGGCCAGCCTGCCCGAGGGCGCGCTGCTGGCGCTCAGGACCGGGCGCGGCGCCTGGCATGCGGAGGCGATCGGCGCCGAGCAGCGCGAGGAGGGCCTGGGCGACACCGAGTGGCGGAGCGTGCTGTTCTGGGTGAACCTCGCCCGCAAGGACAAGCGGGCGGAGCCGAGCGCGCGGGTGCTGTTGCCGGAGCAGATGACGGTTCGGAAGGAGGGAGACGCGACGGTCCGGGTGCTGGTCGGCGAGGGTTCCCCGGTGGAGCTGGGAACGCCCGCCACCGTGCTCGACGTCGAGCTCCCCGATGGCGGCGAGGTCACGACGCGCGTCCCGTCCGAATACCAGGGCTTCGGGTACCTACTCGACGGCGCGGCCCTGTTCGGCGCCAATGGGCGACCCGCGAGGCCTCCGCAGCTCGTCCTGCTCGGTCCCGGTGAGGAGCTCACGGTGACCGATGCCGTTCCCGGGACCCGGTTCCTGCTCATGGCCGGGCGGCCGTACGGAGAGACCCCCGTGTTCAACGGTCCCTTCGTGGACTAGATCGCGCGCGGAGGCAAGGCTGGAGGGACTCGCCGAGAGGGGTCCGCGGTCGCCTGCGGCGGTCCTCCGGGTCGTGATAGGAAGGAGCCGACCTGATCGGAGGGGGGGACGATGTCAGCTCGAGCTGCTCGACGGACCGCGTTCGCGGCATCGGTGGTTGCCCTGCTGCTGCTCGCCTGGGTACTCGTTCGGATCGTTGACCCGGCTCCGGTTCCGTCCGGCGGCGGCGAGCGGCAGACGCGGGGCGGCGGCTCCGAGGTCGAGGAGGAGCTGTCCGAGCAGACGCAGGAGCGGCTCGAGGCGCTCGAGGTAGCAAACGAGCAGGACGTCCGGTGGCAGGTCCGACCGAGGACGGCCGCGGCGTCGGCAGCACCGGCGCCGGGATGGGCCGGCGAGCGCGTCGCCGATCCGGTCGCGGATGATTGGGAGCCCGCGATCGCGGCGGATCCCACCGCCCCGTTCGTGTATCTGATGACGACCCACTTCGGCGACAAGCCCTGCCCGGGCAATTGCCCAGTGCCGCACATCTCGGTCCACGTCTCCTCGGATGGCGGGAGGACGTGGGCGCCGCAACGACCGCTCTGCGCCTGCAAGGGTTCGTGGCAGTACGACCCCGTCGTCGAGGTCGTCCCGAGCACCGGCGCGGTCTACGCCGCCTATCTCAACGGCTTCAACGTGCTGTTCACCAGCTCGGTGGACCACGGCACCACGTGGTCGGCGCCCGTCAAGACCTACGGCAACGTCTCGTGGAACGACAAGCCGGCGCTCGCCACGAGCGATGACGGCAAGGATGTGTACGTCTCCTGGAACGGCCCGACCGGCGGTGATCCCTGGATGGCACAGTCACACGACTTCGGGCAGACGTGGACCCAGACCAAGCTCGTCGACTCGAACCGCTACTTCTTCGCGTACGACGCCGACGTGCTGCACGACGGCACCGTCGTCTTCGCCCAGAGCGACATCGACTACTCCGGCCCGGGCGGCGCCCCCGTCGGCGTCGTGAACCATCACGTGTTCGTTTCGCGAGACATCGGTACCACGTGGGAGGACCACGTGGTCGACACGGTGGCCGTTGGCGAGCCGTGCATCGCCGAGGGCTGCGGGCCCGACTTCTACATCGGGCACGACGCCATCTCGGCCGACGATGCCGGTGGCCTCGTGGTGCTCTACGACGGTGCCGCGACCGATCTCGGACCCCAGCGGATCTTCGCCCGCCGCTCCACCGACGGCGGCCGCACGTGGAGCGCCCGGGTCGCCCTGTCGGTCGCGGGTGAGAACGCTACCTCGCCGGCCGTTGAGTCCCGCGGGAGCGGGGACGTCCGTGCCTGGTACATGCGGACGAGCAACGGCGACGACCCCGATGCGTGGAACGTCTTCTACCGTAGCTCGGCCGATGGAGGCGCATCGTGGAGCGCCCCGGTCGTGATCTCGGATGTCACGTCCGGCGCCGCGTACAAGCACGCCGACGGGTTCGACGAGGTCTACGGAGACTACGGCGAGATCGCCATCACGAGCGAGGGGAAGACGATCGCCACCTGGGGCGAGGGGCTGAGCTGGACCGGGCCCGGCGGCGTGTGGTTCAACCGCCAGAACTGACCCCGGATGCGCCGCGTCATCTTATGAGGTCGACGCGGGCGCACCGGCCGCGAAGCTCGCGAGGAGATGATCGGCGGCGGCTCGGAAACGGGCGGGGTCGCCGTACGGCCGAGTGACGAGCATCGCGCCCTCGAGTCCGCCGACGATCATCTGGGCGGCCTCGCTCGCGGGTCCCGAGAACCGCAAGCTTTCCTCCTCGCGTCCCTGCTCGAGGACCCGGACCAGCCACGCCTCCTGGTCGTCGAAGAAGCTCACAACGGCCGAACGCATGGGCTTCGGAAGCGTCTGGTACTCGGCGGCGAGCATGCCGCACAGGCACATCCGCTTGCGCTGGAGGACGTCGCCGTAGAGCTTCGCGTAGGCCGCGAGCTTGGCTCGGGCGTCGATGGGCCGGGTGTCGATCTCGTCGAGCGACCCGGTGAAGCGGGACGCGTAGCGTTCGATCAGCGCCTCCCCGAGCTCGGCCTTGCCGGCGAAGTGGTAGTGCAGGCTCGCCTTCGAGATCCCGAGCTCCTCCGCCACGTCGGCGTAGCTGAACCCGTTGAACCCGCGCAGCTGCACCAGCCGTTCCGCCACGTCGAGGATCTTGGACGCGGTCCCGCCCTCGGTCTTCCGAGCTTCGGTCGCCACCCCTACATCCTCTCTCATCAAACGACGCCCGGGATGCTCTTGACTTCTGACCTACTAGTAGATAAGTATACGCGGACGGATGCCCGGCGACGAGGAAGGGGGAGCAGGGATGCAGGAGACCGCACACAAGGGGTTCGAGGCAGCGGACGAGGTCCGCCCGTTTCCGAACGGCCACGCGGAAATCCTCGTGATCGGCGGCGACGAGGTCGGACGGCTCGTGTTTGAGCCCGGTTGGCGCTGGTCGAACGACGTCAGGCCGATCGCGAAGACCGCGAGCTGCGAGGCGCCCCATTTCCAATATCACGTGAGCGGGCGGCTCGCGATCCGGATGGACGACGGCACGGAGTTCGTCGCCGAGCCGGGGGACGTCACCTCGCTCCCGAGCGGGCACGACGCATGGGTTGTGGGTGACGAACCGGCGGTCGTGATCGACTGGTTCGGCGCGACGAACTACGCGAAGAGCACCAGCGAGATCGCGTCGTAGCTCGGACAGCCTGACTCACCGTCGGTGCCTCCGGTTATCGTGCCCCGGTCTGCGGGGACGCGGCGACCGAGGACGGACCGATGGTGACGATCGACGATGTTCGGGCGTTCGCGATGACCCTGCCCCGTACGACCGAGGCGCTCGTGCGGGACCGGGTCAAGTTCCGCGTGGGCCGGATCGTCTTCGTGGCCTTCTCGCGCGACGAGACCGAGATGGGTTTCGGGTTCCCGAAGGAGGAGCGCGAGGCGCTGGTCCGCTCCGAGCCGGACAAGTTCATGATGCCGGGCAGGGGCGACCTGCGGTACCACTGGGTCGAGTGCCGGCTGGCGGCGCTCGACGCGACCGAGATGCACGAGCTCGTCCTCGACGCCTGGAGGATGTGCGTCCCCAAGAAGGTGGCCGCCGAGTACGACGGCCGGCATTCCTGAGGATCGCATCCGCCGACCTCTTTCGGATGGCCGCGGCACGCCGGTCCCTGTAGCGTTCCCGGATGGACGTCGCCCTCCCCGCTGCGTTCGAACGACTCCCCCGCCACCGAGCCAAGGCCGAGGCCGCGTGTCGAGCCGCGCTCGCCGACCCCGATGTCGTCGCGATGGTCGTGACCGGGTCGTTCGCCACCGGAGAGGCGGACGAGCTCTCCGACATCGACCTTCGCCTGTATGTCCGACCCGATGCCGTGGAGAGCGTCGTCGCTCGCATCCCAGACCTCGCCGCCGCCGCGGGAAGCGTGGTGGCGCTCTTCGTTGCCGAGCACCTCGCCATCCCCACCCTCACGATCGTGCTCTACGACGACCTCGTGCACGTGGACTTCGACGTCGTCGCGGCGGACCGGGCGGCCGAGCACAACGACGGACTGCCAGCCGTCGTCCTGTGGGAGCGTGAGCCGATCTCCGACGCTCTTCCCGGAACGTACGACCCGGAGGTCGCCGGCGGCGTTCGATGGATGGAGGCGCGCATCTGGACGTGGTCCTGGTACATCCAGTCGAAGGTCTTGCGGGGCGAGCTCTACGAGGCCCTGGACGGCCTGCAGTACGTGCGCGATCAGGTGCTGTTCCGTCTGCTGGCGTTCCACGGTGAACGCCGGCCGGCGGGCGGGCGGCGAGCGGAGGCCGTCGTCGGCGATCAAGGTGATGCGTTCGCGCGGACGGTTCCCGGGTCGCTGGACCCTGCGACGGTCATGGCCGCGCTCCGCGAGGAGATCGACCTGTATCGCAGGCTGGCGGACCCGCTCCTCGAACGGCACGGGATCGAGGCTGCCGAAGCGCGCACGGTGGTCGTCCGCGCCCTCGACCTCGGCCTGGATTGGACCCCGCGATCGGCGTGAGACCGTGAGCGAGATGCCGCGTGAGCGCGCGATCCCGATGATCCGACTCCTGACGCACCGAACGGTCCTGAGCGCGGTCCGAACGTTGGCGAGCGCCGACCCCGCGCTCGCCGCCTCGGTCGATCGTTTCGGCCCTCCTCCGCTGTGGGCGCGCGAACCCTCGTACGCCACCCTGGTCCACCTGATCCTGGAACAGCAGGTGTCGCTGGCCTCGGCGCGGGCCGCGTTCGACCGGCTCGAGGTGACGCTCGCCGGCGGCATCGAGCCGAGGGCGTTCCTCGAGCTGTCGGACGCCGAACTCCGTGCGATCGGGTTCAGCCGCCAGAAGGCGGGGTACGCGAGGGACCTCGCGACCGCGCTCGCCGATGGCTTCGACCTCGAAGAGTTGGCGGACCTGCCGGACGAGGAGGTCCGCTCGAGCCTGATGCGCCTCCGCGGCATAGGTCGTTGGACCGCCGACATCTATCTGATCATGTGCCTGCGGCGCCCCGACGTGTGGCCGCACGGTGACCAGGCCCTGGCGACCGCCGCGCGCGAGCTCCTCGAGCTGCCGAAACGGCCGACCTTCGATGCGCTCGAGCAGCGGGCTCGGTCCTGGCGGCCCCACCGCGCGACCGCGGCGAGGATCCTGTGGCACCACTACCTGTCCGCGCGCGGGCGTGCCTGAGGTCGGGCGGCTACCGTTCGGCTCGGCGGGCTGCCTTGTCCCGGCGGACGGTCGTGCCGACGACGAGGGCGGCCGAGATCAGCACGAGGTTCTTGACGACGAACTCGCCCTCGACCGTGAGCAGGAAGGGGTTCCCGTCTCGGAACGTCACGTCCGGCAGCACGATGAAGGTGAGGAACGTCCCGAGCATCTGCAGCAGGAACAGGAACAGCGTGAGCCGAAGCGCCCGGCCGAGCAGCAGGAGCACTCCGACGGTGACCTCGAACACCCCGAGCACCGGCACGATGACATCTGGGTCGACCCAGTAGACGGTCCTCGCGACCAGCTCGGAGACCGGGGAGACCTCGAAGATCTTCAGCAGCCCGAACCACACGAACACGACGCCGAGCGACACGCGGAGCATCGGAATCGCGACGCGCCGAAGGAACGGGATCACGACCCGGTCGATGCGTGCGACCCACGACCAGGCGGTGCGGGTCAGGTTCGTTGGGTTCGCCGATGCCACGGGGCCTCCTCGGTCGTACGCTCCTCCACCTTACGGACGTTGGCGGGAAGCGAGGGCCTATCGGGTGATCTCGACTGGCGTGCCGAGCGGCACGTCGAGGAGCGACCTCAGATCGTCGTTGAAGACCCGGACGCAGCCGTGCGACACGGCGTTGCCGAGGTCGCTCGGGCTCGAAGTCCCGTGGATCGCCATCCGGCCGCCGCCCGGCCATTCCGACAGCACGGGCGAGAAGCCCGACAGGCCGAGCGCGGCGATCCCGTACGGCTGATATGGGCTCGCGTAGCGGATCTTGACCCACACGTAGAAGGTGCCGGTGCCAGTGGGGGTGGCGTCGGTGCCGACGCCGACCCGGAAATGCTTCTTCAGATCGTCGTGGACGAAGTAGCGCAGGGTCCGATCGGACAGATCGACCTCGATCCGCCGGTCGATCCGGCGGAGTGAGACGTCGTCCTCACGCACCCACGCCGCGGAGCCGTTCGGTCGCAGCGGGAGGAGGACCCGGTACCAGGCGACCCCCGCCCTGCGCTTCGCGCCCTCGATCAACATCGGGGAGAACGAGCCCGAGGGGTTCCGGGTGTCGAGCGTGAAGGAGGGCTTGGCCGTCTTCGGGTGCTGCCACATCGGGATCATGCGGTCCGCCGGCACCGCCAGGACGTCGACGCCCTCGGGCAGGAGCGGCGGCCTGGGTTGGGCAACATCGACGCCCGTCGGCCCGTTCGGGATCGAGATCGGCTCGTCGGTAGCGGCGTCGTCCGGCGGGCTCGAGGTGCAGGCGGCAAAGACGACGGACGCGGCCACGGCAACCAGACATCTCCGGAGCACGCGTCGAGCTTCCCAGCCGTGACAACCGTGCTGGTCGTCGACGGCCGATCCTTCCCGCTTCATGCGCTTCGCCATCATCCCTCAGGTCGGCCCACAAGGAGGAACCCTTGAGGACGACGACGACCGGACCGAGCCCGCCTCCCCCCGTGTCGAAGAAGTAGGCTGCAGGAAGTCACCGCGGTAAGGGAGGCGAACGATGCCGACGAACAAGACCACCGCCAAGAGCACCAAGGCCAAGAAGGCCACCGCGAAGAAGACCACGGCCAAGCGAACCGCTTCCAGCAAGGCGACGGCCAAGAAGAGCATGTCGAAGAAGATCACGCGCAAACAGGCGACAACGAAGATCCCTCAAACGACATCCGGTCGATCCGCTGCGCCGACCGGGCGTTCGTCGGGCGAGCCAGCGCGACCCGGCGACATCATCGTCATCGACTCGGCTCAGGTTGGCTCCCCACCTCGTGAGGGTGAGGTCCTGAAGGTCACGGTGGGTGCATTCAGCGTTCGGTATCAGGTGAGGTGGGGAGACGGGCACGAGTCCATCATCTCCCCTAGTGGTGGCACCGCCCGCATCATCCGAACGTAGCGATACGCTCCGCCATCACGGCCTGCTCTCCCACCGTTTACGCTGGTCAGCGCGAGAGTGGCGGAACGGCAGACGCGCCGGACTTAGGATCCGGTGCCCGAAAGGGCGTGGGGGTTCGACTCCCCCCTCTCGCACAAACCTGATCTGCGGATCGTATGTTCAGTCGTTCTCCATCGCCTCGAGTGCGACGAGCTCGCCAGCGTGCCGCATCGCTACCCTGCCCACTTCTCCGCGATCTCCTCGTCGGCGATCTTGCGCTGGAGCATCATGATCCCGTCGAGCAGCGCCTCGGGCCGCGGCGGGCAGCCGGGAACGAATACGTCAACCGGCATGATCTGGTCGACCCCCTTGGTCACCGAGTACGAATCCCAGTACGGCCCCCCGACGTTCGCGCACGATCCGAACGAGATCACGTACTTGGGCTCGGGCATCTGCTCGTAGACGCGCTTCAGTGGAGGCACCATCTTGTCGGTCACCGTGCCGGCGATGATCAGCAGATCCGCTTGCCGAGGCCCGTGCGCCAGCGGGATAACCCCGAACCGGATGAAGTCGTGCTTGGACATCGAGGCGGCGATCAGCTCGATCCCGCAGCAGGCCAAACCGAAATTGAGCAGCCACAGGGAGTAGCGCCGACCCCAGTTGAGGATGAACTTCACCGGCTGCAGCGAGACCACACGGCTGTTCTGGTGGGCACTCATCGTCGCCTCATCCGGTCACCTCGCCGTCCTCCTCCAGACTATGACGATCGGGATCCAGCCGATGTGACACCCGCAAGAGACCCCGCGAGGATGACGGGGTGGCCGAGCGTGACACGCCCTACTATCGTCGCGACCTCGCGTTGGTCCATCACCTCGGGTTCGGGTTCCACGCCGACGACTGCGCGCCCGGGATCCTCGAGCTGCTGCAACCCGTACGCCAGCGCGATGGCGTGGTCGTCGAGCTCGGCTGCGGGAGCGGGCTCCTCACTCGATACGTGGTCGACGCGGGTCATCGGGTGATCGCGACCGATGCCTCGCCCGCCATGCTCGACCTGGCGAGGACCTACGCCAAGGACGCACAAGAGATCCGGCAGCTGGTGCTTCCGGACGAGCCGATCCCGGAGGCCGACGCGATCGTCTCGATCGGGCACGTGCTGAGCTACCTTCCCGAAGCAGCCGCGATCGACCGAGCCCTCGTCGCGATCGCACAGGCACTGCGGCCGGGCGGCACGATGGCGCTGGATCTCTGCGACCTCAGCTACGCCGAAGCTCTACCGGACTTCCCCATCAGGGCCAGGGTGGCCGACGAGTGGGCCATCATCACCGAGCGCTCCAAACCGTCCCCGGACACGTTCGTCCGCCAGATGGCCGTGTTCCTCCGGAACGAGGACGGCTCCTGGCGCCGCGACGACGAACGCCACGAGAACGTCCTGATCGACACGAGCCTCGTGCCCGCGCTCCTCGCCGAGCACGGGGTCCGGGCGACGGTCGAGACCTCGTTCGGCGGTGGCGTGCCACTACAGGACGGCTTGCACGCGATCATCGGTACCAAGGACGCTTGACGGCTACGACTGGACGGCGACCACCCGCCGGATCGCCTCGACCGAGCGGTCGACGTCGGCCTCCGTCGTCGTCCAGTTGGAGACCGAGATCCGCATCAGCCGCCGGCCGTGCCAGGTCGTGCCGCCCATCCAGCAGGTGCCCTCGCGCTGGATGCCCTCGATCACCGACTCCGTGTGCTCGTCGTTGCCGAACCCCACCAGGACCTGGTTGAGCACGACGTCGTTCGCGATCGTGACGCCGTCGATGGCGCCCAGCTCCTCCGCGAAATGCCGGGCCAGCGCACAGCAGCGCTCGACCAGGTCGGCGAGCCCATCGCGGCCGAGCTCACGCAACGCGGCCCACGTCACGAACCCCCGCGCGCGACGTGACGCCTCGGGCACGAAGTCCGAGGGTGCCCGGATCGATCCCTCGCCCTGGCCGACGAGGTACGCGGCGGCGGTGTGCGACATCGACGCGGCGTGCGCGTCACGATCCGCGCAGAACACGAACCCCGTGTCGTAGGGCAGGTTCAGCCATTTGTGGCCGTCGACCACCCACGAGTCGGCCGCCTCACGACCGGCGACCAGGTGCTCGAACGCCGCGCTCGCCGCGGCCCACAGGCCGAACGCCCCGTCGACGTGCACCCACGCGCCCCGCCGGTGAGCCGCCTCGCACGCGACGAGGAGGTCGTCGAACGCCCCCGTGTTCACGTTTCCGGCCTGGGCACACACGATCGTCGGCTCGTCCGGAGCGGCCTCGAGCGTTCGGACGAGGGCGTCGGGATCGACGGCGCCGTTCGGACCGGTCGGAACGCTCACGACCGCGTCGGCCCCGATCCCGAGCAGGCGGAGCGACCGGTCGATCGTCGCGTGACGTTCCTCGCCGGCGACCACGCGGATCCTGGGCGCGCCGTGCAGGCCTTGTCGCTCCACGTCCCAGCCGGCGCGCTCGAGCACGCGGTGGCGCGCCGCCGCGAGCCCGACCGTGCTCCCCGCCTGCGTCCCGGTCACGATCCCGAACGACGCGTCCGCCGGCAAACCCAGCGATTCCTTCAGCCACGCGCCCGCGATCTCCTCCACCAACGCCGCGGCCGGCGACGACGCACCGTTGAACGCCATCTGGTCCCAGCCGCTCGTAAGGATGTCCGCGCCCAGCGCGGCGTCGAGCGATCCCCCGACGACGAAGCCGAAGAAACGAGGGCCGGCCGAGGACATCAGCGCCGGCTCGACCGCGGCGGCGAGCTCGTCGAGCACGTTCGCGGCGTCGGCTCCCTCGGCGGGCATCGGACGGCCGAGCTCCGCGCGGAGGCGTTCGAGCTCCGCCACCGGACCCATACGGAGTTCGTCGAGAGACTCCCGATAGTCCACGACCCGGTCGGCAGTGCTCGTCAGCAACTCCCTGAGGTTCGACATCGGCCCATCATCGCGCACGGCGTGGGGCTGCGACGACGGGGCCGACCGTACGGGCGGGACGGTCGTATCGTTGGGGCCTGACCTCGGACGGGAGACGACATGGACGACCAGCAGATCGTCGAGCGGATCAACGAGCTGGCGCACCAGGAGCACCAGCTCTGGGAGGCCGAATCTCGAGGCGAGGCGAGCGAGACCCAACGCGAGCGCCTGATGGAGCTCCAGGTCACTCTCGACCAGTGCTGGGACCTCCTCCACCAGCGCCGGGCGCGGCGCAGCGCGGGGATGGATCCGGACGACGCGAAGGTTCGGGAGGCGCGTGAGGTGGAGGGGTACCTGGGCTGAAGCCTCGCCTCGCAACCTCTTTCGACCGGTTGCGGGGGAGCCTCGGTCAGACGGACGCGCGCTCCTTGAGGCGATCGAGCTCGGCCTCCAGACGCTGGACGCGCGAGGCGAGCGCGTCGCGCTCGTGCTGGACGGCGTTCAG
>JBKPRY010000142.1:0-1432 GCA_046734755.1 Actinomycetota bacterium | reverse complement strand
GGGAACCGGTGCGTGACCACGCGAGCCAGGTCCTCCTGACGCCGATCCAGGTAATCCATCGTGATCCGGTATTGGCGGTGGGTCGCCCCGTACGCGCCGAGGATCGCGAGCTCCTTGTAGTGGAGCTCGTTCATGTCGAGCGGGCTCACCGGATCGTGCTTGGGAAGCCCGGCGAAGTAGACGACCCTCGCGCGCTTGGCGGCCATCTCGAGCGCTGCCTGCTGCGCCTGCTTGGACGGCGCCGCGACGCTCACACGGTCGGCACCCGCGCCGCCGGTCTTCGCGAGCACCTCGGCCACGCCGTTGTCCTCGCCCGCGACGAACGCCTCGTCCACGAGCGACCCGACGACGCCCATCGCGAGGTCGAGCCGGTCCTGCTGCACGTCGGTCATATAGATGCGGCTGGCGCCTCGGTCCCGGCACATGACGGCCTGCCAGCACCCGATCGGTCCCGTGCCGAGGATCACCACGGTGTCGCCCAGGCGGACGTCGAGGACCTCGACGCCGTTCAGCGCGCAGGCGAATGGGTCCGCGACGGTCGCGAGATCGGAGGGGAGCTCGTCCGGCAGCGCGATCAGGTTCTTCGTCGCGATCGGCGGCACGGACGCCCACTCGGCGTACGCGCCCGGGAACGGGTCGTACCCGTAGAGGAGGTGCCGCTCGCACAGGTTCTGGAAGCCCTCCGTGCACCAGCGACACTCGCCGCAGGTGAGGATCGATCCGAGGAACACTCGGTCCCCCTTCTCGACGCCGGGTGGGAGCACGGCCTCGGGGCCGACCTCCTGGAGCACGCCGACCGGCTCGTGGCCGAGCACCCACGGGGCCGGCGCACGCGGGTCGCCGTTGAAGAACGTCCTCGCGTCCGTCCCGCAGATCCCGCAGGCCTCGACCCGAAGGATCGCGCCGCGCGGGTCGAGCTTGGGCTCCTCGGTCTCGCGTACCTCGACCGCGTTCACGTCGGTCATGAACGCGGCCCTCATCGACCTCGCTCCCCCGACGCATGCATGGCCAGGCCTCCGCCGCTCACCGTCCGAGCTCCTCGATCAGCGCGTCGTGGGCCTTGTCGGCGCTCCATCGCTCTCGGATCACGCGCGAGAGCGCGCGAGTGATCGCCTCGGGCGAGGCATGCATGAAGATGTTCCGCCCGACCGAGCACCCGATCGCGCCGGCCTCGACGGCGACCTGCATCCGCCACAGCAGCTCCTTGTCCTCCAGCCGCGAGCCGCCGGCAAGTACGACGGGGATTCCGTTCGTCGCCTCCACCAGCTTCGCGAATGCCTCGGGATCGCCGGGCCAGTTGGTCTTGACGATGTCGGCGCCGAGCTCGGCACACAGCCGCACGTTCCGGCGCAGGTACTCGAACCCGTACTGCTGTTGCAGCTCCTCCACCGTTGCGTACGTGGTGGGGAACTCAGCCTCCGCGATGAACGGC
>JBKPRY010000141.1:0-1346 GCA_046734755.1 Actinomycetota bacterium | reverse complement strand
GTCCATGAAGACGCACTACCCGGTTGGCGGATAGCGGAATCGCGAGAACGAAAAGATCAGCCCTTTGGTAGCGAGAACCAGCCGTTTGGGACCGTCCGTGTCGTGCGGCGAAACCCGGTGAATAGCCGCGACCCCACATCCTGCGCAGCGGGATGGTGGTTGGGGCAGAGAGTCCCGCCCATGATCGGGCGCTCGCGACAGGGGCGACGTCCGTGGTAGGCACGCCCCTCACATCGCCGTTGTGAATCAACGTCGAACCCGTACACCGTCACGCCACGAGAGTTATCAACTGAGGGAGCGCTGTGCAAGGGTGGCCGTTGCACTAAAACCCTGTTTGACCTGCGACGGTGGACCCAAGGGGATTCGAACCCCTGACCTTCTGGCTGCCAGCCAGACGCTCTACCAGCTGAGCTATGGGCCCCGGAAGGTCCCGAGTCTACCCGGCGGATACCGCCGCGGAGCCGTCCTCCCAGCCTAAGCGCGGCGCATCCCGCCACAACCGCTCCAGGTCGTAGTACGACCGCTCGTCCGTCCCGAAGACGTGCACGACGACGTCGATGTAGTCGAGCAGCACCCAGCGCGAGTCGGCGTCTCCCTCGCGCCGGACGGGCTTCTCGCCGAGGTCTCGGACGGCGCGCTCGACCTCCTCGAGGATCGTCTTGACCTGGCGGTCAGTCTCGCCCGAGGCGATCACGAAGTAGTCCGTGATCACGATCAGGCCGTGCACGTCCAAGATCGTGACGTCCGCAGCCTGTTTGGCGGCCGCCGCGCGCGCCGCCGTGACGGCGATCTCGCGGCCATCGGCGTGGAGGGCGTCGCTACCCGGCACGCCGTCCTTCGCTCATGCTCACCCGGTGAAGTCCTTCCCGATGACAACCGTCACGGGAGCGATACCCGAACCCACCGACACCGACACGCTCCCCTCACCGAGCAAGTCTCGCACACGTTCGGCCAACCCGACGTCGTCGGGCGAGCCGACCACGATCAGCGTCTCGGGGTGGTGAAAGTCAGAGGCGTTCTCCGAGACCGCGACGCGGAACCCGCCCGGTAAGAGCCGTTCGGCCACGGCCTCGCCGATCCCCGGCACCCCGTTGCCGTTCAGTACGATGACCGGGACGGCCTGCACCGCGGGACCCCCGAACGCCTCGACCAGCGCGTCCGAGACCTGTTGTGGCGTCGTCCGAAGCATGCCGCTCGCCACCTCGTCGGCCTCGAGCGTCACCACCTCCGCGCCGGACGCATCCTCGAGCACCCGGATCACGGCGTCGGGATCATCGGTATCGGCCAGGTCGCTGGGCGACCAGGCCTCGTCCGCCGACAGCAGCGCCTCCATCACGACCTGGAGC
>JBKPRY010000140.1:0-13124 GCA_046734755.1 Actinomycetota bacterium | reverse complement strand
GGGCTCGCGTCCGGGTCTGTGGTTGCCCCGGGGAACGGATCCCCGGCAGTCGATGCCAGCCGCGGGCGAAGCGACCCACGTAAGCCGACCCTTGGTCGGTGAGCATGGCGCGGTTTAGATGTAAGTCCTGCCCCGTGGGGGAGACCTCGGCGGGAGAGGATGCGAAGCCGACCGATGGTCGGCGATCATCCCGGCAGGCGGATGTGGGGCCAAAGACCAGGTCAGCCGGACGCGAGCCTCTTCGCTCGGGGCCGCCGAGCGGCCGCCGAGCGCAGAGGGTCGAACTCGGGGTACGTTCCCAGGTGGCGGAGCGATCAATGTGCCCGCCGAGCGGCCAGGGGAAGTAGCCAGGGGAAGTAGATGGAGTTCGTCCTCATAGGTCGGGGGGAACGCGTGGCCCGCCTCCGGCAGGTGACCGAGCACAAGCTCGGCAGGCTCGAGCGGATCGAACCCCGGATCACTCGCCTCGAGGTCGAGGTGATCGCGGAGAAGAACCCGCGGCGTGGCGGCATCCACCGTGTGGAGGCGGTCGCCGCGGCGCCCCGCAAGTCCTACCGTGCCCACGCCGAGGCCAAGGACGTGGAGTCGGCGCTCGACGTGGTGGTGGAGCGGCTCGAACGCCAGATCCGAGACCACCACGAACGTCGGCTGGCTTGGCGGAACGCCGGTGCCGGTCGCGTAAAATCCGGGCCAGCCGCCCGGCGGGATCGCCGAGCCAGAGGTCAGGAGCGTGGGGTGACCGACAAGGCCGACACCGGCAAGGCCGAACCCGGCGTCGCCGACACCGGCACGAGCGACACCGGCTCCGAGAAACTCCGGGTGCTCGTGTGCGATGACCACGCCCTGTTCCGGCGGGGGCTGAAGATGGTGCTGGACGAGGAGCCCGATCTCGAGCTCGTCGGCGAGGCGTCGGATGGCGCCGAGGTGGTCGTGCGCGCCCAGGAACTGATGCCCGACGTGATCCTGATGGACGTCCGCATGCCGAAACGCTCGGGGATCGAGGCCGCCGGCGAGATCAAGGACTCGCTCCCGCACGTCAAGATCCTGATGCTGACGATCAGCGACGACGAGGCGGACCTGTACGAGGCGATCAAGGCAGGCGCCTCCGGCTACCTGCTGAAGGAGATCCCGATCGAGGAGGTCGCCGACGCGATCCGTTCGGTGTGGGCGGGGCAGTCCCGGATCAGCCCGTCGATGGCGAGCAAGCTGCTGACGGAGTTCGCGGCCATGAGCAGGTCCTCGGACCAGAAGCCCCAGATGCCGGCGCCCAAGCTCACCGACCGTGAGATGGAGGTGCTGCGACTCGTCGCTCAGGGGCTGAACAACCGGGACATCGCCGGGAAGCTGTTCATCTCCGAGAACACCGTGAAGAACCATATCCGGAACATCCTGGAGAAGCTCCACCTCCACTCGCGGATGGAAGCGGTCGTCTATGCCGTGCGCGAGAAGATGATCGAGATCACCTAGCGGTCAGGTTCGAGACCTCCGGTACCATAGGGGTTCCAAACCCCCCACGCCGAGGCGAAGCATGGTCATCGAGAAGCTCGGGCAGTTCGGCGAAGGCCGCAAGAAGAAGCAGCTCGGACAGGGCGCCGAGCTGGTCAACACGTACGAGCCCGAGGTCGAGGACCTGTCCGACGCGGAGCTCGCGGCCAAGACGGCCGAGTTCCGCCAGCGGCTCGAGTCGGGAGAGACCCTCGACGACCTGCTGCCCGAGGCGTTCGCGTGCGTCCGGGAGGCCGCGAGGCGGACGATCGGGCAGCGGCACTTCGACGTCCAGGTGATGGGCGCGATCGCGCTGCACCAGGGCAACATCGCCGAGATGAAGACCGGAGAGGGCAAGACCCTGACGTCGACCATGGCGGCGTACCTGAACTCTCTCTCCGACGGCGTGCACGTCGTCACGGTCAACGACTACCTGGCCAAGCGGGACTCGGAGTGGATGGGCCCGATCTATCGGGCGCTCGGCGTCACGGTGGGGCTGATCCAGTCCCAGATGTCGCCGTCCGAACGCCGCCCGGCGTATGCGGCCGACATCACCTACGGGACCAACAACGAGTTCGGGTTCGACTACCTGCGAGACAACATGGCGATGCGACCGGAGGACATGGTGCAGCGTGGCCATGCGTACGCGATCGTGGACGAGGTCGACTCGATCCTGATCGACGAGGCTCGGACGCCGCTGATCATCAGCGGCATGGTGGCCGACAGCGCGAAGTGGTACCAGACGTTCGCGCGGCTCGCGCCCCGGCTGAGGCGGGACGACGACTACGAGGTCGACGAGGCCAAGAAGACGATCGCCGTGACCGAGGCCGGCGTCGCGAAGGTGGAGGAGGCCCTCGGGCTCGACAACCTGTACGAGCACGTGCACACGCCGCTCGTGCACCACCTCCAGAACGCGCTGCGCGCGAAGGAGCACTACCACCGCGATGTCGAGTACATCGTGACGGGTGGCGAGGTGAAGATCGTCGACGAGTTCACGGGCCGCGTGCTCGAGGGCCGGCGCTACTCGGAGGGGCTCCACCAGGCGATCGAGGCGAAGGAGGGCGTTCGGATCAAGGAGGAGAACCAGACCCTCGCGACGATCACGATCCAGAACTACTTCAAGATGTACGAGAAGCTCGCGGGCATGACCGGTACGGCCAAGACGCAGCTCGCCGAGTTCCAGTCGGTCTACGACCTCGATGTCGCCGAGATCCCGACCAACCGGGAGATGATCCGTGATGACCAGCAGGACCTGATCTACAAGACCGAGGACGCGAAGTGGAACGCGGTCATCGAGGACATCTCGGAGCGCCACGAGCAGGGCCAGCCGATCCTGGTCGGCACGGTCTCGATCGAGAAGTCGGAGAAGCTCTCGACGCTCCTGAACCGCCGCGGCATCGAGCATCACGTCCTGAATGCGAAGAACCACGAGAAGGAGGCGATGATCGTCGCGCAGGCGGGCCGCCTGGGCGCCGTCACGGTCGCGACGAACATGGCCGGCCGAGGCGTCGACATCCTGCTGGGCGGCAACCCCGAGTACCTCGGCCGCCAGGAGATGGCGGCCCGCGAGTGGGACAACGACCGCTACCTGCTGTTCGAGATGGAGCCCGAGGAGCGGGTCGAGTATGAGGCCGAGTACGAGCCGATCTTCCGCAAGTTCCAGCAGCAGACCGATGCCGAGCACGAGGAGGTCGTCGCGGTCGGAGGGCTCTACGTCCTGGGCACCGAGCGACACGAGTCGCGACGCATCGACAACCAGCTGCGGGGCCGTTCGGGCCGCCAGGGCGACCCCGGGGCCTCACTGTTCTACCTGTCACTCGAGGACGACCTGATGCGGATGTTCGCCTCGGAGCGCATCGGATCGATCATGGAGCGGTTGAAGTGGCCGGAGGACGAGGCCATCACGGCAAAGATGGTCACCAAGGCGGTCGAGGGCGCACAGCGGCAGATCGAGGAGCTGAACTTCGAGCGACGCAAGAACGTCCTCAAGTACGACGACGTCATGAACACCCAGCGCCAGGTGATCTACGAGGAACGCGAGAGGCTGCTCTCGGGCGAGGACTTCAAGGACCAGGCGATCCGGATGGTCGAGGACGTCGTCCGCCGGACGGTCCAACGCCTTGCGCCGGAGGAGGTCTTCAACGAGGAGTGGGATCACGAGCTCGTGCTGACGGGCCTCACAGAGGTGTTCCCGACGACGATCTCGGCCGACGACCTGGAGGAGATGGTCAGCTCGTCCGAGCTGGAGGAGCGCAGCGTCGAGGACGCGCTCGAGCGGTACGAGGAGAAGGAACAGGCGCTGGGCTCGCAGACGATGCGGGAGCTCGAGCGACTCGTCCTACTCAACATCACGGACACGAAGTGGCGCGAGCACCTGTACGAGATGGACTACCTGCAGGAGGGCATCCACCTGCGGGCGTACGCCCAGAAGGACCCGCTCACCGAATACCGGCGGGAGGCGTACCTGATGTTCGAGGAGCTCACGGAGTCGATCCAGGATGACTTCGTCAAGTACATCTACCGCGTGGAGCTGGTGCGCCAGGACGAGCCCGGTCGTCCCCGGCCCCAGCGGGTGCAGACCACGCACGGGGACCAGGCCCAGGGCGAGGCCGGCGGAGGGGCTCAGGCCAAGAGCGGAAAGGTGCCGCGGAACGCCCCCTGCCCGTGTGGGAGCGGCAAGAAGTACAAGAAGTGCCACGGCGCGGTCGCCTGACGGACCTCGAAAATGAAGGAGGCCGGCCCCGTGGGGCCGGCCTCCTTCGCGCCTGGAGAGGGGGGTTACCTCACCGGCACTGTCCGCACAGGCTCCCGTTCACGACCAGCGCCTCGTGGTGGACCGTGACCGCATCGAAGTCGCGCACGGGCCCCACCCCGGTGCCTCCGGCGGGGGTCGAGCGGCCGACTGCGAGGGCGATCGTCACGAGCACGGTGGCTACCAGCACGATCGCCACCACGGCGAGCCACGCCCTCGCCAGGTAGGTCTGTTCGATCGGGAGGCTCGCACTCCTGGTGGCCATCTCGTTCCTCCATGTCTCGGTTTGGTGCGTTGCACGAACCGTACGTGGCCCGACCCCGCCCGTTCGGTGGTCCACGGCACGCCTCGAAGGTGACGTGCGACACACACGCGCGGACGCCCCGGCCCGATGGCCGGGGCGTCACTCGACGGTGCGCTCAACCGCGCTGGTGCCGGTCGTAGGTCTCGGCCGGGCGCCCATTCCCGAGCCCGCCCGAGAGCTCACTCGGCGTGGTGGTCCCGAGCGCGTCCCAGGCGAACTTGTGCCTGATCCCGCCCGAGAGCTCGGTCGGTGTGTTGGCCGCCGCGCCCCCGACGATCCCCCGGACGATCCCACCGGAAAGCTCGCTCGGCGTGTTGACCACTTGGCGGCCGACGAACGTCGTCTCACGCTGCCGCCCTGCGTCGCGATCGGCCGAGACGGCGACCACGGCGATCGTCAGCATGACGAGCGACGCGAGGAACGCAGCGAGCAAGATGGAACCGCCCGCCCTCGGCGCCTGCAGTGTTCCGACCCTGGTGCTCATCGTTCCCTCCCTTCGGTTCCCTGTTTCGGTCTGTCTCGAGGGACCGTAGATCGGACGCCCGGCCGGGTCGGTGCCGCGAGGCACCCGGCCGACGTGACCTCGCTCACCTCGGGCGCGGCGGGCTGCGGCCCGACGGTGGCCACCGGGGGCCCATGCCGGGACCTTGTCGGGTCCCGTTACGATGGCGCGACGATGGATGACCACACCCAGACGCTCGCCGAGCTCGCCAAGCGCATCGCGTCGGCCAAGGAGTTCCTTTGACGTCGACGACAAGCGTTCGAAGGCCGCCGAGCTCGAGCGCGATGCCTCGGATCCGTCGCTCTGGGACGACCCCGCCCGCGGCCAACAGCTGACGACCACGCTCGCCCGCCTGCGGGCCGAGATCGAACGCTACGAGGCGCTGGTCCGCCGGCTCGAGGACGCGCGGACGATGGATGAGCTCCTGGAGGATGAGGCCGATCGCGAGATGGCGACCGAGCTCGCCCGCGCCGTCCGAGAGCTCGAGCACGACGTGGAGAAGCTCGAGCTCGCGACGCTGCTCGGCGGCGAGTACGACCACAACGACGCGGTCGCGACGCTGCACGCCGGAGCCGGCGGAACCGAGTCGCAGGACTGGGCCGAGATGCTCCTTCGCATGTATCTGCGATGGGCCGAGCGCGAGGGCATGCAGGTCGAGGTCGACGAGGCGCTTCCGGGCGACGAGGCCGGCATCAAGACCGCGACGTTCATCGTGCACGGTCCGAACGCGTACGGCCTGCTCTCGGCCGAACGCGGCGTGCACCGGCTCGTGCGGATCTCGCCGTTCGACGCGCAGAAGCGCCGGCACACGTCGTTCGCCAACCTCGACGTGATCCCGCTGCTCGAGGATACCGACGAGGACGACATCGAGGTTGACCCGAAGGACCTGCGGATCGACGTCTACCGCTCGACCGGTCCGGGCGGACAGTCCGTGAACACGACGGATTCGGCGGTCCGGATCACCCACCTGCCCACCGGCATCGTCGCCGCGGTGCAGAACGAGCGCTCGCAGCTACAGAACCGCGCGGTGGCGATGCGGATCCTCAAGGCCCGTCTGGCCGAGCGGATGCGGCAGGAGCAGCAGAACAAGCTGGAGAACCTCCGGGGTGAACGTAAGGGGATCGACTTCGGCTCGCAGATCCGCTCCTACGTCCTGGCGCCGTACCGGCTGGTCAAGGATCACAGGACCAACGTCGAGATCGGCGACGTCGATCGGGTCATGGACGGCGATCTGGACGAGCTGATCGAGGCCGAGCTCCGCCGCAGGGCCGAGTCTGGGGAAAACTCGAGCCACAAGGACCGACGCCCCGAACGTTCGCACTAGGTCGTTGGGTCTTCGTCGCGCCGGGTAAGGATGAGATGCGCCCGACATGCTTGCCGTTGGGCGGCGGAGCCACGAGAATCGATGGATCCGCGGGAGGAGCCTGAGCGCTGTCCGAGACGACGAAACGTGGCCTCGAGATCTCGATCACCGCGGTCTTCGTACTCTCACTGCTGCTGGTCGGGGCCGTCCTGATCTTCTCCGGTGGGACCGCCTCCGCCAAACAGATCGCAACGCTCCGCCTCCTGGATGGGCAGGTCGCGGTCCAGCGCGGCAACGGCGACTTCGAGACGGGACAGGACGGCACGTCGCTCCGCGAGGGAGATACCGTGCGGACGGGCCCCGACGGGCGGGCGTCGATCGAATACTTCGACGGGAGCCTCACCCGCCTCGACTTCGACACGTCGTTCACCCTGGTGACCCTCGAGAGCCTTGGAGACGCCCCGGCCTCGCGGGTCATCGAGAGCAGTCAGGCCCAAGGCAACTCCTACCATCGCGTGGCGGAGTTCTCGGACGCCCGGAGCCGCTTCCAGGTCGAGACCCCGACCGCGACGGCGTCGGTCCTCGGCACGGGGTACGCCGTGGTGGTGGACGAGGGATCCACGACGATCGCCGTGCTGGACGGGGTGGTCACGGCCAGGGGATCCGGCGGGTCCGTGGAGATCCCCACGGGCGAGATGGCGGTCGTCGGGAGCGACGGCGTCGTTGGACCGATCCAGGCGATACCCCCGGAACTGCTCGACGGCGACTGGCTCACGTTCAACCGATGCGCCGATCACGACACCCCGGCGTGCTCCGGGGGCGACGGAGAGGGCCCCGAGGGCGATGGAGGCGGGCCCGGGGGCCAGGGAGAAGGGCCCGGGGGTGAGGGAGGCGGACACGAAGGACCGACCGGACCGTCGAACGGACCCGGCCAGGGGGGGCAGGGGTCGCCCCCGCCGACCCCCACCACCGGCGCCGGCGGTGAGGGCGGCACGACCGGCGGTACGCCCCCGCCGCCGCCGGTCGACCAGCGCCCACGGGCGGCGTTCTCGGCTACCCCACGGCTCGGACCGGCCCCGCTGCGCGTTCGATTCGCGGACACATCGCACGACCCCGATGGCGGTCCGTTGTCGCGGCATTGGAGCTTCGGTGACGGGGCATCGCAGTCGGGCGGCCAGACTCCATCCCACACGTACGACGATCCCGGCCGGTACACCGTGACGCTCACCGTGTCGGACCCGAGAGGCAAGCGGGACGAGACGAGCAAGGTCATCCGGGTCGGATCGGCGGCTGCGGTCTTCGATCACATCGTCATCTCCCCCTCGAACGCGACGATCCAACCAGGAGGCTCGCGTTCGTACACCGCGGAGGCGTTCGATACCGATGGCGGCTCGATGGGCAACGTCACGGCCGGCACGATCTTCTCGATCGCGCCCGACGGGTCATGCGGCGGCAACGCCTGCACGGCGCAACAGCCGGGAGCGCACACGGTGACGGGGACCTACCACGGCGATACCGACCAGGCGACGCTCACGGTCCAGGACGAGGCACCACCGTCACCGCCGCCACCGTCGCCACCGCCGCCAAAACCGTCACCGCCGCCAAAGGTCACGTGCCCCGCCTACGCGCTGGCATTCCACGTCCGTCCGCCGGCGAACCAGCCGGCCGGACACCAGTTCAACGTGCAGATCCGCGTCGACCTCCTCGACGAGGGATCGAGCGGCGGACCGCTGAGCATCAACCTGTCCCTGCAGGGCGGCGCGTTCAGCGGCGGCGAGACCTCCGCCACGTGGACCGGGCAGGGGATCGTGAACTTCAATCACCTCACGATCGACGTGCCGGGGAGCTATGCGATCTCGGCCTCGGCGGACTGCGCGATCTCCACGGAACCCACACCCATCACGATCACGGACGGATCGAACGGGAGCTCGACGGGGGGCTCGGCGCTGGGTCTGGTGGTGACGATCCCATGGATCCGCCGGCGCCGCCGCGGCCGCTGAGCCGCTCCCTCACGATCACCAACCCCAGCGCTACCGCGAACCCGAGCCAGGCGATCCCCGAGAGCGCGAGCCCCGTTTCGATCGCCGGCTCGTGGTACGTGAGCCGGACGTCATGGTGGCCCGGCGAGAGCGCGATCCCCTGGAGGAACCCGTCGGTACGCAGCACCGGGACCGAACGGCCGTCGAGCGTCGCCGACCAGCCCTCGTCCCAGGCGTTGCGGACGAGCAGGATCGACGGGACGGAGGCCTCCGCCTCGATCCGCACGTCCTCGGGTGATGACTGCCGGTAGGTAGCCGTCCCCTCCCGGCCATCGAAAGCCGGTGTCGAGCCCGGCTCGGACTCGAGCACCGCGCCGGCGGCCGGGTCGAACCCCGGCTCCAGGACGGCGTCGAGCGCCGCCCGCTCGCCGCTCATCACCGTCCACGTGGGAACCACCGAGGCCCGCGGCTCGGCGTCGTCGATCTCGACGAGGCGGTAGGCGCCCTCGGTCTCGATCGTCCGGCCCGAGACGCCGGGCGGCAACGGACTCGTGATCCCCTGCGGCACGATCAGGTACCGGACGCCGAGGAGCCGGAGGTCGGTGAGCTTCGGGACCTGGAGCACGGCCGCGTTGTAGAAGACGGGGAACCTGTTGGTCTCATGGACGTACGCCCAGTAGCCGGGCAGCTGGACGGGGGAGTAGCCGAGCGTGTCCGGCACCTCGAACAGCACGGAGCGTCCGATCAGCAACGCCGGCCAGTCGACCTCCTTCCGTGTGAACAGGTAGCCCTTGTTGAAATACGCGTCGGGGCGGATCCATGCGAGGTAGCGACCGTCGGAGGCCCCCGAGCGTTGGATCGCTCGAGCGATCGGGCCCGGCGAGAGGTACTCGTGCACGTCGACGTCGGGCCACCGGAGCGGCGCGGCGACCAGCGCGGCGTGGGTTCCGCTCTCCAGGCCCAGGTACACGGTGCCGCCCTCGTACACGGACGACCAGATCGCGCCGGCCAGGAGCTCGGCGCCGAGGATCACGCAGAGCACGACCGGGGCCCAGCGCCGTCCGCGCGCGAGCGCCCACACGACGCCCACGACCGCGACCGATGCGATCACGAAGATCGTGAGCCGACCGATCCGTGCGCCCATCAGCACCGGCACCACGAGGAAGACGGCGAGTCCGGCGCCGATCCACCGCATCGCGTCCCCGAACGCCGGCCGGTGATCAAGGACCCATTGGATGCCGATCGCCCCGAGCGCCGGGACGATCAGGAACGCGAGGTACCGCAGGCGGCTCGGGTTGTGCAGGTATACGTCGCCGTACGGCAACGAGAGCGCGAACGAACGGAACCACGCCGCGCCCACCAGCACCGTGTTCGTCAGTAGGTACGCGACGACCGCCACCGCACCCAACGCGGCGACCAGGTACCGTCGCGCCACGTCCCGCAGCGAGAACGGCACGAAGAGCAGGATGGCCGCTCCCACGTACCCTCCGGGCGTCGAGGCGAGCGCGAGCGGCCATGCGCCCCAGATGCCGGTGGCGGAGATCGGGACGTCCTCCGTGGTCGCGCGGGCCCGCGCCACGGTCCCGACGATCGCGCCGTATCCATCGGACAGGCTCGACCTCTCGAGCACCGCGAAGTGGGGGACCAGGATCGCGAGGTTCGCGAGCGGGAGGAACAGGAGGAACGCGAGCGACCACCCGGCGGCGGCGGCGGCACGAAGCGTTCCCCGCCGCACCTCCCGGATCGCTCGGGCGACCACGTAGGCAACCACCATGCCCGTCGCCATCACCAGGCCGTGCGACAGGTGCGAGGACGCCACCTGGCCCCACGCGAACGCCGCAAGTGCGAGCCACGCGAGCCGCCGCCACCCCGAGCGCGCGAAGAAGCCGGACGCTCCCACCATGACGAACGGCGTCCATGCGAGCGTGCCGGCGAACGGCAGGCTGATCGCCAGGATCGAGGCGGACACCGCCATCGAGATCGACAGCCCGCCTGCGGTGGCCGCGATCCGCTCGAGCCCCTCCTTCCGCAGGAACCAGAACAGCCCGAGGCCGGCGAGGATCGGGTTCAGGACGATCAGCGCACGGAGCCCGCCGCCGCAGCCGAACACCCACGACGAGGCCATCGCGGGCAGCGAGAGCCACCCGCTCTGCGGATCCGCCGCGAACCATGTCCCGGCCATTTCGAACGGGTTCCACAGCGGCACGTGGCCGTCGGCGATCGCCCGCCCGAGCATGCACGAACGTGGGAGCCAGAAGGACAGGAGGTCGGGGTGCTGATCGGACAGGTTCGGCAAGAACGCGATGCCTCGTAACGCGAACAGGACCGACCCCACGATGAGCGCGGGTCCGGCGGCCGCGCGCACCATCCGGCGGATCGTCGGCGGCGAAGGTGGCTCGCCGGCGCGCGCGGGGTCGCGCCGCGGCCGCGTCGCCGTCTCCATCGGCCCAGGTTATCGAGGCCGCTTCGTTCCTGTTGCGCAGGGGGTCTGTTAGACTCCGCGCCGGTTCGGCCCCCCGGATCACGCTAAGGACCCCACCCATGATCAGTCTTCAGCACGTCACGAAGGTGTACCGGAACGGGACGACGGCACTCGAGGACGTCACCGTCGACGTGGAGAAGGGTGAGTTCGTCTTCATCGTAGGCCAATCGGGCTCCGGCAAGAGCACGTTCATCCGCCTCCTGCTGAAGGAGGAGGAGGCGTCCAAGGGCGACATCTACGTCGCCGGCAAGAACCTCGCCAAGCTGACCACCTGGAAGGTGCCACACCTGCGTCGCAACATCGGGACGGTCTTCCAGGACTTCAAGCTCCTGCAGGACAAGACCGTGTTCGAGAACGTCGCGTTCGCCCTCGAGGTGATCGGCAAGCCCAAGCACGTGATCGATCAGCGCGTGCCCGAGATCCTCGAGCTCGTCGGACTGGGCGACAAGCTCAACAACTTCCCCGACGAGCTCTCCGGCGGCGAGCAGCAGCGCGTGTCGATCGCCCGGGCCTGCGTGAACCGACCGCTGGTGCTCCTTGCCGACGAGCCGACCGGGAACCTCGACCCGTCGACATCGGTCGAGATCATGCGCCTGCTCGACAAGGTGAACCGCATCGGCACGACCGTCGTGATGGCCACGCACGACCAGGCGATCGTCGACGCGATGCGCCGTCGCGTGATCGAGCTCGACAAGGGCAAGGTCGTCCGCGACCAGGCTCGCGGGGTGTACAGCTAGTGCCGCGTGTCGAGTATCTCTTCCGGGAGACCACCTCGGGTCTGCGTCGGAACGGATTGGTGGCGTTCGCCGCGATCTCGACCACGTTCATCGCGTTGTTCCTGTTCGGCCTCTCGTTGCTGATCTCGCGGCAGGTGAGCCTCATGATCGAGGCGACCACCGGCAACGTCGAGGTCGCCGTGTACCTCTCCGATCCGGTGAACCCCTCGACCGTGAGTTCGCTCACGAAGACGCTGACCGACCTCCCCGTGGTGGCGAACGTCGACTACGAAAGCAAGGACGAGGCGTGTGAGCGGTTCCGGACACTGTTCGCCGAACAGCCGGCGCTGGTCAACAACGTGGATTGCGACGCGCTCCCCGCATCGCTGCGCGTCAAGATGGAGGATCCCGAGCAGTACTCCCAGGTCGCCGCGGTGCTCAAGGGGCAACCGGGCATCGACGAGATCGTCGACCAGAGCGCGTTCCTGGACCGGCTGTTCGCCGTCACACGGGTGTTCCGGGTCGGTGTGTTGCTCGTCGCGTTCGTGATGCTCGTGTCGGCGTCGATCCTGATCGCGAACACGGTCCGGATGGGGCTGTTCGCGCGCCGCAAGGAGATCGGGATCATGAAGCTCGTGGGCGCGACCAACTGGCGGATCCGGATGCCGTTCCTCGTCGAGGGTCTGTTCGAGAGCTTCATCGGGGCGATCGCGGCCATCCTGTTCTTGTTCGCGATCAAGGTCGCGTTCATCGAGCCGCTCAACGAGTCCGTGCAGTTCATCCCCTGGATCGTGAACAAGGACTTGATCGCGATCATCCCGATCCTGCTCGTCGCGGGGGCGATCGTCGCCCTGCTCGCGGGCCTCGTCGGGATGCGGCGCTTCCTCGACGTCTAAGGCTCGGCCATGAGTCCGAAGGGCGACCCTGAGGGTCAGAAGACCGTCGTCTCCAACCGCCGGGCCCGGCACGACTACGAGATCCTCGAACGCTACGAGACGGGCATCGTGCTCACCGGCGCCGAGGTGAAGTCGCTCCGCGGCGGACGCGGGTCGCTCGCCGAGGCGTTCGCGCGCGTCCGCGGCGACGAGGTGTGGCTCGAGGGGATGCACATCCCGCCGTACGAGCAGGCGATGGACAAGGCCCGGTGGGAGCCCACCCGGGCGCGGAAGCTCCTGCTGCATCGCAAGGAGATCGAGCGCCTGATCGGCAAGACGGCCGAGAAGGGGCTCGCGCTGATACCGCTGCGCGTGTACTTCGCGCACGGGCTGGCCAAGGTGGAGCTCGGGCTCGCGCGGGGCAAGCGGCAGTTCGAGAAGCGCCAGGCGATCGCCGAGCGCGAGCACCGGCGCGAGATCGAGCGCGAGGTCGGTCGGCGCCGCTAGCCGAGCCGGGGCCCACCGTATACTTGTTGGCACAACCGAATATGGGGGTGCACTGGCTTCGACCTGAGCGAGAACCGCTCAGGGGAAGCGGGCCGAGGTCCCCGGATGCCTCGTGAAAAGCCGGGACCAACACAAGCGCCGATAACGATTACGCGCTCGCTGCCTAGGTAGCTAGGTAGCCGTCCCCTCCCGGTCGCCTGCGACGGGAGGATGGGCGTC
>JBKPRY010000139.1:0-1467 GCA_046734755.1 Actinomycetota bacterium | reverse complement strand
TCGTCCGGGGATGGTGCCGATCGTGACCCCGACCGAGCGACGTTGGTCGTGCACGCGCGCCTCGACGGACCCGACGACGAGCTGAGCGAGTGCGAGATCGAGGACGGCCCGGCGATCAGCCCGGACACGGCGCGCCGGTTGGCGTGCAACGCACGGATTCAGACCGTCGTCGAAGGGGAGAACGGTCTACCCGTCAGGCTCGGCCGCATGAGCCGAGAGCCCCGGCGTGGATGGTTCGCCACCTGAAGTACCGAGACGGCGAGTGCCGATTTCCCGGCTGTGGCTCTCGACGCTTCACGCAGGCTCACCACATCGTCTGGTGGGAACGAGGCGGACGAACGGATCTCGACAATCTGGTGCTCGTCTGCACGTTCCATCACCGGCTCGTCCACGAGTACGGGTGGCGGGTCCGACGAGAAGCAGACGGCACGGTGAGCTGGTTCCGCCGAGAGGGGCGTCGCTACCGACCCGGACCGGCGCCCCCGGAGTCGCTTGTCGCCTCGTAGACGTCTCGCGGCTCAGCTGTCCGAGAAGACCGGCCTCAGCGAGGCATACACCTTCCGGTACCTCATGTAGGCCTCGTCATAGGCCTCGTGGACGCCGGGGTCCGGCTGGTGCTCCTCCGGCCGATACGAGACGAAGGCCTCCACGGCGGCGCCGACGGTGGGGTGGATCCCCGCGCCGACGGCGGCCAGGATCGCGGCACCGGTCGCCGTGGTCTCCACGCTCGTCGGCACGCGCACCGGTAGGCCCGTGACGTCCGCCTTGATCTGCCGCCACAGCGGACCCTTCGCACCGCCACCCACGATCGTGAGTCGGCGGACGTCCAGACCCGCATTCGCCATCGCTTCGACGATGTCGCGGAGCGCGAACGCGCTGCCCTCCAGGATCGCGCGGGTCATGTGCGCACGCGTGTGCGCGAGCGTGAGCCCGTAGAACACACCGCGCGCGGCCCCGTTCCACTCGGGGGCCATCGCCCCCTGCATGCACGGCAGGAACACCAGCCCCTCGGCGCCCGGGGGGACGCGCTCCGCTTCCTTCGAGAGGAGGTCGTACGCGTCGCCGAGACCCTCGGCCTCGGCCCCGCGTTCGATCGGCGCGAACTGGTCGCGCCACCACCGAAGGTTCCCGCCCGATACGAACCCGGGGTTCTCGAGCAACCACGCGTCGGGGTCGGCGTGCGGGTGGCACTCGACGAGCATCGTCGGGTCCTCGCGGGGCTCGCTCGATGCCGCGCACACCGGCTCGGCCGTACCGACCACGTCGCACACCTCGCCCGGCTCGAACACGCCGGCGCCCAGCGTCGCCGCCATCTCGTCCCCGCAGCCGACCGCGACGATGGTCGACGGATCGAGACCAGTTTCCTCTGCGAACGAAGCTCCGACCGTCGAGATGGGGTTGGTGGCTTCCACGACGTCGGGCAGCAGGTACTCGGGGATGTCTACGGCAGCGAGCACCTCGGACGAC
>JBKPRY010000138.1:0-3779 GCA_046734755.1 Actinomycetota bacterium | reverse complement strand
GTGCGGGTCCGCGCGTCGCCGTCCAGCAGCGAGAGCTCGCCGAAGAACTCGCCCCGCCCGAGCTCGGCCTCCTTCTTTCCGCCGGGGGTCTTGCCGCGGACCACCTTCGCCCTGCCGTGGGTGATCACATAGAACGCCCGGCCAGGATCGCCGGCCTTCACGATCACCTGACCCTCGCGGTAGATCCGCTCCTCGGACAGGGCAGCGACCCGCGAAAGGTCGAGGCGCGTGCAGCCCTGGAACAGGGGGACCCGTCCGAGAAGGTTGACCATGGGGCGTCGCGGGGTCTCCATGAGGGCATGGTCGCAGCCGTCGGCCCGAGGCGCAAACGGCGGCCCTCTGGTGCGAACCGCGACGCTAGGATGGCCCGATGGCGCACACCGTCTCCTCGTTGATCGCCGCCCGAGCGCGCGAGGACGCGCCGGGCGGCACCCAGGACATCCTGAACCCGGCCAGGCTCGGCGAGATCGTCGCGACGGTCGGGCTGGCCGACGCCACGACCTTCGTCGAGGCCTGCGCCGCAGCCCGAAACGCGCAACGTGACTGGGCGCGGGTACCGGCGCCCGTGCGTGGTCGCGCGATCCAGCAACTCGGCCGGCTCGTCGAGGACAACGCCGAGACGCTCGCCCGGATCATGACCCGCGAGATCGGCAAGCCGATCGCCGAGGCCCGAGGCTCCGTCCAGGAGGTCGTCGACACGTGCAACTTCTTCGTGTCGGAGGGGCGTCGCCTCTACGGCATGACCGTGCCATCCGAGCTCCCCGACAAGCAGCTGTTCACGTTCCGGAACCCGGTCGGTGTCGCGGCGATCGTCACGGCCGGCAACTTCCCGGTGGCGGTCCCGTCCTGGTACCTGGTCCCGGCGCTCCTGTGTGGGAACGCAGCGGTCTGGAAGCCGGCCGAGTATGCGCCCGCGACGTCGGAGGCCCTCGCCCAGCTGTTCCTGCACGCCGGCTTCCCCGAGGGAGTCTTCAACATGGTGCTCGCCGATGGGGTCACGACGTTCGAAGGGCTCTCGCAGGCGCTCGACGCGGCGTTGGTCGACAAGGTGGGGTTCACGGGTTCGAGCGAGGTGGGGCGGCGGCTCGGCGAGCTCTGCGGCCGGCACCTTCAGACGCCATGCCTCGAGCTCGGCGGCAAGAATCCGCTCGTCGTGATGCCCGACGCCGACCTCGATCTCGCGGTCGAGGGTGCGCTCTTCAGCGGGTTCGGAACGGCGGGGCAGCGGTGCACCTCGCTCGGAACGGTGATCGTGCACGAGCGGGTGCACGACGAGTTCCTCGCTCGATTCGCCGAGGCGGTCGAGACGGCGGCGATCGGCGATCCGTTCGAGAACGTGCTCTACGGGCCGATGATCTCGTCGCGCTTCTGCGACCGGTTCCTCGGATGGCTCGACTGGGTGCAGCCGCACCACACACTCCATGGTTCGAGCGCGACGGGCAGGATCACACGTGACGCTCCGCGCGCCGGCTTCGTCGGCGATCCCGAGGCCGGCCTGTTCGTGCACCCGACGATCGTCGACGGCGTCACGATGGACGACGACCTGTACAAGCAGGAGACGTTCGGCCCGATCGTCGGCGTCTCGTCGTTCGGGGACTTCGAGGAGGCGATGGCGCTCGCGAACGGTCACGGCTACGGCCTGTCGGCCTCGATCTACACGACGGACCCGCTCGACGTGTTCCGGTTCCGCGAGCGCATCTCGGCGGGCATGGTGAGCGTGAACAACTCGACCACCGGCGCCGAGGCCCACCTGCCCTTCGGCGGGAACGGACGCAGCGGCAACGGCGCGCGGCAGTCCGGCGTGTGGGTGCTCGATCAATTCACCCGCTGGCAGGCCATGAATTGGGACTACTCGGGCAGGCTGCAGAAGGCACAGATGGACGTCGCCGACGTGTCCGCGGACCCGTCGTTCCGCCTGACCGAGCCATGAGCGACGACCTCACCCGGGTGCGTGCCGGACAGCTGATCGACGTCGTCGCAGGCGAGGTGCTCCGCGATCGCGTGATCGGCATCCGCGGCGACCGGATCGAGTCGATCGGCGATGACGACGGATCGCCGGTGGAGATCGACCTGTCCGAGCACACGGTGCTCCCCGGGTTGATCGACTGCCACGCGCACCTGATCGGCGAGATCGAGAGCGGGCATGGATACGCCGCGCTCATCCAGCGGACCGGCGCGCAGGAGGCGCTCTCCGGCGTCCGGAACGCGCGCGACACGCTGAGGGCCGGGTTCACGAGCGTCCGGGACGTCGGGACGTTCCGCGCCTTCGTCGACGTGGCGCTGCGCGACGCGATCGGGGCCGGCGACGTGGTGGGGCCACGGATGCTGTGTGCGGGCGCGTATGTCACGTGCTCGGGCGGCGGCGGCGACGTGACCGGTCTCGCACCCGATCTCGACGCGGTCGTGCCGCGCGAGCTGCGGTTCGGCGT
The DNA here is from genome assembly GCA_046734755.1 of Actinomycetota bacterium. Lineage (GTDB taxonomy): Bacteria > Actinomycetota > UBA4738 > UBA4738 > HRBIN12 > DASSJM01. The sequence goes on along the minus strand of JBKPRY010000138.1, from coordinate 1,350 downwards.
CGCGAACTCGGTCGACGAGGTGCGCCGGGTGGTCCGCGAGATCCTCCACGGCGGCGCCGACTTCATCAAGGTCATCGCGACCGGTGCTGTCCTGACCGAGGGCACCGTCCCGTCCGCGCCCGAGTTCAGCGAGGCGGAGATTCGGGCGGCGGTAGAGGAGGCCGCCCTGTACGAGACGCACGTCGCGGCCCACGCGCACGGCGCCGAGGGCATCAAGCGCGCGGTCCGCGCCGGCGTGCGCTCGATCGAACACGGCTCGCTGATGGACGAGGAGTCGATCGCGCTCATGACCGAGCACGGCACCTACCTAGTCGCGGACGTCTGGATGGGGGACTGGACGATCGAGCAGGGCGACCGCGAACACTGGTCGCCGGACGTGATGCGCAAGCTCCGAGAGACCACCGACGTGCAGCGGGAGGGGTTCGCCAAGGCGGTCGAGGCAGGCGTCCGGATCGCGTTCGGGACCGACAGCGGGACCTACCCGCACGGGATGAACGCGAACCAGTTCGCCATGATGGTCAAGCACGGGATGACGCCGATCGAGGCGATCCGCTCCGCCACCGTGGTGGCCGCCGAGCTCCTGGGCTGGCACGATCGGGTCGGCGCGATCCGGCCCGGGCTGCTCGCCGACCTCGTCGCCGTCCGCGGCGACGTGCTGAGCGACGTCGGCCTGCTCACCGACGTGGATGTCGTGATGAAGGGCGGCGTGCTCCAGCCGGTGGGCTGACCACGAGCCGGGTTCCCTCGGCTCGTGGTCCCGGAGTACGCTGACGAACCCTGTCGTGAGCTGTGCGAGAGTGACAAGAACGCGGAAGGAGCACGGCGATGAAGACCTGTCCGTATTGCGCCGAGGAGATCCAGGACGCGGCGATCAAGTGCCGCTGGTGCGGATCGTGGCTCGTCGACGAGATCCCGGCTTCGGCGGAGACGCCGCCCCGGCGGGCCGAGGCCCCGGCCGCCCAGCCGGTGGTCGAGCCAGCCGCCACGGCGGAGCCCCTCACTGAGACCCCCGCCGCGTCGGCCCCCGAGCAGGCGCCGCCCGCGGCCGTCGCGCCTGCGGCAGCTGCGGCGCCCGCCCCCGAGGCCAAGATCGAGTTCACGCACACGGGTTCGCGCTACTTGCTCGGGTACGCGCCGGATCACTTCGGGATCTGGGACCGTAATAGGCCGCAGCAGCCCGTTGAGACGTTCCCGCGCAACGACGACGGGTGGGCTGCGGCGTGGGCCCGCTACGCAACGATCGAGACGAGCTGGATGGATCTTCGGACCGGCCAGAAGTCGGGGTAGGGGCCTGCCTCGCCTCGAGCGGGCGACGGGAATCGAACCCGCACCACCAGCTTGGAAGGCTGG
>JBKPRY010000137.1:0-5626 GCA_046734755.1 Actinomycetota bacterium | reverse complement strand
TGAACAGGATCTTGTTCCGGAGGTCCGGAACCTTGAACGCGTTGACGAAGGCGCGGAGCACGGGTCCCTATCCTACCCCTGGTCGCCCAGGACCTCGGCCCTGCCGCCGGCTCCTTCGATCTTCGCCCTGGCCGCCTCGCTAAACGCGTGCGCGCGGACGGTAAGCGCCTTGTCGATCTCGCCGCGCGCCAGGATCTTGATCGGCCGACCCTTGCGGACGAGGCCGTGCTCGAGCAGCGCCTTCGGGTCCACCTCGCCGTCGAAGACCTCGCCGAGCGAGCCCACGTTGACGACGGCGTACGGGACGCGGTTCGGGTTCGTGAAGCCCTTGAGCTTGGGCACGCGGCGCTGGAGCGGCATCTGACCACCCTCGAACCCGGGCTTCGGGTTGTGGCGGGCGCCCCAGCCCTTCGTGCCGCGGCCGGCCGTCTTGCCTCGCGTGCCGGCGCGACCGCGGCCCACGCGCGTGCGGTCCCTCTTCGCGCCCTCGGCGGGCTTGAGGTGATGCAGCTTCATGACGTCTTCCTCCGGGCCTTGGTCTCGGTGCCCTTCGCGCCCTCGCGGTCGGCGACCTCCTCGACCGAGACCAGGTGGCCGACCTTGGCGATCATGCCGCGGATCTCGGGGCGGTCGTCCTGGATCACGCTGTCGCGGATCCGGTGCAGCCCGAGGCGCCGGACGGTCTGTTTCTGGTCCTTCGGCCGGTGGATCACGCTGCGGACCTGGGTGACCTTGAGCCTGGTCATCGCCGGCCGCCCGCGTCCGGCGAGGCCTGGGCCTGGTCGCCGTAGACCTCCTCGAGCTTGGCCGCGCGCGTCGCCGACATGCGCGCCTGCGCCGCCGCAACCGCGTCGAGCATCGGCTTGGGCGCCACCTCCTGGAGCTCGCGACCGCGCAGGCGGGCGACCTCCTCGGGGCGCCGCAGGCTCTGCAGTCCGGTCATCGCCGCCTTCACGATGTTGATCGCGTTCGAGGAGCCGAGCGACTTGGACAGGATGTCCTTGATCCCGGCGCACTCGACGAGCGCCCGCACCGCGCCTCCGGCGATCACGCCGGTCCCCGGCGCCGCGGGCTTGAGGAGCACGATGCCGGCGCCGTCCCGACCGGTCACCTGGTGCGGGATCGTTGTGCCCATCATCGGTACCTCGAACATCTTGCGCTTGGCCTCCTCGACGCCTTTGGCGATCGCCGCGGGGACCTCCTTGGCCTTGCCGTAGCCAAGACCGACGCGGCCGGCGCCGTCGCCCACCACGACGAGCGCTGCGAACGAGAACCGGCGTCCACCCTTGACGACCTTGGCTACACGGTTGATCGAGATCACCCGCTCCTCGTAGATGCTCTTCTCGCCCTGTGAGTCGTAGCGTCGCATCAGATCTGCAGTCCCTTCTCCCTCGCACCCTCGGCGAGCGCGGCCACGCGCCCGTGGAACAGCCTGCCGCCGCGGTCGAACACGACCCGGTCGATCCCGGCCGCCTTCGCGCGCTCGGCCAGCAGCTCGCCCACGGCCTTGGCCGGGGCCGTCTTGCCCTCGCCGACGCCCTTCGCCTTCACATCACGATCGGAGGCGGCCAATAGCGTGCGCGCCGCATCGTCGTCGACCAGCTGCGCGTAGATGTGCCGGTTGGAGCGGTACACGGCCAAACGCGGCCGAGCCGCGGTCCCGGCGATCTTCCTGCGCACGCGGACGTGTCGGCGCACCCGGGCTCGGCGTCTGGTCTTGGCGTCCATCAGGCACTCGCACCCTTCGCGGCCTTGCCGGCCTTCTTGCGGACGTACTCGTTCTCGTAGCGGATCCCCTTGCCCTTGTAGGGCTCGGGCTTGCGGATCTTCCGGATGTTGGCCGCGACCTCCCCCACGAGCTGCTTGTCGTTGCCCCGCACCACGATCTGGGTCGGCGTCGGGGTCTCGAACTCGATCCCCTCGATCGCGGGCACCGTGACGGGGTGCGAGAACCCCACCTGGACCTCCAGCGCCTTGCCCTTCATCGCCGCTCGGTAGCCGACACCCACGATCGCGAGCCGCTTCTCGTAACCCTTCGTGACGCCCTCGACCATGTTCGCGATCAACGATCGCGTGAGCCCATGGAGGCTGCGGTGGAATCCCTCGTCGGTCGGGCGTTCGACCCGCAGGACGTCCTCCTCGCGGACGAGGCGCATCTCCGGGTGCACCCGCTGCGTCAGCTCGCCGCGAGGACCCTTCACGACCACGACCGCGTCCGCGCCGACCGTGACGTCGACGCCGCTCGGGATCTCGATGGGCTGCTTTCCGATCCGACTCATGTCCTCTGCTCTCCGGTCACCAGACGAACGCCAGGACCTCTCCGCCGATCCCCTTGCGGGACGCGTCGCGGTCCGTCATCACGCCCTGCGAGGTCGAGATGATCGCGATCCCGAGCCCGCCAAGGACCCGGGGCAGGTCGTCCCGGCCCGCGTAGACTCGCCGGCCGGGCTTACTCACGCGCCTGATCCCGCTGATCGTGCGCTTGCGTTTGGCGTCGTACTTCAGCGTCACGCGATACACGCGCTCGATCCCCTCACCTTCCTCGGCGAAGTCGCTCACGTAGCCCTCGGTGGACAGGATCCGCAGGAGCGCCTCGTTCATCCTCGACGCCGGGACCACGAGATCGTCCTTGTACGCGAGGTTGGCGTTGCGGACCCTCGTCAGCATGTCGCCGACCGGGTCATTGACGTTGGTCGCCAGCTTCACCATGAGGCCTTCGTCACCCCCGGCAGCTCCCCCGCGTGCGCGAGCTCACGGAAGCAGATGCGGCAGAGCAGGAACCGCCGGTACACGGCTCGGGCTCGGCCGCAGCGCCGGCAGCGCGTGTACTCGCGCACCTTGAACTTGGCCTGCCCCTGCTGCTTGTTCTTCAACGCCTTCTTCGCCATGTCTTCTCCTACACGATGCTCCGCGATCTTCGCCTATCGGCTCAGATCGACGCGCTCGCCGCCATCGGGATTCCCTCGAAGGGGAACCCGAGCGCCACCAGCAGCGCCCTGCCCTCGTCGTCGTTCCTCCCGGTCGTCACGACCGTGATGTCCATCCCCCGGATCTTCAGGACCTTGTCGTAGTCGATCTCCGGGAAGATCAGCTGCTCGGTCAGCCCGAGCGTGTAGTCGCCGTGCCCGTCGAACGCGTTCGGGTTCAGCCCACGGAAGTCCCGGATCCTAGGGATCGCGATCGAGACGAGCCGATCGATGAACTCCCACATCCGGTCGCCACGAAGGGTGACCTTGGCGCCGATCGGACTGCCCTCACGCAGCTTGAACCCGGCGATCGACTTCCGGGCCTTCGTGATCACGGGCTTCTGCCCGGTGATGATCGTGAGGTCGTCGACCGCGGCCTCCAGCATACGGCCATCCTTCAGGGCGTCACCAACCCCCATGTTCACGACGACCTTCTCCAGCCGCGGCACCTGGTTCGGGTTCGCGAAGCCCAGCTCCTGCTGCAGCCGGGTCCGGATCTGCTGGTTGAAGCGCTCCCTCAGGCGGGGCGTCGGCTGATCGGTCATTGGTCGGCCCCGCACTTGCGGCACACGCGGAACTTGGTGCCGTCGCCCTCGATGCGATGCCCGACCCGGGTCGGCTGGCCGCACGAGTTGCACACCAGCATCACGTTCGAGATGTCGACGTACAGCTCGGTGTCGATGATCCCGCCCTGCTGCAGCTGGGAACCGCTCGCCGACTTCTTGCCCGCCGTGCGCTGGTGCTTCTTAGCCATCGCCGCACCCTCGACCATCACCCGCCCGTCGCGGGGGAGCACGCGGATCACGCGGCCGGTGTGACCGGCGCTCTTGCCGGTCACGACCTTCACAGTGTCGTCCTTTTGGATGTTCACGCCTGGCATGTCACAACACCTCCGGGGCGAGCGAGATGATCTTCATGAAGCGGCGTTCGCGGAGCTCACGGGCGACGGGTCCGAAGATGCGCGTGCCGCGAGGGTTCTTCGAGTCGGCCGTCAGGATCACCACCGCGTTGTCGTCGAACCGGATGTACGAGCCGTCCTGTCGGCGTCGCTCCTTGGCGGTCCGAACGACGACGGCCTTGACGACCTCGCCCTTCTTGACCCCGCCGCCGGGCAGGGCGTCCTTGACGGAGCCGACGACCACGTCGCCCACGTGGGCGTACCGACGGCCGCTGCCGCCGAGAACGCGGATCACCAGGACCTCCTTGGCCCCGGTGTTGTCCGCCACCTTGCAACGCGATTCCTGCTGGATCACCTACTTGGCCCTCTCCACGATCTCGACCACCCGCCAGCGCTTGCTCTTGGAGGTCCGTCGCGTCTCCATCAGCCGAACCGTGTCGCCGACGTGCGCATCGTTCGTCTCGTCGTGCGCGGCGAGCTTGTTCGAGCGCGCGACGGTCTTCTTGTACAGCGGGTGTCGCACGTGGCGGTCGATCCGGACGAGCACGGTCTTGTCCATCTTGTCGGACACGACGACGCCCACCCGGACCTTGCGCCGGGTACGGTCGCCCGTCGAGCCCTCCGGTGCCGGCCGCGCCGGGATCGCCGATACGGCCGTCTCGCCGGACGTGGCGCCGGACGTGATCTCGTCCGTCTCGGTCTCTTCCTGTCGTTCGCTCATGATGCCTCCGCCTCAGCTCCCTGCGCCTCGTTCCGCCGCTCGGTCACGATCGTGAGGATCCGCGCGATCTCGTGACGGACGTCCTTGATCCGCATCGGGTTGTCGAGCTGCCCCGTCGCGAGCTGGAACCGCAGGTTGAACAGCTCCTCCTTGTCGGACTCGAGTCGCTCGAACAACTCCTCGTCACCGAGGTCTCGGAGCTCCTGGATGGTTGCCATCACTCCATCCCCCCGATGCCTGCGCGCATGATGAACTTGCTCTTGATGGGCAGCTTGTGCGCGGCCCGCGACATCGCCTCGCGCGCGAGCGTCTCGGAGACCCCGGACAGCTCGAACATCACGCGCCCCGGCTTGACGACGGCGACCCAGCCCTCCGGGTTGCCCTTGCCCGAGCCCATCCGGGTCTCCGCCGGCTTCTTCGTCACGGGCTTGTCGGGGAAGATGTTGATCCACACCTTCCCGCCGCGGCGGATGTGACGCGTGATCGCGACGCGGGCCGCCTCGATCTGACGGTTGGTGATCCACGCGGCCTCGAGCGCGACCAAGCCGTAGTCGCCGAAATGGACCTCGGTCCCGCCCTTGGCGCGACCGCGCCGGCGGCCCCGATGCACCTTGCGGTGCTTGACCTTCTTCGGAGCGAGCATCAGTCCTGCTTCTCCTTCTCTTGCTTCTCCTTCTCCGCGGGCGAGAGCTGGCCCTCGGCCGGCTGCGCCTCCGCGGCCTCGGCGACGCTCTCGGCCTCGGCTGGGATGACGGTCTCGGGCTCCTCGGCCGCGCCCTCGGCGTTCATCGCCGGCGCCTCCGGCTCCGCGACCTCGGCGGCCTCTCGCTCATCGGTGATGAGCGCGCCGGTCGAGGCGCCGCCGCTGGAGACCTGCGCGAGCGCGCGAGCGCGGAGCCGCTCGGTCTCCTGCTCGGCCTGGGGGATCTCGTCGCCGTGATAGACCCAGACCTTCACGCCGATCTGCCCGAACGTGGTCTTGCCCTCGGCCGTCCCGAAGTCGATCTTCGCGCGGAGCGTATGCAGCGGGACCCGGCCCTC
>JBKPRY010000136.1:0-18936 GCA_046734755.1 Actinomycetota bacterium | reverse complement strand
ACCACGATGGTTCTTGCGCGTCGACGGCGCGCCTTCCGTACGAGGCGCTGCGAAAGAACGGGGCTCGGCTGAACCTCCGATGCCATCCGCTCGAGGAACTCTTGGATGTTCGTGCCCATGTCATTCGCCTCCGACCCGCTCCCGAAGCGCGGCGATGCCGCGGGACAGCAGTGATTTGACCGTTCCGGGCTGGCACCGCAGCAGCTCGGCGATCTGCCGCTCCGGCAGGTCCTCGTAGTAGCGGAGCACGATGGCGGCGCGTTGCCTCGCCGGGAGGCGCAGCAGCGCCTGCTTCATCAACTGATAGGTGTCGACATCCGGCAACGAAGCGTCCTGATGGCGCCGCCCAGATTCGCGCCGTAGGAACGCTCGTTCCACTCGGCCGCGCCGGAAATGCATTCGGGCCAGGTTCACAACGGTTCTCCTTAGGTACGCCTCGAACGCGTCGGGGTTCCGCAGATCTGCAAACCGCCCCGCCAACCGCACGAAGGCCTCCTGCACGAGATCCTCGGCGAGGTACCGATCACCGGTGATCAGATAGGCGAGTCGAATTGATGCTGGGCCATGGCGGGCGTAGAGCTCGCCCAGCCGTCGCCCCTCGGCTCGGGCATTCTCAACCACGCGGCTCCCCAGCATCGCGACTCTCCACACTGGATGCATGAGACGGCCTCGTGGTTCCACGAGGTGCCCAGGGGAGGGACTCCCGCGCTTCACTCTCGCTCATCGGCTTCTCAAGCGTTGGGCCCGCCGCCGAAGCCACCTGGCGTTCCAGGTGCGAGACGTAGTTTTCGATGTTCGATCACCCCGCACGGACGGCGACGGGCCGGAGGCTCGGCGAGGTGACATCGATCCGATGGACGTCTCGGTAGCGGTCCTCGAGCCCACGCTAGAGAGTGGTGCGTTCGAGGCGGGCATTCCGCCGGTGAGGTCGACCTGGGCTTCTCGCTCGACGTCTGACTGGCGGATCCCTCGGAAAGCGCACCTTCACGTATGCCGCAGCGGATCCTCGTTAACGCGACGTGAGAGACAGCTGGTCGAGGCGGTCGCACATCAGTCGCTCGAGCTCAGCGGGATACTCGGATCCGTAGGCGACCGCTACCTGGGGAGCGTGCTCCCGGAAGAAGCTCACGATATCCAGGGCGGCTCTGAGTATCGCATCCCGCTCCATCGGGCCGAAGGTTGGTTGCAGCGCCGCGAGCTCCGATACGGGCACGGCCTTCTCGACCTTCTCGTAGGCCTCTTCCTGAGCCTCGGCCCCGTGCTCGATCCGTAGCAGGTTCACGCAGTATCGGCGCAGCGCCTCGAGCTGGCCGTACGCCCACCAAAGCTCCCCACGCCCGAGCGCTGCCATGAAGTGTGAGAGGTCGTGCCAGAACCAGTTCAGGACCTGGCGGAGCTGTTCGCGTCGCTCGTCGGGGTCCGGCTGCGGCAACGGGAGCTCCGCGCCGTCCAAGATGCCGCGCTTGTCGACGAGCGTGACGAACGGCCCCACATCGAGCTCCTCGAGCGCGCCTTCGCGCCCGAAGACAACCTCGCACTCGGTGCCGTCGGTCAAGATGAAGAACGCGATCCGGTCGTGCCCGAAGTCCTCCATGAACACGGGCTCGCCGAGTCGACGGACGAACGCTGTCCGCTCGGCCATGACGTTCTCGAGGGCATCGTCGCTCGTGATCACACCGAGGTCGAGGTCCGAGTACTCGTCGGCCTCGCCCCTCGCGTGGGACCCGAAGAGGAACGCGGCGACGATTCGGTGGTCGGCCGAACAAGCATCGACGAACCGAGATACCACCAGGCTGTGGTCACGTGCTGGTCCAGGTCCGCTCACGCTGGCAGCTTCGCAGGCCTGGCCCCAGCTCGCTAGACGAGCTTGGCCTCGGCGACGAGCGAGGAAAGCGCGCCGCGTCAGCGCAGCACGGCCACCGAGCCCAGAGTCGGCGGACGAGGTTGTCCGACTCCGCTGAACTCGAGGCTCCGACCGACCGATAGTGGTCTTGACCCGCGAATCGAGGGGGCCGCCGTCAGATCGAGCTTTCACCGAAGCCCCGAGGAGTCCGTTCATGGATCCGAACAGCCCGGGATCGCCCGGCCGGGAGCAGGAACCAGCCATTTCGTTGCCGCCGCCACCGACCGGTGAGGTCGAGCGGCCAAGCGAGGGCGGAGGTCTGATTCCACCAGCGGGGTCGTCGTGGGGAGCCTGGTCCGAGGGCCACCCGCCCTCGTCCACCACCGGCCGCACGCGCCGCTGGCTCGTGGTCCTGCTGGCGGCGCTGCTGGTCGTGGGGGGTGGGGGCTCCGCCGCCGCCTTCCTCCTGATGCGTGGAGCGGGCGAGGAGCTGCTTCAGCTCGTCCCGGCGTCGAGCGAGGTGGTCATCACCGCCTACCTCGACCCGTCGGCCGGCCAGAAGGTCAACCTCATGGCGCTCGCGGACCGGTTCCCCGCGCTACGCGACGACCAGGGGGTCCGGCAGCAGGTGGACGACGTGCTCGACGCTGCGCTCGAGGGCGTGGGGCTGAGTCACGAGGACGTTCGGCCGTGGCTCGGCTCTCAGGTGGCGATCGTCGTGGACGTCGGGGCCAACGAGGACGTTCCGACGGTCTCCTTCCTGGTCGCCAGCAAGGACGACGAGGCGGCGGGGCAAGCGCTCGACAAGGCTCTCCACGGCTCGCTCGGCAACGAACAGGCCAGCGAATACCGGGGCGCGACGATGCACGTCTTCGGCAGGGGTACCTCGTCCGTCGGCTATGCGATCGTCGACCACGTCGTCGTGCTCAGTAACCACTCGATCGGCCTCACCCGCGTGATCGATGTGTCGGAGGGAAGCGCGCCCGCCATCGCCAACGACCCGGCGTTCCTGGAGACGATCTCGTCGTTGCCCGAGGGCAAGCTCGCACTGGCGTACGTGAACCCCGCCGAGATCGTGCAACGTGCCTTCTCGGCGACGGGTCTCGGTGTGGCGGGCACGGCTCCAGGTCTGGATCAGCTGCGCGCGATCCGGGGCGTCGGGGCGACGTTGTCGGCCCACCCCGACGGCCTGGCGTTCGATGTCGCGGTGCGCATGGATCCCTCGAAGCTGGATCCGGCGACGCGGCTGCAGCTCGACCAACCCGTCCACGAGAACGGGGTGCTCGGGTTCGTCCCGGCGGACTCGTACGTCGTGGCGACGCAGCAGGGCGTCGACGAGACCCTGAAGCAGACCGTGGACCAGGTCCTGGCAACGTCCGAGGGGGAGCTGATCCGTCATCAGATCGGCCTGGACGACACGCTGGCCGCGCTGACAGGCGATCTCGCGTTGGAGGTCGGCCCCGGAGGCCTCGTGCCTGCCGGCGCCATCGTGCTCGGCGTCCGCGATCCCTCCGCGGTCCAGCACACGCTGGACGGGCTCGCCGACCTGGTGCTCGCCGCTCAGTACCGAGCGGAGGCGTCCGCCCTCGGAAACGCGTCCGGATCGAAGCGTCAGAACGTCCTCCGGGCGGTCCCGGAGGCGACGTGGAGGACCTCGACGTACCAGGACACGACGATCCGGTATCTGGACGATCCCGAACTCTCGGGCACGGGGTTCGTGCCCGCCTATGCAGTCGTCGATGGTGCCGCGATCGTCGCATCCAGCCCGACCGAGATCCGCAAGGTGATCGACACCCGAGCGGGGAGCGAGCCGAACATCGGCGCGTCGTCTGGGTACAAGCGGGCAGTGACCCGGGTACCGGACGGCGGGAGCATCGTGTACGTGGACGTGGCGGCGATGGTGTCGAGGTTCGGGTCGCAACTCCCACCCGACGTCGCCTCGAACCTCGAGCCGTTCAACACCGTGGTCCAGGGGACCAGCAACTCGTCCTCCCTGATCTCCTACCGGCTCTTCATCGAGATCGGATGAGAGGGCTCCTCGACATCCGGTAGCTGATCTCGACCGGCAGGACGATCCCCTGTCCCGCCTTGCTTCCTCGCCACGCGGTTCGTACGCTCCCGAGCATGCCGGAGCCGGTCATCTCGATCGACACGTCCTTGATCCGCGACGGCAGCCTCGACGAGCTGAAGAAGGCCGTCGCGGAACTGGTCGAGTTCGTCCGTGCGAACGAGCCCAGGCCGATCGCCTACGAAGTGTATTTCGACCAGACCGGCTCTCGGATGACGGTCGTGCAGGTTCATCCCGACTCCGCGTCGATGGAGCACCACATGACGGTCGCGGGTCCGGCCTTCGCGGGGTTCGCCGAGCTCATCACCCTGTCGACGATGGACGTGTACGGCACCCCGAGCCAGGGACTGCTCGAGCTCCTCCGCAGAAAGGTCCAGATGTTGGGAGAGGCGACGGTCGTCGTCCACGACCTGCAGGCGGGGTTCGCTCGGATCTAGCCGCGGCGGGCCGTTGGATAGCCTCGCCCCCGGCGCAGCTCGACGCCGGTCTCGTCGGCCCGAACGGTGGCGAGGTCGCCGGTCCGAAGCGCGAACCCGGCCGTCACGACCATCGGGATCGTGGCGCCGAAGAGCTCGCGCGCCACGATGGCGCCGAGCGCGAGGATCGGGTCGGCCTCGCCCAGGACGATCGCGGCGGGTGCAGTGCCGGTCCGGATCGCCTCGGCGAGCACGCTCGAGGACGAGCTCGAGCCTCGTCCCGAGGGCATCACCAGGATCTGCCCGGTCACGTTCGCCCCCTGCTGCGGGTGGCGGCCGTCGATGATGTCGCCGGTGGCCGGGTCGACGCCGCCCCAGAACGAGAGCGGCTCGTCGAGGACGAGCGCCCGGCCCTCGGCCGTCCCGGCGACGAGGGTGCGGGCCTCAGACATCGGCCCACAGCGTCTCGTCGAGCAGGACCCGCCCGGCCACCGCCGAACGGACGCACTCCTCGAGCCCCCCGATCACCACGTCGACGCCGAGGTTCGCCGGGGCGTACCAGGCCCACTTCGCGGAGTCGGTCATGACGGGGCCGTTCACCTCGTCCATGACGGGCGAGATGTAGGTGCAGGTGTCGGAGACGACCCGCACACCCAGCGCCTGGAGCCGTGGCACGAGCCCTCGATCGTCGGCGTCGGCCAGCACCTCTCGTCCGACGTTCACGTACAGAGGGACCGCGACCTCGTTCGTGCCCAGGAGCCCGGCCAGCCGATCGAGTTCGGCGAGCGAGGCGTGCGGCGTCCCGACGCTGACCGCCCCGAGCCGCTCGGGGGCGACGGTGCTCAGCTCATCGCGGCACGCCCGAAGTCGGGCCGTCGTCACCCGGAGCTCGCGAGCCTCCTCGCCCCCGGTCGCCGCCTCCAGCGTGGGCGCCTCCGGGGTAACGCCGACCGCGTGGACCATGGCCACCGAGCCCGAGGAGGCTGCCGCGGCTCCGAGCGCCTTCATCCGGTCCTCCGACATGTTCGCGGGCAGGCCGACGATCGCGGCAACCTCGCTCCCGGCCTCGCGGCCGAGCAGGTGCCCGAGCACCGGATAGAGCGCGTCCGAGGCGAGCAGACGCTCCGAGACCCGCTCGAGCGTCACCACGAGACCCGCCCGGCGCGCCTCGTCGCGGTGGAGCCCGGCCAAGGGCACCCGGCCCGTCAGCGCGGCGCAGATGTCGATGAAGTCGCCGTACCGGTCGGTCCGGGCGCCAAGCACCGAGTTGCAGAACACGATCGCGTTGGATTCGGCCCACGCCACGTGCTGCCCGAACGCGGGACGCCCCGGGAGCTGGTAGGGCGCGCAGGTCCAGGTGGGCCGGCAGCCCATCGCGACGTACGCGTCCATCTGTCGACGGGCGTCCGCGGCCACCCCGGGGTCGCCGCGGTACCGCTCGGGATGCAGCAGGTCGAGGGCGCCGACGTTCAGCGTGGTGGGCACCGCGACCCGGGCTCCGCCCGCGACCAGGCGCTCGGCGAACTCGAGCCCCGCGATCCCGTGGTACAGGCACCCGTCGACATGCGCCGAGGCCACGTCGATCAGCCGCTCGGCGGCGGAGACGCCCGCCATCTCGACGACGATGCGCATCGCCAGCGCCGCTGCCTCGCCCCGCTCGCCGCGTAGGAGGGCCCGGTCGCTCTCGCTGAGCTCGACCGGCACCGAGGCCTAGGCCTTCGCCGCTCGTTCGAAGATCGGGAGCGCCCGCTCGGTCATCTCGTCGTTCCCGGTGATCGAGATGCGGAAGCGCCCGGGCATCTCGACGACGGTTCCGGGCAGGACGAACACCTTGTCCTCGGCCAGGCGCTCGACGAATGCGACGTCGTCGGGGTCCGGACTCGTCGGCAGGAGGTAGAAGGTGCCCTCGGGCGAGTGGACGTCGTAGCCGTAGGAGCGGAGCGCCTCCACGACGCGGTCTCGGCGCCGTTGCAGGGCCTTGACGTCCACGCTCATCCCCTCGAGGTCGCCCATCGCGCGCTGCAGGACGTTGGTCGGGGCCGCGTGTCCCCCATACGTGAGCTGGCCGAGCTGCAGCGCCTCGCGCATCTGGGGGCGGTCGGGCATCTCGGGAGGCAGGGCGATGTACCCCACCCGCTGTCCGGGCGTGAGCAGCTGCTTGGCGTAGGTATAGACGAGGAACGAATTCGCGTAGGACTCGGTCGGGCTCGTAAAGGACCGGTCGTCGAAGACGATCCGCGAGTACGCCTCGTCCGAGATCAGGTAGATCGGGCGCCCGATCCGTTCGGAGCCGCCGTTCAGCACCTCGGCCAGGGACCGCAGGGTCTCGGGCGGGTAGATCTTGCCGGCCGGGTTGTTGGGTGAGTTCACGATGATCGCCGAGGTGCGAGGGGTGATCGCGGCCTCGATCGCGCCCACGTCGAGGTCCCACGTCTCATTGTCCACCGGGACCCGTACCGGCTCGGCCTCCCCGCCCAGGATGATCGCCTCGTAGAAGAACCACGGAGGCGTGAGGAAGATCACCTCGTCGCCGGGGTCGGTCACGGTTCGGATGCAGAGGTTGAGGCCGGCGAACGCGCCGTCGGTCACCAGGATGTCGTCCGCCTCGAAGTCCACGCCGCGTCGCTCGCGAAGACCGGCGGCGGCGGCCTCCTGCGCGTACGGTTCGTTGAACTTGTACGCGTACCAGTCCTTGTCCTGCGGCACGGTCCAGCGCTGCAGCGATTCGACGTACTCGGGGAGCGCCATCTCCTGCGGGTTGCCGGCCACGAAGTCGCAGTTCGCCGGGTCCGCCGGGTCGCGGTTGGCGTAGCGGCTCTCGTAGAAGAATCGCCGGAGCGGCTCCTCGATCTCCAGGATGCGCTGCAGGCTCTGCGACAGGCGGTGTGGCATCGCGGTCCTCCGTCCCATCTGTTGGCGCGGTTCGTGGATGGCCGGCGGGGGAACGACGGTCCCGCCCGGGCCGTGCGCCGAACCCTATCACCGGGCGTATGAGCTACCAGGTGACGGCGGGCATGCCCCCTGGATCCGCGTCCTCGTATGCGGTGGTACCGAACCGTGCGAGGTCCGTGCTCGCGAGCTCGGCGATGTAGGAGGCGGGGAGCACCGCAGCGAACGACCGTTCATGCAGCCGGTCCCGCCGGACCGCCGCCGGCCGGATGTAGGGGCCGATGTTGTCGCCGTAGCGGTAGTCGGCGAGGAACGCCGCCACGTCTTCGGCGGTCAGGCCCGAGTCCCTGAGCGCCCTCGGGTCCAGGTAGACCTCGGACGGCGCGACCATCTGGACCAGCCCGAACACGCTGGTCCCGAACTCCGCATTCAGGTCCTGCTCGAGCTGGATCGGGTCGATCCGCACGCCCCCGTTCGCGTCGATCTCGGGGCACTGACCGTGGTCGGCCGTCACGATCAGGACGCTGCGGCCGTCTCCGAACCGCTCGGCCAACAGGTCGGCGACCCGCCCGATCTCCTCGTCGACGGCGCCGAGCACCTCGGCCTGGCGCGGGTCGTCCATGTTGTAGACGTGGCCGGAGTAGTCGGGCGCCTTGAAGTTGAGGTACAGGAGGTCCGCGACCTCGTCGTCCCCGATCGGCTCGGAGTCGAACGTGGCCCGGATCAGCTCGCCTTGATAGCGAACGACCGGTGGGAAGCAGCACATCGCCTTCTTCCCGGTGGGGTCGTACGGGGACGGCGCGGGCGGCTCCCACCCGGCGGTCAGCTCGTCGAGCCGTTCGAGCCCGGGGGTCGTCTTCGGGAGCCGGTACAGACCCGGGTGATGGGGCTGCCACCCGCCGCCACCGTCCTCGTCCCAGAACACGCCGACCGGGGCCTCGCCCATCGGGCGCCCGCCCCGGCCGATCATCCCGACGTGCCACACCTGGTAGCCGATCTCGCCCACCCACGCTCGGTTTTCGCTCCAAGCGGTCCACCGGTCGGCGAGCGTGGGCTCGAGCAGGAAGCTCGGGTCGATGTTCCCGGCCTCGCCCCAGGCCTTCACGGGCCCGGCACCCCGCCGAACGTTGTGGCCGGTGATCCCGTGCGTTCGGGGGAAGGCGCCCGTGCCGATCGTGGCGTGGGTCGAGGCCGTGACCGATGGGAACGAGCCCGAGATCGCGTTGCGGTAGGTCGCGCCCTCGCGCAGGAGTCGCCGGAGATTCGGCCACGCGTCGGGCCAGCGGCGCAGGACGTTCCACCCGCCACCATCGATCACGAGCGTGACGACGACCCGCGGCTGTACCGGCGGCGTGACCGACGGGATCCCCGGGAGCGCCAGGCCGTCCGCCGCCCGGAACTCGTCGAACCCGATCAGCTGCGCGGTCGTCGGCGCGAGGTCCGCCAGCGTGACGCGCTCCGTGTGGTCCTGTGGTTCGATGCGCCCCGGCGACCAGACCACGATCGGGACGCGCTCGCCGTACATCCAGGCGACCGCGTGGCTCGAGCGCGGGTCGTTCGGGGTGAGCGACAGCGATTCCTGCGGATAATTCGAGCTCGAGTAGGGCGTGACCAGCAGCTGCAGGTCGCCTAGGCGCTCGGCGTGGTACGAGCGGGTGACCAGCTCGAGATACTCGGAGCCCACGTCCGAGGCCATCGCCTCGAGGGCCGGGCGCGGGTCCGGCCGGGTGAGCCGCCGGACCACGGCGCCGGCGGCGGTGCCCGCCGCCACCGCCGCGAGGCCGAGCCCCCCCATCAGGGCGAGGAGACGCCGGCGATCGGGGTCCTCGGGCACGCGGGCCCGGATCGCGAAGAGGCAGGCGCCGAGGACCAGGAGACCGGCGAGCGAGCCGGCGATCAGGCTCCCGGTCGCCACCAGCACACAGGCGACGCCGCCGCCCGTGAGCGCGAGCAGCACGAGCACACGCCGAGAACCCATCGGTGGTCGAATCATCCCAGACGGTTCGGCCTCGTGGGGCGCCGGGTTCGCCTACGCGCGCTTGCGGGGCAGATCCAGGAACGGCAGGGGGACGACGGTCGCCGCCACCTTGCCCCGCTCGCCCTCCACGCTCCACTCGACCGAGACGCGGGTCCCCGGCTTCGCGAGCCGTGGCGGCACCGACCCGAACCCCACCATCTTCTTGATCGTCGGGCCCCAGGTCACGCTGGTCGCTCGGCCGACCTGCTGCCCGTCCTTGTAGACGGGTACGGGGTCCCGGTGGACGAGGGCCGAGACCATCGGGGGCAGGTCGTGCCGGGCGAACATGGCCTCGATCCCGGCCCACTCGAGGTCGAGGCCGACGAGGCGCCGCCCCGGCCCACCCCGGCCGTGGTCGAGCTCGAGGGCGCGCCGGCCAACGAACGCCGGCTTCGCGAGGTCGACGAAGGCGCCGAGGCCGATCTCGAACGGCGAGTAGTGCTGCTCGGGGCTGATCGCGTGCCGGGCGCTGGTGTACTCGGCCTCGATCAGGATCAGCCCGGCCTCGACGCGCGCGACATCGAGCGCGCGGATGCCGGCGGGACGGATGCCGTGCGGCTCGCCGGCCTCCCACAGCGCGTCCCACACGTCCGTGGCCGAACCGGCGTCGACCCAGATCTCGTAGCCCAGGTCGCCGGTGTACCCGGTGCGCGAGACGTGGACGTCGACGCCCCCGATCTCCGCGCGCCGCTGGCCGAAGTAGCGCAGGTCCGCCCAGTCGCGACGGCTGGCGCCCTCGAGGACGTCGCGCGAACGGGGCCCCTGCAGGGCGACGGCCGCGACCTGTTCGGACACGTCGACGATCCGCACGTCGAGCCCGGCCGCGTTCAGCGTGAACCACCGGTAGCAGGGGTCGGCCGCCGTCCAGAAGAACTCCTGCTCTGCCCGGCGAGCCACGGTCCCGTCGTCGACCACCTTGCCGTCCTCGTTGCACCACGGCGTGTAGACCACGCGGTCGACCGCGAGCTTCGAGACGTCGCGCGTCACCACGCGGTCGACGAGCCTCGCGGCGTCGGGCCCGGTGATCTCGTACTTGTACAGCGGGGTGACGTCGATCAGCGCCGCCTGCTCGCGGATCGCGTTGTACTCGATGTCGTGGAAGTCGGCGTAGACGGCTGCCGCGAAGTACCCGGACCACTCGCCCCAGGCCAGCGTCGAGTTCAGCGCCGAGGTGCGCGGGTGGAACGCCGTGCCGACGCTCAAGGTGGATCCTCCCGTTCGCGCGTGACCGGCGGTAGCCTAGCGGTGGCGCGCGGGAGGGGGCTGACCTGCAGTCAAGGGCCGGTTGGTCCGGCCCGTACCCCGCCCCTACGATGGCGTCCGTGGCGAACCGGTACGACGCGGTCATCATCGGGGGAGGCCACAACGGCCTCACGGCGGCGGCGTACCTGGCCCGCGCGGGACGCACCGTCCTCGTGCTCGAGCGCCGACACGTGCTGGGCGGCGCCGCGGTGACCGAGGAGGTCTTCCCCGGCTTCCGCTTTAGCGAGTTCTCCTACGTCGTCTCGCTCCTACGACCGGAGATCATCCGGGAGCTCGAGCTCCCCAAGCACGGGCTCGAGATCCTTCCGCTGGACGGAACGATCACCCCGCTCGAGCACGACTCGCTGTGGCGGGTGAACGACCACGGCAAGACGATCCGCGAGCTTCGCCGGTGGTCCAAGAGCGACGCCGAGGCCTACGAGGAGTACGGGCTGCTGATGGCCGACATGGCGCGTTTCATCAAGCCGATCCTGTCGGTCGTCCCCCCGGATCCGGGCGCGTTCAACCCGTTCGACTGGATGCCGGTCGTGGGCCTCGCCAAGACCTTCCGAGACCTCCCCGAGCGCCTCCAGTCCACGTTCGTCCAGCTGATGACGATGAGCGCGACGGAGTTCCTGCGGCAATGGTTCGAGACCGACCCGCTCATCGCCACGATGTCGGCGTCGGGGATCATCGGGACGTTCCAGGGCGTCCGCTCGCCCGGCACCGCATACGTGCTCCTGCACCACTACATGGGCGAGATCGACGGCGCGTTCCGCGCGTGGGGCATACCGCGGGGCGGCACCGGCGGGATCTCGGAGGCGATCGCTTCGGCGGCCCGAGCGGCGGGCGTCGAGATCCGCACCGAGGCGCCGGTGGCGCGGATCGATGTTCGCGACGGCCGGGCGAAGGGAGTGGTGCTGGAGTCGGGCGAGGAGATCGCCGCCGGCGCCGTCCTGTCGAGCGTGGACTCGCACGTCACGTTCCTCCGCCTCGTCGAACCCTCCAACCTCGAACCGTCGTTCCTGGAGGAGGTCAAGCGGTACAAGTTCCGCGGCTCGAGCGGGAAGGTGAACCTCGCGCTCGACGCCCTCCCCGAGCTCGCGTGCCGGCCGGGGAAGGGGGAGTGGCTCCGCGGCGCGATCAGCTTCTCGCCGGGTGTGGACTACATGGAGCGCGCGTACGACGACGCGAAGTACGGGAGGTTCTCGACCCGCCCCTACATCGACTGCATCATCCCCACGCTTGTCGACCCCTCGATGGCGCCTCCCGGCAAGCACGTGATGTCGTGCTTCGTGCAGTACGCGCCGTACCACCTCTCGGACGGGCGCAGGTGGGACGACGCCGAGCGCGACGCGTTCGGCGAGACCGTGATCGCGACGCTGGAGGAGCGCTTCCCGAAGATCCGCGACCTGATCCTGTATCGGCAGGTGCTCACGCCGCTCGACATCGAGCGGATCACGGGCCTGACCGAGGGCAACATCTTCCAGGGCGAGCTCTCGCTCGAGCAGCTGTTCTTCAACCGCCCGGTCCCCGGGTGGGCTCGCTACCGGACGCCGATCAAGGACCTGTGGATGTGCGGCTCGGCCACGCATCCGGGCGGCGGGATCATGGGCGCGCCGGGGCGGATCGCCGCGCTCGAGCTCCTGGGCGGACGCGCAGGAGGTTCGGCGGGCAAGGTCGCCTGATGACCGGGCGGCGCTACGACGCGGTCGTCGTTGGCGGGGGGCACAACGGCCTCACCACTGCCGCCTACCTCGCGAAGGCCGGCCGCTCGGTCCTGGTCCTGGAGCGGCGCGAGCGCGCCGGCGGCATCCTCGACACGATCGAGCTCGCCCCGGGGGTTCGGGTGCCGGGCATCGTCCACACGGTGGGACGCCTCCGCAGGTCGGTGATCCACGACCTCGGGCTCGTGAAGCAGGGGCTGGTCACGGTGGAGCCGAGCGTGCGCGTCTTCGCGCCGCAACCCGAAGGCCCACCGCTGACGCTCTGGTCGGACGCCGCCAGGACGGCGGACGAGCTGCGCGGTCGCTCACCGGCGGACGCCGAGGCGTATCCGGTGTTCGACAAGAAGGTGCGGTCACTCGCGTCGTTCCTGTCGTACCTGCATGCGATCACCCCGCCGGACGTGAAGGACCCGTCGCTCGCGGACGCGCTGAACGGTCTGAAGCTCGGGAACGCGTTCCGGCGACTCGGCAAGCGACCCGGCCGCGAGGCCACGCGCGCCATCCCGATGGCGATCGCCGACTACGTCGCCGAGGCGTTCGAGACCGATGCGCTCCGCGGGGCGATCGCTTCCCGGGCGGTGCAGTACACGGCGATGGGCCCGTGGTCGGCCGGGACCGCGGCGGTGTTGCTCGCGGACTCGGCGGGCAACGACGGCGGGGCGCCGGGGCAGTCGACGATCGCCCGCGGCGGCCCCGGGGCGATGGCCGAGGCGCTCGCGAACGGCGCCCGCGCGTTCGGCGCCGAGATCCGCACCTCGTCCGAGGTCGTCGGAATCTCCGTGGAGCGCCACAGGGCGACGGGCGTGGTCCTCGCCGACGGGTCCGAGATCCCGGCGCGTGCGGTGGTCACGGCGATCGATCCGAAACGGACGCTCACGACGCTCCTGGACCCGGTCGAGATCGGCCCGCACCTGCGCTGGCGGGCGACGAACATCAGGACCCCCGGCTCGGTCTCCAAGGTCGACATCGCGCTCTCGGGCCTGCCGTCGTTCGACGGTGGCGACCCCGAGCGCCTGGTCGGGCGGATCGTGATCGCGCCCACGATCGATCACCTGGAGCGGGCCTTCGACGCGTCGAAATACGGCGGCATCGGGGATGACCCCTACCTGGAGGCGACGATCCCGACGCTGTCCGATCCCACGCTCGCGCCGGAGGGGACCCACGTGATGAGCGTGGTCGTGCAGTGGACGCCGTTCGAGCTGCGCGACACCGACTGGGCGGCCGAGCGCGACCGGCTTGGCGACCTCGTCGTCAAGGCGCTCGAGCGATACGCGCCCGGGCTCTCGAACCTGGTGACGGCCCGTCGCGTGACGACCCCGGCGGATCTGGAGCGCGAGTACGGCTTGAGTGGGGGCCACGTCTACCACGGCGAGCCCGGCCTCGATCAGTTCTTCGTCTGGCGACCCCTGCTCGGGCACGCCCGGTACCGGCTCGGACTCCCCGGTCTCTACCTGTGTGGTTCGGGCGCCCATCCCGGGGGCGGCGTGACCGGTGCCCCGGGAGCCAACGCCGCCCGCGAGATCCTCGGCGACCTGAAGAGGCGTTCCTGAAGAAGCCTCAGCCCGCCCGGAAGACGAACTCCATCGCGTCGCAGACGCGCTCGTACCCGATCTCCACGTAGATGCGGTTGGACGTCGGGTTCGTGAGGTCGGTGTAGAGGAAGCACGCGCGATGTCCGCGCTCGAGCAGCCAGGCACTGAGGTCGGCGACCAGGGTCGTCGCGTAGCCGCGCCGGCGGAGCTCGGGCGGCGTGTAGACCGGGCCGATCCGGATCCCCGTCGGCGTCGGGCCGCTGAAGCCGGCGAGGGACACGGGCTGCCCCCCGTCCTCCCAGAGCCAGAACCCGGCGCTTTCGGTGCCGAAACGGTTGTCGAGGTTCTCCTCCAGATGTCGGTAGATCTCCTCGGGATGCACGAGGGCCTCGTCCGCGAACGCGCGGAGCAAGGCGAGGAGGAGCGCACGATCGGCAGGGACGGCGGTGCGCGGTTCGCCGGGTGCTCTGGCCATGTCGCGGACGCTCGTCAGCCCGTAGACGCCTTGCGACAGCGTGCGTTCGGCGGTCCGGCCGCTCGCACCGGCGAGTCGCTCCGCCGCCTGCTCGACGAACGGAACGTTGCCCACGATCCCCGGTACCTCGGGGTCGTCCGCCACCACCGCCTCGAGCAGGGGACCCAGCGCCGTCTCCATCGACGGATCGCCGAGGACGAGGTTGAACGGCTCTGTCCGGACGGCCGCCGCGACGGGCTCGTCCCCGTCTCGAACCACCCAGAAGCGGACGACCTCGAAGGCATCCGGGTGCGCCATCAGGTTCCCGGCGATCCCGAGCGGAAGCTGGTTGCGGGCCTCGTCGCGTTCGAGTAGCGCGCCGGCGAGGCGCAGGAACTCCACGGCGTCGCCGGGGCGCAGGACCTCCATCGGTCGATGCTAGCGGGCGGTTAGTCCGACCACAGGCCGGCGAGCAGGGCGTCGACGCCATTCGCGCTCGCGTCCGGCGACGGAGCGCTCGGACGCCCGTCGCTCGCGTCCACGTAGGTCGTCTCGAGCGAGAACCGGTTCCGGACCTCTTCGGGCAGGAACCTCGTGAGCTGTGCGTACCAGTGCCGGTCCTCGTAACCACGATTCGAGCGGTGGTAGCGGAGCGGGAACAGCACGTGGAGCTCGTCGCGCGCCCGGGTCAGGGCGACGTAGAGCAGGCGGCGTTCCTCCTCGAGCTGCTCGGGGTCGCCGGTCGACATGTCCGACGGGATCATGCCGTCCGCCGCATGGATCACGTGCACGACGTCCCACTCGCCGCCCTTGGCCGAATGGATCGTGGACAGGATCACGTAGTCCTCGTCCCGGTGTGGCGGCCCGGCGAGGTCGGAGGTCGAGACCGGAGGATCCAGCGTGAGGTCGGTCACGAACCGCGCCCGGCTCTCGAACCCGGTCGCGAGCTGCTCGAGCTGCTCGAGGTCGCGCAGACGGGGATCGGGCTGGTCGTAGCGCCGGCGGAGCAGGGGCTCGAGGAACCGCCGGGCGCGTTCGACCTGGGCGGGAACGAGAGAGCCCTCGATCGCCAGGTCGCGGAAGGCTTCCCGGAGTGCCTCGAGCTCCGCGAGAGCGGGCGCCGGCACGGCGATCGCCTGCTCGAGGAAGCGCGTCATCGGGTCGCCCGGCGCGGAGACGCCGATCGCCGCCATCACCCGACGGGCGCCGGCCGGGCCGACGTGGTCGAGCAGCTGGAGCACCCGGAACCACGACACCTCGTCGCGAGGGTTGTCCGCGATCCGGAGCACGGCGAGCGCGTCCTTGACGTGCGCCGACTCGAGGAACTTGAGCCCGCCGTACTTCACGAACGGGATGTTGCGGCGCGTCAGCTCGACCTCCAGGACGTCGCTGTGGTGGCCGGCGCGGAACAGCACGGCCTGCTCACGCAGCGCGGTGCCTCGTTCGCGGTGGTCCAGGATCGACCTGCAGACGGCGTCCGCCTGGTCGCGCTCGTCGATGCAGGTGAGCAGCGAGGGGAGGGGGCCACCGGAGCGTTCGGTCCACAGGGCCTTCTCGTGACGGTGCGGGCTGAGCGCGATGACCGCGTTCGTCGCCTCGAGGATCGGGCCCGTCGATCGGTAGTTGCGCTCGAGCTTCACGATCGTCGTCCCGGGGAACCGCGACGGGAACTCGAGGATGTTGGCGACGGTCGCGCTCCGGAACGCGTAGATCGCCTGGGCGTCGTCGCCCACGACCATCAGGCCGTCGCCGTCGGGACGGAGCGACGCGAGGATGTCGGCCTGGAGCGGGTTCGTGTCCTGGTACTCGTCGACCAGGATGTGGTCGAACAGCTCCGAGATCGCCGCCCCGGCGGCCGGATGGCGGCAGAGCGCGTCCCAGAACAGGAGCAGATCGTCGTAGTCGAGCGCGATCTGCGCGCGCTTGCGCTCGGTGTAGCGCTCGAAGATCGTGCGGATGGACTCGACCTCCTCCGCGCACCACGGGTACTCGCGCTCGAGCACCCCGGCGAGCTTGGTGCGGCCGTTCACCGTGCGCGAGTAGACGTCGGCGAGCGTGTCCTTGCGCGGGAACCTGCGCTCGCCCTCGCCGAACTCCAGCTCGCCCCGGATCAGGTCCATCAGGTCGGCGGTATCCGTTCGATCCAGGACCGTGAACCCGGGGGACAGGCCGAGCGCCCCACCGTGCAGCCTCAGCAGCCGGTTGGCGGTCGCGTGGAACGTGCCGCCCCAGACCCGGCCGAGCGCACGGTCGCCGGTGAGCTGTTCGGCGCGCGACAGCATCTCTCGGGCCGCGCGGCGGGTGAACGTCAGCAACAGGATCCGCTCGGGCGGGACGCCGCGATTCACCAGGTTCGCGACCCGGCAGGCGAGCGTCCACGTCTTGCCCGAGCCGGCGCCCGCGACCACCAGAAGGGGACCACCGAGGTGCTCGGCCGCCGCTCGCTGTTCCGGGTTGAGGCGTTCCATCGCGTCGAACATGCGTTCGAGCAGGATAGGGGCGCGGTCGGACGCGGGCAAGGACCTCGGTCGGGTTCGGGGCTCGGTCCGGCAGCCGGTACCATCGACTGCATGTGCAGAAGCATCAAACGGCTCCGCGAGGGTGACGTGCCGGCCAACGAGACCGAGATCCGGGAGGCGGCCCTGCAGTTCGTCCGCAAGGTCAGCGGCTACCGGGCGCCCTCGAAACGGAACGAGGAGGCCTTCAACGGCGCCGTCGACGAGGTGGCCGACGCTTCCCGGCGGCTGCTCGAGGCCGTCACGCGATCCGCGTAGCCGAACGGGTGTCAGCGCTCTCGTTCCGTAGCATGGGCGCGATGCCGTATCCCCTCGAGCCCGGCCCGGAGCAGATGCGCGCGATGGGCGAGACCGCGCTCGGGTACCTGGTCGAGTTCGTGCAGTCCCAGGACGAGGCCGCCGCCTCCGACGTCGAGGGCGCGATCGAGGCCGCCCGCTCGGTGCGAGGCGCCCCGCCGGACGGGCCGGGGAGCTTCGACCAGCTCATGGACACCGTGGACCTGATCGCGGCCAACTCCTACAACACCACCGGACCCGGGTTCCTCCCGTTCATCCCGGGAGGCGGGCTGTACGCCTCGGCGCTCGGAGACTTCCTCGCGACCGGGATCAACCGGTTCGTGAACATGTGGGGGCAGGCGCCGGTCGGGACGCAGATCGAGCAGAACGTCGTTCGCTGGCTGTGCGAGCTGTTCGGCTATGGCGACGACGCCCGAGGCATCCTCACCTCGGGCGGCTCGATGGCGAACCTGTCGGCGTTGGTCGCGGCGCGCAAGGCCAAGCTGCCAGAGGACTTCCTCTCGGGCACCCTCTACGTCTCCGAACAGGTCCACGCCTCCAACGCGAAGGCGGCCGCGATCGCCGGGTTCCCGAGCGCGAACGTCCGCTCGGTCCCGTGCACGCCGGAGCTCCGGATGGACGTCGATGCGCTTCGCGAGCAGCTCGAGTCCGATCGCGCCGCCGGCCGCGTGCCCTTCTTCGTGATCGCGTCGGCGGGAACCACCAACACGGGCGCGATCGACCCGATCGCGGCGATCGCCGACGTGGCCGCCGAGCAAGACCTGTGGCTCCATGTCGATGCGGCCTACGGCGGCTTCTTCCAGCTCACCGAACGCGGACGGGTCGCCTTCGCCGGGATCGAACGAGCGGACTCGATCACGCTGGATCCGCACAAGGGGATGTTCCTGCCGTACGGGACGGGCTCGCTGGTGGTGCGCGACGGAGCCCGCCTGCGGGAGGCGCACTTCGTCGGCGCCGCGTACCTGCAGGACTTCCCGCCCGAGGACGAGCTGCCGAACTTCACCGAGTACTCGCCGGAGCTGTCGCGCGACTTCCGCGGCCTGCGCGTGTGGTTCCCGCTCGTGCTGCACGGCGTGGACGCGTTCCGCGAGGCGCTCGACGAGAAGCTCGACCTGGCCCTGTACCTGTACGAGGAGCTCTCGACGATCCCCGAGCTCGAGCTGCCGTGGAAGCCCGAGCTCACCGTCGTCCCCTTCCGGCTCCGCGACGGCTCGGATGAGGCCGACCGCCGCCTGCTCGACCTGATCAACGCCTCCAAGCGCGTCGTGCTCTCGAGCACGATCGTCGAGGACCGGTTCACGATCCGGGCGTGCATCCTGTCGCACCGGACGCACCGGGACCGCATCGAGGAGTGCGTGCAGATCGTCCGCCGAGCGGTAGCCGACGTAACCCGGCGATGACCCCGGCCCGTCGGCCCCCGGCGCACGAGGTCTGAGCGATGCCCGAGCTCCCCGAGGTGCAGGCGCTCGCCGAACGGCTGACGAAGGCGGTCGGCGGCTCCGCGTTCGCGGCGGCCGACCTGCTGCAGTTCTCCTCCCTGAAGACCGTGACCCCTCGCGCGACCGAGTTGGTCGGCCGGACCCTCGAACGGGTGGGTCGCCGCGGGAAGTACCTGGTCTGGGAACTCGGCGGGCCCCGCATCCTCGTGCACCTGTCGCAGGGCGGACGCGTCGATGTCGAGGACCCGCCGAAGTCGACGAAGCCGCGGGGCTCGGTGGTGCGGTTCCGGTTCGAGAACCGCCCGTCGGTGCTGGTGAAGGAGTTCGGGCGGGAGCGCAAGGCCGGCTGGTGGGTGCTGGCCGAGGGCGACGAGGGCCCGCTCGCCAAGCTCGGACCCGAGCCCGACGCGCCCGAGTTCGAGCGGCTGGTCCTGGAAGGGGAGGACGGCCGGCGCGTGCACACGATCCTGCGCGACCAGCGGACGGTGGCCGGGAT
>JBKPRY010000135.1:0-7221 GCA_046734755.1 Actinomycetota bacterium | reverse complement strand
CCCGGGCGCCTGGCCGCGCTGTACCTGCTCACGATGGCCGACGCCGAGGCGACGGGGCCGCTCGCGTGGACACCTTGGCGCGCGACCCTGGTCCGCGAGCTCGTCGCCAAGGTCGGGCACGTCCTCGAGCGAGACGACGTGGGTTGGGGTACCGCGGAACGGCTGACTGCCCGGGCGGAGGGGATCCGCGCGTCCCTCGCGGGCGAGGACCCCGAGGCCGTCGAGCGCTTCCTCCTGCGGATGCCGCGCGGCTACGTCCTGACCGTCCCCATCGACCGCGTGCAGGTTCACCACCGTTTGCTCGCCCCGGCCCTGGGCAGACACGAGGTGCGGACCCACGCTACCGAGGGATCGCGCGCGGGGGCGCACGACCTCGTGGTCGTCGCCGCCGACCGCCCGGGGTTGCTCTCGATGATCGCGGGGGCGCTCTCGCTCGCGGGGCTGTCCATCCTCACCGCCCAGGTGTTCACGACGGACGACGGCGTCGCGGTCGATCTGTTCGAGATCGAGGGGGCGTTCGAGCCCGAGGTCGGCGAGGAACGCTGGCGGGAGTTCCGGACGACGCTGCGTAAGGCGATCGAGGGCCGGCTCTCGCTCGATCACCGGGTCCGCGAGAAGCGGCGGCACTACCCCGCTCCTCAGGACGACGTCCCGGTGCGGGTCGAGATCGACAACGAGGCCTCGGACTTCTTCACCGTCATCGAGGTGGGCGCTCCCGATCGCCTCGGGTTGCTGTTCGACATCACCCGAACCCTCGCCGAGCTGCAGCTCGACGTGCATCTCGCCAAGGTGGCGACGTTCGGTGGCCGCGTGGTAGACGCCTTCTACGTCCGCGACGACCTCGGGCGCAGGGTCGACGATCTCGAGCGGGTCCGCGAGCTGGAGGACGCCCTCCGCGGCCGGCTCGCAGCGTGACCTCGGCGCGTTCGGCTAGAGCATCGCCCGGAGTCGATCGGCCATCTGCGTGCTGTGGCCCTCGTCCTCGTGCTTGAAGTAGCAGTAGACGTCCCGGCCGGCCTCGAGCGAGGGCCGGATCCGGTCCACCCAGGCGCGCAGCTCCTCGTCCGAGTACTCGGTCTTGCGCAGGCGCAGGAATCCGAACGGCTCCCAGGACAGGTCGTCGGGTCCGGGGTCGTTCTCGTCGGTCTCCGCGACGCACCAGGCGACGCCCTGCTCCAGCAGCAGGTCCCGCGCCTCGATCCACGAGGGGTGGCGGAACTCCATCGCGGCCCGGGGCGCTGGCGGCAGGTAGCCGACGAACGCCTCGATCAGCCCGCGGTCGTACTTCAGGGTTGGCGGGCACTGGTACAGGACGGTCCCGAGCCGCTCCCCGAGCAACCGCCCGAGGTCCAGGAAGTCGCGCACGTCCTGGTCCGCGTCCGCCAGGCGCTTCCAGTGCGTGATGCGCTGGTTCGCCTTCAGGGTGAACCGGAACGTCTCGGGGGTCTCGGCCTTCCATGTCGTCAGGGACTTCTCGGTCGGGAAGCGCCGGAACGTGTAGTTGATCTCGACCGAGGGGAACCGGCTCGCGTAGTACGAGAGCATCTCGCGGTTCTTCAGCCCCTCCGGGTAGAACACGCCGTGCTTCCATTCGTCGTAGGCGAACCCCGACGTCCCGAGGTAGAGGTTCCCGTCCATCTGATATGGATTCTGGCATGGCCACGCCGGAGAGCCGAGGGCGCATCGCTCTCCCGTCCGGGGAGGTGGGGTCGGTCTGGATCCGTCCGCGCGACGCCGAGGCCGCGTTGGTGGTCGCGCACGGGGCCGGCGCCGGCATGGACCACCCCTTCCTCGCCGGCTTCTGCCGCGCGATGGGGGAGGCGCGGGTGGCGACGATGCGCTTCAACTTCCCCTACATCGAGCGTGGCCGCCGGTCGCCCGATCCCGAGCGCGTGCTGCGCGAGACCTGGCTCGCGGCGTTCGAGGCGGCGTCCGAACGCGAGAGCGGCCGGCGCGTCCTCGCGGGAGGAAAGTCGCTCGGCGGCCGCATCGCCTCGATGTGCGCGGCCGACGGGATGCCGGCCGCGGGCCTGGTCTTCCTCGGCTACCCGCTGCACGCGCCCGGCAAGACCGAGAAGCTGCGCGCGGAGCACCTCGAGCGGATCCTGGTCCCGATGCTGTTCCTGCAGGGCACGAGGGATCCGTTCGCGAACCCCGATCTCCTGAAGGAGGTGCTGGCCAAGCTCGGCGACCGGGCCGAGCTCGAGCCGGTGGAGGGCGGCGACCACTCCTTTCGTGTTCGCGGCGTCAAAGCCGACGATCGCGAGATCGGCGCGGCGCTTGCCGGAGCCGCGGCGCCCTTCGTTCGACGGGTCGCCGTGGAGCGCTGATGCCTCGCCGCAACCGCCGGGCTCCGGACGAGCGGCCCCCGACCGCACGCATGCCGCAGTCGGCGGCGCCGGCCTGGGCGAGCGTTCCGGGCCTCGAGGTGCGACGGCTCACCAGCGACAAGCCGTATCGCTGCCCCGGATGTGACCTCGAGATCCGGCCGGGCGCGTGGCACTTCGTCGTCGTCCCCGCCGTCCCCGAGGAGCGTCGTCACTGGCACGAGCGCTGCTGGCAGGTGGAGCTCAACCGGACGCGAGGTCGCCGCCCGGGCGGCTGAACGGAGTTCGGCCCCGGCTATCATCGGGCGCGTGCCGCCACCACCCGTGCGGGCGTCGATGCATCACGAGCCACCGGTCTGGGTGGGCAGGGTCCGCGATCGCGAGATCAGGCGGCGAACCCGGGACGGCTGCCTGAACGGCCTGCGGCGCCTCGCGGGCCCCGACGCGTTGCTGTGGGTGGAGGTCACCCCCGACGTCGTGGGCGTGACCGAGGCCGCGACGATCCTGGGGTGGGACCGCCGGCGCGTGGCGACGTACGTGAGCCGGGGGGCGTTCCCCGAGCCGATCGCCGCCCTCGCGTCCGGCCGCGTCTGGCGGCGCGAGGACGTCGAGGCCTTCGGTCGCGACCGTCTCCGGCGCAAGGGCCGCAGGATCGCCCGGTGACCGAACGGATCCTGTACCTGGTCCGCCACGGCGAATCCGACTTCGACTCCACCCGAACGACGCCGAGCGCTCGTGGCGAGCAATGGGACCCTCCGCTGGGCGAGCGCGGGCGGGAGCAGGCGGCGCTGCTCGCCGGCCGGCTCCGCGCAATGCCCGAGCCCGCGATCGTCGCCTCCTCGCCCCTGCTCCGGGCGCGCGAGACCGCGTCGGCCTACGCCGAGCCCGCCGGGATCCAGGTGCAGGTGGAGGACGACCTCGCCGAGGCCCACCTCGGCGAGTGGGAGGGCAAGTCGTTCGAGGAGATCCTCTCCGCGGACGAGCAGATGCTGCACCGGGTCCGCAACCAGGAACCGATCTGGCGTCACGCCCCCTTCGTCGAGGAGCTCGCGCCGTTCCGGGCGCGCGTCCACGCCGTGGTCGAACGGCTGCTGGCGGCCCACCCCGATGGGAACGTCCTCGTGTTCTGTCACGGCGGGGTGATCAACGCCTACATCGCGGCGCTGCTCGGCGTGGAGCACGAGATGTTCTTCGTGCCCGAGAACACGTCGCTCAACTCCGTCGTTGTCGACGGTGACCGACGCCGGGTCAGGTTCCTCAACGACGCGCTGCACCTGACCGACCCCCACCTGTTCGCGGACGCCTGAGCCTTTCGAGCCTAGACTCCGCGTCGATCGCAGCGCGAACTCACCGCCGAACAGGAGGCCGACATGCGCGTCCAGTTCCTTTCGCCAGAGTGGACCAAGGAGCTCGAGAAGCGCCTGAACGCGAGCGACGCCTTCCGGGCCGCGGCCGCCGCCGCGAACGTCACGATCCAGAACGTGATCGAAACCCCGGAGGGTGCCAAGCGCTACTGGATGCGGTTCGAGGGGGGCTCGGTCGAGCTGGAGGCCGGTGATGCCGACAAGGCCGACGCCACGATCGAACAGGACTACGACACGGCGGTCGCGCTCGCCAGGAGCGAGCTCAACCCCGTCTCGGCGTTCATGACCGGGAAGATCCGCATCAACGGCAGCATGATGCTCCTGATGCAGCTCCAGGGGGCTCTGTCCGAGCTCGCCAAGGAGATGCAGGAGATCGACGTCGACTACTGACGAGCGAGACCGCTCTGCCCGCCGGGGGCCATCGGCCATCCGATCGCACGCTCCCGGACGTACCTGGGGTTGGCGCGCAGACGTCGTTTGACGGGCTCGACCCGGCGAGCGGAGAATCTACGGCCGTGCCTCGGGTTCGGGGCACCCATCGGACGGGAGGGGGAAGCATGCGCTCATGGCGAGCGAAGATGCTGGTCCTCATCGGCGTACTGTCCGTCGTCGCTGCGGCGTGCGGCGGCAATGACAACGGCGGTGAGACCGGCGGGACCGCGGGGACCGGAGGCACCGGTGCCGCCGAATGCAACGCGGACATTAAGGTCGGGATCGCGTTCGACATCGGTGGCCTCGGCGACAAGTCGTTCAACGACGCCGCAAACGCCGGTCTCCAGCAGGCGATCGCCGACGGCCTCGTGTGTGAGGACAACGTCGTCACGAACGAGGCGAACTCCACCGGGTCCGACCGGGACCAGAACCTGCAGGCGCTGGCCGACGCCGGGTTCAACCTGGTGATCGGTGTGGGGTTCGCGTTCTCACCCGGCGTCAACACGATCGCCCCCGACTACCCCGACCAGAGCTTCATGATCGTCGACGGGTACGCGACGTGTGGGACCGCCTGCGGGCTGTCCAACGACGCCGACGCGATCCCGAACGTCGCCGACTACACCTTCAAGGAGCAGGAGGGTTCCTTCCTGGTCGGCGCGGCGGCGGTCCTCAAGTGCCAGTGCAAGACGATCGGGTTCCTCGGCGGCCAGACCGGCCCACTCATCGAGAAGTTCCAGGCGGGTTACGAGGCCGGCGCCCATCAGATCGACCCGAGCGTGAAGGTGCTCGTCGAGTACATCGGCGATGACACGACGGCGTTCAACGACCCGGTCAAGGGCGAGCAGCTGTCGACCAAGATGTACGACCAGGGGGCCGAGATCATCTACCACGCCTCCGGAGCGTCCGGGGCGGGCCTGTTCAACGCGGCGGTCGAGGCGCAGAAGTTCGCCATCGGCGTGGACTCGGATCAGTACCTGACGGCCAGTCCCGAGCAGCAGCCTTGGATCCTCACGTCGATGCTGAAGCGCGTCGACGTCGCGGTGTACAACTCGATCCAGGCGGTCGGCGACGGGACGTTCGGCGGTAGCCAGGTCTTCGGTATGGCCGAGGACGGGGTCGACTACGCCACCTCCAACCCGGAGGCGCTGACGGCCGACATCACCGAGCAGCTGGACAAGTTCAAGCAGCAGATCATCGACGGAACGATCGTCGTGCCGGACACGCCGGAAGGCGCGTAGGGCCGGGCGGTCGAGCGTGACCAACGGCGACGGGGCGGGGGGCAACGGCTCCCCGCCCCTCGTCGTGCTCGAACGCATCACGAAGCGCTTTCCCGGCGTGCTCGCCGACGACCACGTCGATCTCGAGCTCCGAGCCGGTGAGGTCCACGCGCTGATCGGAGAGAACGGGGCCGGCAAGTCCACCTTGATGCGCGTGCTCTACGGCATGTACCCGGCCGACGGCGGCCGGATCTTCGTCCGGGGGGAGGAGGCCAGGATCGGCTCGCCGCGCGATGCGATCGCCCTAGGGATCGGGATGGTGCATCAGCACTTCGTGCTGGTCGATCCATTCACGGTCACCGAGAACATCATCCTCGGCGAGGAGGGCGGGGCGCGGCTCGACGTCGATGCGGCGCGTCAACGTGTGGCGGAGCTCGCCGAGTCGTACGCCTTCCGCGTAGACCCGCGAGCGGTCGTCGAGGACCTCTCGGTCGGTGAGGAGCAGCGCGTCGAGATCTTGAAGGCGCTGTACCGTGGCGCGGAGATCCTCATCCTCGACGAACCGACGGCGGTCCTCACGCCAAACGAGACGAAGGACCTGTTCGGCAACCTGCGGAAGCTTCGCGAGGCGGGGCGGACGATCGTGTTCATCAGCCACAAGCTCGACGAGGTGCTCGAGATCGCCGATCGGATCACGGTGCTCCGTCGAGGGCGCGTCGTCGGCGAGACGCGACCTGTCGACACCTCCAAGGCGAAGCTTGCCGAGATGATGGTCGGCCGGCCCGTGCTCTTCCGGCTCGACAAGCCGCAGGTCGAGATCGGCGAGCCCGTTCTACGCGTGCATGGACTCACGGGCGAGGGGAAGTTGAACGGGATCGACCTCGAGGTGCGAGCGGGCGAGATTCTCGGCGTCGCCGGGGTCGAGGGCAACGGCCAGCGCGAGCTCGCCGAGACCCTCTTCGGGCTGCGGACACCCGCGTCGGGGACGATCGAGCTCGAGGGCGCATCGATCACCGGTCGCCCGGTGGGGAACATCCGGAATGCCGGGGTCGGCTACATCCCCGAGGACCGTCACGACCAGGGGCTCGTGCTGAACATGACGCTCTGGGAGAACGCGGTCCTTGGCCGCCAGGACGACGAGGAGTTTTCGAGTAGCCTCGCCGTGCTGTTCATCAAGAAGATCAAGGCGCTTGCCGTTCGGTTGGTGCAGCTCTTCGACATCCGCACGCGCAGCGTCGACGTCAACGCCTCCACGCTGTCGGGTGGCAACCAGCAGAAGCTGATCCTCGCGCGGGAGCTCGAGACCGACCCGAAGCTCATGATCGCCGCCCAGCCGACCCGGGGCCTCGACGTCGGGGCGATCGAGTTCGTCTGGACGCAGATCCTCGACCAGAAGGCTGCCGGCCGAGCCATCCTGCTGATCTCGGCCGAGCTCGACGAGATCTACGCGCTCTCGGACCGGATCGTGACCCTGTACGAGGGCAAGATCACGGGGGAGTTCGCGCCCGACGCCCCGCCGGAGGAGATCGGCGTGGGGATGCTCGGGGGCGCAAAGGAGGCGGTGGCGTAGGTGGCCACCGATGGTCTCGCGCCGCCCGTGTCCGCCGTGCGATCGCGCTCCGCCTGGCTCGAGGGTCTCGCCGGCCAACTGTTGGCCCTGCTCGCCTCCCTCGGCATCGCGCTCGTCGCCGGCTCGCTCCTGATCATCGCGTACGGAGAGAGCCCGATCACGGTGTACTCGTCGATCCTGAAGTACTCGGTGGAATCGGCGGACGGGATCGGCTACGTGCTCGCGATCGCCACGCCGCTGATCTTCTCGGCGCTCGCGGTGGCCGTCTGCTTCAAGGGCGGGATGTTCAACATCGGGGTGGAGGGGCAGTA
>JBKPRY010000134.1:0-2916 GCA_046734755.1 Actinomycetota bacterium | reverse complement strand
GGACGCAGGGCGCGGCGCCGCTCGGGATCCACGTTGTTCTCAACGGTCAGGCGATCGAAGAGGGAATCTCTATGACCGACGGTTCGGTGGCGCTCACGCCGCCGCAGGGGGCGGTCCCCTACCAGGGAACCGTCACCGGATTGTCAGGCGGCGAGATCTCCGCCGCACTGTCTGACGGCCACGGCGATCGAATCAACCTGCTCATGTCGCTTCAGATCGCGTCCTCGGGCCAGACGCAGGGTGAGGTCGGGATCCAAACGGTCGCGAGAGAGTCGGGAGGTGTGTCGTGACGGACGGGGCCGATCGTCTCTCGTCGTGGTTCGCTCCAAGCGGCACATGGACGACGCTCGAGCTGCATCGAAGGCACTTCGACCCCACCCCACCCGTGAGTCGCTCTCCCGATGACGCCTTCATCGCCGCCGTCGAGCGGTCGGGACTTCGCGGCCGCGGGGGCGGCGGCTTCCCGACGGCGGTGAAGCTCCGGGCGGTTACACGGGGACGGCGCCGACCCGTCGTGCTCGTCAACGGGAGCGAGGGGGAGCCCGCCAGCGTGAAGGACGCCGTCCTGATGTCGCGAGCACCGCACCTTGTGCTCGACGGAGCCCTGCTTGCCGCATCTGCGGTGGGTGCCGACGAGGTTGTCCTGGCGGTCAAGGGGGGTCCGGCTCGCCGCGCGATCGCCCGAGCCGTCGAGGAACGACACCAGGCCGAGCCGTGGACGCCTCGGATCCGGATCGTCGACGTTCCCACGCACTATCTGGTGGGGGAGGAGCGCGCGCTCGTCAATCTGGTGAACCGCGGGCGGCCGATGCCGCCGCCGGGGACCTGGCGCCCCTTCGAACGCGGTCTTTCGAACCGCCCGACGCTCGTGCAGAACGTCGAGACGGTCGCGAACCTCGCGGTGATCCGCCGGATCGGCGCGGAGCATTTCCGCGAGGTCGGCCATCCCGACGAGCCCGGCACGATGCTCGTCACCGTCGGTGGCGCGGCTCATGATCCCGGGGTCTACGAGGTGCCCACGGGCACCGAGGTCGTCGAGGTCCTTCGCGCGGCGGGCGGTGCGGTCGAGGAGATCGCTGCGGTGCTCGCGGGTGGCTATGCGGGGGCCTGGGTCTCGGGCGGTGCGATCGAGCGGGCGACCCTGGACCGAGCCGGGATGCACTCGGTCGGCGGAGTCGTCGGGTGCGCGGCGCTGGTCGCGCTCCCAGCGTCAGCGTGCGGCCTCGGCGAGACCGCCGCCGTGATGCGGTGGCTGTCCACGCAGACGGCCGGACAGTGCGGACCCTGCGTGTTCGGGCTCGACGCGATCGCCGCGGTGGTCGAGGATCTCTGGCGGGGGACGGCCCACGGGGACGCCGTCGCCCGGCTCGTCCGGTGGGCGGGGGAAGTCGAGGGCCGAGGTGCATGCCGCCTCCCCGACGGCGCCATGCGGTTCCTTCGGAGCGCGCTCTCGGCGTTCGAAGAGGACGTTCGGCAGCACGGGCGGGGGCGACCCTGCCGGAGCGCATCGAGGGGCATCACGCTTCCGATCCCTGGCGCGGGGGTCGCGGCGTGAGGCGCTCGTTCCGGCTTCGGGTCGATCCGGTCGCCTGCACCGGGCACGGTCTATGCGCCGAGCTCTTGCCCGAGCTGATCCGGCTCGACGACTGGGGCTATCCGATCATCTCGGAGTCCAGCGAAGACCAACCGGACCCGCGCGACGTCCGACGGGCGATCGCGGCGTGTCCGGTGCTCGCGTTGCGGCTCGAGGCGCCGCATCTCGCCACGTGAGACGGCATGGTTCTTACCCCTTCGATGAACGGTGCTCCCTTCGGAGATCTTGCCGGCCTCCATTCAGCGACAGGTTGTCACCAGTGGCGGCGCGCGGGTGTATCCACCCTTCCGCAGGACGACACTGCTTGGATCGGCTAGGCATGATCTGACTCGGGACATTCTCCGGATATTCGACGTTTCTTGAGTTGTCGTTCAACGAGCCTGTTGGTTCACGGTTGATGCCCTGGTTGCGGTGCCCCCAAGAGCACGACGACGCGGTCACCCGAGCTGGCGGTCCAGATTGAAGGCGGCGCTGATCAGCGCCAGGTGCGTGAGGGCCTGGGGGAAGTTGCCGAGCTGCTCGCCCGTCGGCCCGATCTCCTCCGAGTACAGCCCCACGTGGTTCGCGTAGCCGAGCATCTTCTCGAAGGCCAGCCGCGCCTCGTCGAGCCGCCCGGCCCGGGCAAGCGCCTCCACCCACCAGAAGGAGCACATCGAGAAGGTCGCCTCCTGACCGGCGAGCCCGTCGGGCGACCCGTCGACGTTGTAGCGGTAGACGAGGCTATCCGAGACCAGCTCCGCGGTGATGGCGTCCAGCGTGGATATCCAGCGCGGGTCGGTGGGCGCGATGAACTTGCAGAGCGGCATGAGCAGCAGAGAGGCGTCGAGCGCATCGGTGTCGTGGTGCTGGACGAACGCCCCGCGGGCGGAGTTCCAGCCGCGCTCCATGATCTGGCTGTAGATGCGGTCCCGGACCGACATCCAGCGCGCGATGTCGGCGGGGAGGCCGCGCTGGCGGGCGGCCCGAATCGCGCGCTCTACCGCGACCCAGCTCATCAGCTCCTGATCGAGGAATACCCGATGACGCTCGTCGAAGGCGAGTCTCCCGTCCAGCAGGCCTTTGACCAGACGCGAAGCGACGTGAAGGGGGCAGAAGATGAAGGCCTTGGTGGTCTATGAGTCGATGTACGGCAATAGGGCTGCGGTGGCTTCGGCGATCGCCGACGGGCTCGCCGCGAGCGGGGTTGAGGTCCGAGCCTGGCCCGTCACCGAGGTCGATGCGACCGAGGTGGCCGAGGCTGGTCTCCTCGTGATCGGTGGTCCCACACATGCCCACGGGATGACCTGGGCGACGACACGGAAGACCGCGGCGTCGGATAAGAA
>JBKPRY010000133.1:0-5942 GCA_046734755.1 Actinomycetota bacterium | reverse complement strand
TCGAGCGGCAGGCCGCGCCCGGCGACGACGAAGAGGGATCGAGCGGCCCCGGCCGCGAACGAGGCGTTCACGCGCCCGAGCACGTCCCGGTAGGTCCGAGCCAGGGCGTTGGCCGGCACGATGCCGAGCCCCACCTCGTTGCTCACGACAACGGACGAGCCGGGGCGCCCGGCCAGGATCGAGCTCAGCGTCCGAGCCTCGGCCCCGATCTGTTCCCCGGAGGCGCCGGCCTCGATCGAGTTGGACACCCACAGCGTGAGGCAGTCGAGGACCACGTATGCGTCTTCCTCCACGCCGTCGACGGCGTCGAGCAGCCCGACCGGTGCTTCCACGGTCCGCCAGCCTTCCGGGCGAGCTGCGCGATGAGCCCGGATGCGTTCGGCCATGTCGTCGTCGCGAGCCTCGGCGGTGGCGACGACCACCACCTGCCCGTCGCCGGCCGAGGCCAGGCGGACGGCGAGCGAGGACTTCCCGCTGCGCGCCCCCCCGATCAGGAACGTGTACGGCATCAGAACTCGATCCCGCGCATCGCGGAGATCCCCGCGTCGAACGCGTGCTTCTCGTTCACCATCTCGCTGACGGTGTCGGCAACCTCGCGCAGCTCGGCGGGCGCTTCCCGCCCGGTCGCGACGACGCTGACGTCGTGGGGACGAGATCGGATCGTCTGGACGACCTCCGCGGTATCGATCCAACCCCAGTTCATCGGGTAGGTGATCTCGTCCAGGACGATCAGCCGGTGGGTGCCCGCCCGGATGAGCTCGGCCGCGGCGAGCCACGCCTCGCGGGCGATGGCCTCCGTCCGGTCCATGTCTGCGGAGTCCCACGTGAAGCCGTCGCCGACCGACCACCAGTCGACGCCGAGGGCCCGACCCGTGGCCTCCTCGCCCGTGTGCCACCTTCCCGACTTCACGAACTGGATCACCGCCACCTTCCAGCCGGCCGACACCGCGCGCAGCATCACGCCCATGGCGGCGGTGGACTTGCCCTTGCCGTTGCCGGTGTGGACGAGCACTCTGGACGGGACGCGTTCGGTCGCGCGCTCGGGCCTCTCGGTGGGTGGCTCGTCGGTCGGGGGTTCCGCGGGCCCGTGGTCGATCATCGCTCAGGCCCCGAGAGCGGCACGACGGCCCACCCGAGCGTTCCATCGTCGATCACGCCGACCCGTGCACCGTAGTGCTCCGCGATCACGTGGGGGAGCAGGACCTCGGCTCGCGTGCCCTCGGCCACCACGCGCCCCTCCGACAGCAGCGCGAACCGGTGCGCGAACCGGCCGGCGAGCGTGAGGTCGTGCATCGTCGAGATCACGGTTAGCCCGTCGGCCGTTCGGAGCTCCTCGACGAGCTCGAGCACGCGGAGCTGCTGGGCGATGTCCAGCCCGGTGGTCGGCTCGTCGAGCATGAGCAGCGACGCCTCCTGCGCCAGCGCGCGAGCAACGACCGCCCGTCGAAGCTCGCCACCCGACAGGGTGTCGAGCCTCCTGGTGGCGGCCCAGGCGAGATCCAGCCGCTCGAGCGCCGACGCCACGGCCTCGAGGTCCCGGGGTCCCTCCGAGGCCAGCAGGCCGAGGTGCGGCGTGCGCCCGAGCAGGGCGTACTGCTCCACCGTGAATCCCTCGGGGATCACCGGCAGCTGCGGGACCAGCGCGATCGTGCGGGCGCGTTCGCGCCTGCCGAGCTCATCGATCGAACGTCCCCACAGCCGCACCGAACCCGCACGCGGGAGCAGCCCGGCGATCGCCTGCACCAGCGTGGTTTTGCCCGCCCCGTTGGGTCCGATCACGCAGACCCACCCGCCGTGGGGGACGTCCAAGCGGACATCGGAGACGATCCGACGCCTGCCGAGCTCGACCGAGAGGTCGCGCACCTCGAGCGCGGTCGCCAGGCCCGCCCGCTCGTCGAGCCTCACGCCGCCCTGCTTCCGTCCGAGGGGCTACCGCTCGCGCTTCGCGCTCGCTCCTTGAGCCCCCCGCGCCCCCCGTTCCGTCGGAGCACCGCGATGAAGAAGGGTGCCCCCACGAACGCCGTGATGACGCCGATCGGGATCTCTGCCGGTGCCACGACGGTCCGCGCGAGGGCGTCGACGAGGATGAGGAACGACGCGCCGAACAGCATCGACAGCGGCAGCACGGATCGGTAGCTGCCACCAACCATCAGCCGGACCGTGTGGGGGATGATCAGCCCGACGAACCCGATCAACCCGGCGACCGCGACCGCGGCCGCGGTCGCGAGCGACGCGGCGATTACGACGACCAGCCGCAGCCGTGCCACGTGCAGGCCGAGGCTCCTAGCCTCGATGTCGCCGACCTCGATCACGTCGAGCAGCCGGCGCACCGCCCACATCGTCGCGAGCGCGAGGGCGACCGAGGGCAGCGCCAGACGCACGTCGTCCCACCCGGTCGTTCCGAGCCTCCCGAGGATCCACGTATAGACCTGGCGGAGCGTCTCCGAACGTTGCTGCTGCAAGAAGGTCTGCACCGCCGTCAGGAACGAGGCCACCGCGACTCCGGCCAGGACGAGGCTCGCGGTCGAGCGCCCGCCGAGGGTCGAGCGCCCCAGCCCGTAGGCCAGCCCGACGCCGACGAGCGCCCCGACGAACGCCGAGGCCGGCACCGTGAGCTCGATCGCGCCCGACGGCCCGTACGCGACGGCGATCGTCGCCCCGAGCCCGGCACCGGCGGCCGCCCCCAACAGGTAAGGGTCGGCGAGCGGGTTGCGGAACACGGCCTGGTAGGCGGCGCCCGAGGCCGCGAGCGACGCGCCGACGAGGCCGGCGACGATCACCCTGGGTAGTCGGAGGTCGGCCAGGATCAACGACTGCTGTTCGGACACGCCCGGCGGCGGGTCGCCGAACGAGATGAGCCAGCGCAGAACGTTCGCCGCGCCGATCCGGACCGGCCCGACCAACAGTCCGACGAGGACGGCCACCACCAGGACGCCGAGGCCGAGGACGGTCGCCCGGGTCCCGGCGCTCACTCGGCGGTCGGCCGCGTCCGGGCCGCTCACGCGGCGTTCGCCCCCACGGAGTCCGCCGCCTTCGCGATCCGGCCGAAGAGATCGAGGATCCTCGGCCCCCAGCGCGATGCGACGTCGTCGTTGAGCGGCACGACGTCGCCTCCCGTCACGGCCGAGAGCTCGTGCCAGCCGGGGCGCCGCGATACCGTCTCGAGCGACTGGCCGCAGCACTTGGTGTCGGCCAGGAAGATCAGGTCGGGGTCGGACGCCAGGATGTACTCGGCCGAGAGCTGGGGGTAGCCGCCGCTCCCCTTGCCGACCTCGTCGGCGATGTTCTCCAGCCCGAGCATCTCGAACAGCTGCCCGATGAACGTGTCGGACGTGACCGAGTACAACGTGTCGTCGAGCTCGTAATAGAAGCTCGTGCCGGGCGCCGGATCGGCGGCGTCGACGAGCCCTTCGATCCGCGAGCGCATGTCGTCGACCAGCGTCCGGGCCTCGTCCACGTGGCCGGTCGCGAGGCCGAGCTGCTCGATCTGCTCGTATGCGACCTCGAGCGTCGGAGCGGCATCCAGCTGCAGCGCCGTGATCCCCAGACCCTCGAGCGAGGACCCGAGATCTCCGGGATCGGTGGCGAACACGACGAGGTCGGGTTCGAACCCCGCGATCGCCTCGACGTTGGGCTCGAAACCGGACAACTCGGTCGTGGGTGCCTCAGGCGGGAAGTTGGATTGGTCGTCCACGGCGATCACCTGCCCGCCGGCCCCGATCGCGAACAGGTCCTCGGTTGCCGTCGGCGACAGCGACACGATCCGTTCCGGCCGTTCGTCGATCGTGACCTGCCCGCTGGTCCCCTGCACTGCGACGGGGAACGACGATGGGTCCGAGGACGGCGATGCGACGTGGGCGGCCGCCGGGTCGTCCGACCCTTTCGACCCACACGCCGCCGCCGACGGCGCGAGCACGAGCACGACCACGACCACGACGACGATGCTGCGACGCTTGCCCATCCGGCCTCCATCCGATCCGAAGGAGCTGCGATGGGCCTTGATCTCGCCGCCCACAAACCGCCCTTCCTTCGAGGACCGTCGTTTGCGCGACGAGGGAGGCGACCCGACTCGTCCCCCGGAGGGGCTTCACGGTTGCGGGACAGTGCCGGATTCCAACCGGTCTTCGCTGCACCCCGTCGCGCCCGGGCTCCCGCGCCCGGGCACGTGTGTTGTATCACCGGGTTCGGACGGAGCGCAACGAAATGCCCCGCGGGTCGCGGTTCCTCGAGCGATCAGACCCCCTCGCCGGGCGGGGCCTACTTCGGGTTCGGGCCGGCCTACGAGTCGGTCTCGGACAGCGAGTGGAGCTCCTCGAGCGGATCCGACCCGAGGTCCTCGGGTTGGTCAACGTGATCGCCTTCGCGCGCGGGGATCACGAACGAGACGCGGGTCCCGCCGGACGGGAGTGGGTCGGCCCACAGGATCCCGCCGTGCTGGATGACGAGCTGCCGAGCCAGGTGCAGTCCGACGCCCGCGCCCGCGCGCTCCTTGCGGAGGATCTCCTCGCCCGCCGAGAACGGCTCATCGAAGGCCTTCGACGCGGTCTGACGCGGCATCCCCGCCCCATGATCGGTCACCGAGACCACGACGCCCTCGTCCATCGGGCGCCCCTTGAGCAGGACCGGCTGGTCCTCGGGGGAGTAGCGGCACGCGTTGTCCAGCAGCTGACGGACGATCTCGATGAACCGCCCCGGATCGGCCGACGCCGGGAGGCTGGGATGGATCTCGCGCTCGATCGTGACCGCGGGGAACTGACGGGCGCTCTCGTCCGCCACCTGCCGCAGGAGCGGCGCGAGGTCGACCCGGGTGAGCTCGAGCGAGAGCGATCCGCGGTCGAGGTCGGCAACGGTCAGCATCTCCTCGATCAACATCGACAGCTTCTCGAGCGAGGCCTCGAGATGGCCGATGAAACGGTCCTCCTCCTCCTTGGGGATCCCGCGGTTCTTCAAGACGTACGCGATCCCCTTGGCCACGGTCACCGGCGTCCGGAGCTCGTGTGAAACGTTGGCGAGGAAGTCGGCCTTGGCGGTGGTCATCGATTGGAGCTGGTCGCTGATCTCCGCGATCGTCGTCTCGAGCCTCTCGACCCGGCTCGCCTCCTCGAGCAAGCGGGAGGCCAGGTCGCCGGCGACATCGGCGCCGAGCGCGATGGGTCCCGCGTGCACGCCGCGCATCGCCCGGAACACGCCCTCGGCCCCTTCGTCCTTGGAGACGAACGCGGCGGCGCCGGCCTGGAGCATCTCGGCGGCCACCAGAGGCGAGACGTCCGCCCAGCAGATCACCTTGGTCTCGGGGCTGACCGCCTGCAGGCGGCGGACGAGCTCGGCCCCGGACAGCCCCTCTGTCCCGAAACCCGCGACGACGAATTCCGGGCGCAGGCGCGCGGAAGCCTCGACGGCCTTCAGGCCGTCGCTCACGGCCTCGATCTCCAGCGCGGCCCCCGACTTGATCAGCACGTACTGGAGCCGCGCGAGTCCGTCGGGCGTGTCACACGCCACGACCTTCGTGGGCATGCTCCTGGTATCGGCGGATGCCGGAAAGGGGTTGAGGACGGGGGACTCGCGGGTTAGGGCGGAGGGCCTAGGGCCCGGGCGGGCTACTCGACCAGACCGCTGCGGATCGCGATCGCCACGGCCTGGGCTCGGTCGTTCGCCCCGAGCTTCTCGAAGATCCGCTCGAGATGCGTCTTCACCGTGTGCGGCGAGATCCCGAGATCGTGCGCGACCTCCTTCGTCGTGGCCCCGTAGGCGACCTTCTGGAGGATCTCCTTCTCGCGCCGGGAGAGCGGGGGCGCCTCGACGCGCTTCTCGGCGATCTGCACCTCCTCGATGAACGCCCGGGTGAGCTGCGGGTGGATCACGGCCTTGCCCTCAAGGGCGAGGCGGGCCGCGTTCACGAGCTCCTCCGCCGAGGCGTCCTTCAACAGGTAGCCCGACACGCC
>JBKPRY010000132.1:0-2342 GCA_046734755.1 Actinomycetota bacterium | reverse complement strand
GGTTCGGGTGCTGCCCCATCGCCCGCTGCCGGCGAGGGCGCCGGTGTCGCGGTCGGTCCCTCGCCCGACTTCGCCCGCGCCGCCCGGAGCGCGGCTGCCCTCGCGCGGCCCTCGGCCACGCGCCGGTCGGCGCCCTTGCCGACCTCCTCCGACAGGACCCGATCGAAGGTCTCCTGGTCCAGCGGTGTGTCGTCCCGAGCCATCGTCCCTTCCCCGCTAGAGCGGTCCCGAGATGCCGCCGTCCTTGCGGATCCGCCAGAAGTGGACCGAGAGGAAGATCACCAGGACGAACGGCAGGGCCAGCACGTGCAAGACGTACCACCGGAGCAGGGTGTCCGGACCCACGATCACCCCACCCAGCAGCAGGAAGTTGGCCTGCTTCGCGATGAGCGGCGAGTAACCCGCGAGCGAGGTCCCGACCGTGACCGCCCACACCGCCAGCTGATCCCACGGCAGCAGGTAGCCGGTGAAGGACAGCCCCAGCGTGAGGAACAGCAGCAGGACGCCCACCACCCAGTTGAACTCTCGGGGCGGCTTGTACGAGCCGGTGTAGAAGACCCGGGCCATGTGCAGGGTCACGGTGAACACCATCAGGTGCGCGCCCCATCGGTGCAGGTTGCGGACCAGGTCGCCGAAGAACACCGACGTGCGGATGTTCTGCATGTCCGTGTAGGCCGCGGCCGAACCGAGCTCGGCGGCGGGGCGATAGAAGAACATCAGGTAAATGCCCGTGATCGTCAGCAGGATGAACAGGAAGAACGAGAGGCCACCCAGGCAGAAGGTGTAGGTGAGTTTCAGCCCATGCCGCTTCATCTTCACCGGGTGCAGGTGATAGAGCACGTTGTTCATCGTCGCGAGGGCGCGGTCACGGGACGTGTCTCGGTAGCCGCGACGGAAGATCGAACCGGGACGGAAGATCGATCTCCAGACTTCGGTCTCGCGGACGCGGTCGAGGGCTTCGCCGGGCGTCGGCAGCTTCAGCTTCGCCACGTCGTTCCCCTCATCCCTTCCCCTCGCCTAGCCGGCCTCGGCGCGCTGGGACTCCGGCACCGAGGCCATCGTGCGCTGCCCACGCGAGGCCTCCGGCAGCCGCGCATAGTACAGCGTGTCGGTGGGGCACCGGTCGACGCACACCGAGCAGCGCGTGCACGCGTTGTCGTCGACGACGAACACCGAGTACGCGGTGTGGACCTCGGCCCCCACGGCGTCATCCTCCGCGTCCTGGACGATGTCGGTCGACATCATGTAGATGCAGTTCCACGGGCAGACGTCTTCGCACGCTCGGCACAGGATGCAGTTGTCCGGGTCGAGCATCAGATGCTTGGGCGACTTGACGCCCTTCGCGAGCCAGTCGGGGTCGACGGTCTCGACGACGTAGTCGGTGTGGACGTCGACCTCGGTCTTGGTGAACGGCATCGCCTAGGTCTCCCTCACCGGTACCCGCCGGTTGGACGGTCGGCGGTGCCGCCCCGGAGCTTGCGTCGCCAGTTCTGCATGATCGCACCGATGACGACCACCGTGATGAACGGACCGACGGCGAGGTTCGCTGCGACGAAGTCCCGGGCCATCGGGTGCCAGTCCGAGGTGCCGGACAGGCCTCCCCAGCCGAGCTTCTGCTCCGCGAAGTAGAGCCAGAACGAGGGGATCACCGCCATCGTGATGACGCTGAAGAAGGCGAACCCGAGGGAGAACAGGACGGCCGTCGTCCAGGTCCATTCGAAGTTCTTGACGATCGGCTCGGTGCGTTCCTTCGCCCTGACGAGCG
The DNA here is from genome assembly GCA_046734755.1 of Actinomycetota bacterium. Lineage (GTDB taxonomy): Bacteria > Actinomycetota > UBA4738 > UBA4738 > HRBIN12 > DASSJM01. Next base: position 577 of record JBKPRY010000132.1, on the reverse strand, counting down.
CCTTCGGGACCTTCATGCGGCCTCCGTCGCCACGACCGTCCTCTCGTTCCCCACGTCTTCGTGCGCGGCCTCGTTCGTGCCTGAACCGGGTCGGATTATAGTCACGCGCTCCCGGCGTCCCCCGTTGGGTGCCGCCTCGCCCGCTGCTTGTGAATCGGTTCACAAGGCCGGCGGTCACTATCGCAGGACCAGACGTGGAACCGCAACCCACCGCGCGACCGGCCACGAAGCCCCCGGCGCGGGCCCCGACCCTAGACTGGCGCGGTGACCGGGGTGCTCGCCGACTGGGTCCAGGAGGGTCTGGGGTCGTGGTGGGCCCCGGGCCTCGCGTTCGCCGCCGGCGTGATCTCGTTCGCATCGCCGTGCGTGTTCCCGCTGGTCCCCGGCTACCTCTCGTTCGTGGCCGGCGGCGAGGTCCGCGACGAGCGCCAACCGATGGTGCCGATCCTGTTGTTCATCGCCGGGTTCGCCGCGGTGTTCTCGGCGCTCGGCGCCTTCACCGGCGCGATGACGCGCCTGCTGCGGTCGACGGCGGGCATCCGGATCTCGGGCGCGATCATCATCGCGTTCGGGGTCC
>JBKPRY010000131.1:0-7449 GCA_046734755.1 Actinomycetota bacterium | reverse complement strand
TCCGTCACCTGGTACACGGCCGTGGGGCCCGACCGGGGCAAGGCCGCGGTCTCGATCGACGGCGTTCGGCGCGGCACGTTCGATGCCTACGCGGCGCGGGCGGATTTCGGGGTCCGGCGGACCTTCGACGGGCTGGGACCCGGTTCGCACACGATCAAGATCCGGGTGCTCGGTCGCGCGCGTGCGAGAGCGACCGACACGCAGGTCGTCGTCGACGCGTTTCGCGCCGGCGGCAAGCTGGTCTCGAACCCCGACCTGCGGGCGACCTGGGGGACCGTCGGGCGGGGTGGTGCGTCGGGCGGGAGCGTCGGGTCGAGCGACCTCGCACGTTCGAGCGCCGAGGTCAGGTTCCGCGGGACCGGCATCGAGTGGTTCACATATCGAGGGACCGACCAGGGGCGAGCCGAGGTCTACGTGGACGGGGTGCGCGTCCGAACGGTCGACAACTTCGCGCCGGGGCCGACGTTCGACGTGTCGCGCTCGGTCACCGGTCTGTCGGAAGGCGTCCACACGCTCCGGATCGTGGTGCTCGCGACCGCTCGGCCCGCGGCAACGGGCGCGTTGGTATCGATCGACCGATTCGCGATCGTGGCGTAACGCGGATCCGTCAGACGCCCGCGGCCCGAGCGATGAGGTCCGCCGCCTCGTCCGGATCGAGGACCTCGGTGTTCACGACGAGGTCGTAGTGGGTCGGGAGCTCGCGTTCCACCTCGTAGAAGGTCTTGAGGTACGCCGCGCGCGCCTCGTCCGAGCGCTTGAGCTCCGAGGCCGCCCTCGCCTGGTCGCCGTCGCGAGCCTCGGCCAGCCGTCGCGTCCGGATCTCCGTCGGCGCCGTGACCAGCACGCGCACCAGGTCGTCCCGGCCCGCGAGCGCGAACCCCGCAGCGTGCGCGACGATCACCACGTCGCCCTGCGCCGCGGTCTCGCGGATCGTCTCGCGGATCAACGCCCGCCGGTCGCTGCTTTGGGCCAGCTCGGTGGCGTCGTCGGGGATCCACATCGGCCCACCCGGCGTCGCGCCGGCGGCGCCGCTCTGGCCGAGGCCCTCGAGGACCCGCACGATCACGCTCTTGCGACGTTCGGCGTCGGCGATCGCCGCGGGGTCGACGCCCTGCTTCTCGGCGGCCCTCGTGATGATCTCCTCGTCCACGTACCGGAAGCCGAGCCGCTCGGCGACGAGGGCGCCGATCCGCTCGCCCTCTGCGCCCGTCGCCCGCGAGATCGCGACGACCTTCGTTGCACGTTCCGCCATGTTCACCTCCCGCGCCGTCGAGCGGCGCCGTGTCTCCCGATCCAGGTGTCCGGATACGGTAACGGCGATCGCATGCGAGGGACACCGAACGCGTCTGGGCCACGAGGGGACCGGACCCGCGCCGCCGTCGTCGTGCTCGCGCAGGACAATGCGTTCGCTGCGGGGGCCGGCGACGACGGCCCGAACGCGATCGTGGGCGGCAGCGGTCCCGACCTCCTCGCCGGCGCCGCGGGGCGACGACCTCCTGGTCGGCGCGGGGGGCAACGACCGGGCCGACGGCGGGGACGACCTCGACACGTGCGACGCCGAAACCGAACTGGCATGCGAGGTCGATCCGGTGCCCCCTCGCGCTCCGGTCGGAGGGTCGTTACCATCCTGGGAGACCGGCGCGAGGAGCGCCATGCACGAACCCCAGGAGGGCGCGATGCCGAGGACCGTCAAAGCCGCATTGCTCCAGACGGACTGGTCCGGCGACCAGGAGTCGATGATCGACAAGCACGAGGAGGCCGCTCGCGAGGCCTCGGCGCAGGGTGCCGAGGTCATCTGCTTCCAGGAGCTGTTCTACGGACCCTATTTCTGCCAGGTGCAGGACACCGAGTACTACAGCTACACCGAGCCGATCCCCGAGGGACCCACCACCAAGCGGTTCCAGAGCGTCGCGAAGGAGCTCGGGATGGTGATGGTGCTCCCGATGTACGAGTTCGTGCAGGCGGGGCAGTACTTCAACACCGCCGCCGTGATCGACGCCGACGGGAGCTACCTCGGCAAGTACCGCAAGCAGCACATCCCGCAGGTCAATGGGTTCTGGGAGAAGTTCTACTTCACGCCCGGCACCGAGGGGTACCCGGTCTTCGAGACCGCCGTCGGCAGGGTCGGCGTCTACATCTGCTACGACCGGCACTTCCCCGAGGGGTGGAGGATCCTCGGGCTCCACGGCGCCGAGATCGTGTTCAACCCGTCGGCCACCCATCGCGGACTGAGCGAGTACATCTGGCGGCTCGAACAGCCGGCCGCCGCTGTCGCGAACATGTATTACGTCGGCGCCATCAACCGGGTCGGCATCGAGCCGCTCGGCGAGAACGACTTCTACGGGCAGAGCTACTTCGTCGATCCGGAGGGACAGTTCGTCGGCGAGGTCGGCGACGCGTACAAGCCCGAGCTGATCGTGCGCGAGCTCGACCTGGACAAGATCCGCGAGGTCCGCGACCGGTGGGCGTTCTACCGGGACCGCCGGCCCGACGCGTACGACCCGATCGTCGCTCGCTGACCGGTCGCCGAGGAAGGAGCAGGGAGGGCGCGATGGACGTCGGTGTGGTGCTACAGACCACCCCACCGAGCGCCCGCGTGGTCGACCTCGGCACCAAGGCGGAGACCTACGGCTTCACGCACGTGTGGACGTTCGACAGCCACATCCTGTGGGAGGAGCCGTTCCCGATCTACACGCAGATCCTCGCGAACACCCGCAAGGTGACCGTCGGGTCGATGGTGACCAACCCGGCGACCCGCGACTGGACGGTGACCGCGAGCGTGTTCGCCACGCTGAACGAGATGTTCGGGAACCGGACGGTGATCGGGATCGGGCGTGGCGACTCGGCGGTGCGGGTCATCAACGGCAAGCCGACGACCCTCGCCACGCTGCGCGAGAGCGTCGAGGTGATCCGCGAGCTCGTGAACGGTCGCACCGCCGACTACCGGGGTTCGAAGATCCGGTTCCCGTGGGCGTCCAGGAGCCGCGCGGAGGTCTGGGTCGCGGGTTACGGCCCGAAGGCGCTCAAGCTGATCGGCGAGGTCGGTGACGGGTTCATCCTCCAGCTCGCGGATCCGCACATCACGGAGTGGACGATCGGCGCCGTGCGCGCGGCGGCGGAGGAGGCCGGCCGCGATCCGGACGACGTGATGATCTGCGTCGCCGCGCCGGCCTACGTGACCGACGACGTGGGGCACGCACGCGACCAGTGCCGGTGGTTCGGTGGCATGGTCGGCAACCACGTCGCCGACATCGTCGCTCGCTACGGCGAGTCCTCCGCCGTCCCGAGGGCGCTCACCGAGTACATCAGGGGCCGCGAGGGCTACGACTACAACGAGCACGGGCAGGCGGGCAACGTCCACACCGAGTTCGTGCCGGACGAGATCATCGATCGCTTCTGCATCCTCGGGCCGGTCGAGGAGCACGTGCGGCGACTGGAGGAGCTGAAGGCGCTCGGCGTCCACCAGTTCGCCGTCTACCTGCAGCACGACGCGAAGGACGAGACCCTGCAGGCCTACGGCGAGAAGGTCATCCCGGCCATCGCCGACACGGTGCGCGCGAAGACTTGACGCGGTTCCGGCCGGTCTGGACGTTCGCGCTCGCGCTGGTCCTGGCGGCGGCCGTGTGGGAGCTCTACAAGGTCGCCGGACCGCAGGACGGCGGAACCGTGTTCGGCTGGACGATCCTTCCCCGCGCGAACGACACGGCGATGCCCCACGTGTGGGAGATGATCTCGCGCTACGGGCGGCCCGAGAACCGCGCGTCCGACACGCCCATCCTCGTGGTCGTGCTGCGGGGAGCCTGGTTCACGTTCCGTATCGCGCTCGCCGGTCTCGTGCTCGGGACCGCGGTCGGGCTCGGGCTGGCCGTGCTCATGGCGCGATACAAGGTCGTCGAACGCGGGCTCCTCCCGTACCTCGTCCTGTCGCAGACGGTGCCGCTGATCGCGCTCGCGCCGCTGGTCGTCAGCTGGGGGGGCAGGCTCCATCTCGGCGCGTTCGAGTGGCCGCGATGGCTCTCGGCGGCCGTGCTCGGCGCCTTCCTCGCCTTCTTCCCCGTCGCCGTCGGGACGTTGAAGGGCCTGACCTCGACCCCTCCCGCGTCCTTGGAGCTGATGGACTCGTACGCGGCCTCCTGGCGCCAGACGCTGTTCAAGCTCAGGTTCCCGGCGGCGCTGCCGTACATCGTCCCCGCCCTCAAGCTGGCCGCGACGGCGTCGGTGGTCGGCGTCGTCGTCGCCGAGATCTCCACCGGTCTGGCCGGCGGCATCGGGAGGCTGATCATCGAGTACGCCAGGGAGGCGACGAGCGATCCCGCGAAGGTGTTCACGGCGGTGTTCGGCGCAGCCGCACTCGGGCTGGTGATGTTCGCGATCGTGAGCCTGGTCGACCTGGTCGGGATGCGCAACCGGCCTCGCGAGGCGACCGAATGAGCGGCCGAGCCGCGGACAACCGGGCGAACGCGGTCGAGGTCCGCGGCCTCACCAAGGTGTTCAACGCCGGGCGACCGGACGCCGTCGAGGCCCTCGTCGACATCGATCTGACCATCGGGCCCGGTGAGTTCGTCTCCCTGATCGGGCCGTCGGGATGCGGCAAGTCGACCCAGCTTCGCCTGATCGCCAACCTGACCGAACCCACGACGGGCGAGGTCCTGGTCAACGGCAAGCCGGCGCGGTCCGCTCGGCTGGACCAGGACTACGGGATGGCGTTCCAGCAGGCCGGTCTGTTCGAGTGGCGATCCGTGGCCAAGAACGTGGAGCTGCCCCTCGAGCTGAAAGGGTGGGACAAGGCAGGGCGACGCGCCCGCGCGATCGAGATGCTCGAGCTGGTCAAGCTGCCCGAGTTCGCAGGGCACTACCCGTGGCAGCTGTCCGGCGGCATGCAGCAGCGGGTGGCGATCGCTCGGGCGCTCTCCGCGCACCCGCCGCTCCTGCTGATGGACGAGCCGTTCGGTGCACTCGACGAGATGACGCGCGAGCACATGCAGACCGAGCTCCTGCGGATCTGCGGCGAGACCTCGACCACCGTCGTCTTCGTCACCCACTCGATCCCGGAGGCGGTCTTCCTCTCGACCCGGGTGGTCGTGATGTCCCCACGACCGGGCAGGATCACCGAGGTGATCGAGGTCGATCTCGGCACTCGACGCGGTGTCGACACGCGCGAGACCGAGGGGTTCTTCGCCAAGGTCACCGAGGTGCGCGAGGCCCTGCGCGGCATCCAGCCGACGGGCGTCGAGCCGGACATCGAGCAGGTGGTCGAGGAGCCGTGAGCCGTTCGCGCCGTCACCTGTTCGGCACGATCTGGCCGCCGGTGGTGTTCGGGCTCGCGTTCCTCGCGATCTGGGAGACCGCGGTCAAGGTCTTCGACTTCCAGCCGTACTTCCTGCCGGCGCCCTCGGCGATCTGGGACGCGTTCCGGTCGAACACGGCGCTGATCTGGGAGGCAACCAGGGTCTCGGGCCTGAACGCCCTGATCGGGCTCGTGCTCGGGACGGCGATCGGGGTCGGGATGGCCTTCCTGCTGGCTCGCTTCCGACTGGCCCACGATCTGATGTCGCCGCTCGCCGTGGCCCTGAACGCCGTCCCGATCTTCGTCCTGGTCGCCGTGTTCAACAACATGTACCCGGTGACGAGCGAGGTGCCGCGCAGGTTGATGGCGACCCTGGTCGTCTACTTCATCGTCCTGATCAACGTCGCCCGAGGCCTGCGAGAGGTGGGCCCGGTGTACCTGGACCTGATGCGTTCGTACGCCGCGAGCGACGTCACGGTCCTGCGCAAGGTCCGGGTGCCGCACGCCGTCCCGTACCTGTTCACCGCGCTCAAGATCGCAGCGCCGGCCGCGGTGATCACGGCGTTCGTCTCCGAGTACTTCGGCGGGCTGCAGAACGGGCTCGGCAGCCGGATCGTGAGCAACATCGCGTTGTCGAACAACGCGGAGGCGTGGGCGTACGTCCTCGGGGCATGCCTGCTCGGTCTGGCGTTCTTCCTCACCGCCGCGGCGCTCGAGCGGGTGGCCACGCCCGGTGGCGTCGGCGCGCGCGAGCGCGATAGGGCATGATGTCGGGTCGCACGGAGGCTCATCGGGGCATCGGCCCCGGGGGGAAGGGGGCCCACATGGGGGGGAAGCGACTCAGGTTCCTCGCCGCCGGTGTGCTCGCGCTCTCGCTGGTCGCGGCGGCGTGCAGCAACGACGACGAGGGCGGCGGCGGCGGTTCGACCGCCGGTGGTGGCGGCGGAGGTTGCTCCAGCACGGACCAGGTGACGCTCCAGCTGCAGTGGTTCATCCAGGCGCAGTTCGCCGGCTACTTCGCGGCGCAGGATCAGGGCTTCTATGCCGACCAGTGCCTGGACGTCACGATCGCCGAGGGCGGCGTGGACATCGTGCCGCAGCAGCAGCTGGCCGACGGCGCCGCCGACTTCGCGATCGCGTGGGTGCCCAAGGCCCTCGCGACGCGCGAGGCCGGGGCCAACATCGTCGACATCGCGCAGGTGTTCCAGCGCTCTGGGACGCTTCAGGTCTCGTTCGCGGACTCGGGGATCACGACGCCCGCGGACTTCGCCGGCAAGACGATCGGTAACTGGGGGTTCGGCAACGAGTACGAGATCTTCGCGGCGCTCGCGAAGGCGAACCTCGACCCGGCGTCCGACGTGACGCTCGTGCAGCAGGACTTCGACATGTCGGGCCTGCTCTCGGGCGACATCGACGCGGCCGAGGCGATGATCTACAACGAGTACGCGCAGGTGCTCGAGACCATGAACCCGGACACCGGCGAGCTGTACCAGCCTTCCGACCTGAACGTGATCTCCTACGAGGAGGACGGGGTCGGGATGCTCCAGGACGCGATCTGGGCCGACGGCGAGCGACTCGAGTCCGACGACGCGTACCGCGACATCGCGGTCCGGTTCCTGACGGCGTCGCTCCAGGGCTGGGCGTATTGCCGGGACAACGTGCAGGCGTGTACCGACCTGGTCGTGGCGCAGGGTTCCAAGCTCGGCGCGAGCCACCAGCTGTGGCAGATGAACGAGATCAACCAGCTGATCTGGCCGGCGGCCGACGGGGTGGGCGTTATCAACCAAGAGGCGTGGGACCGCACGGCCGAGATCGCGCAGAACACGCCGAACCTCGAGGGCACGACGGTGCTCACGGCGCCGCCGGACGCCGATGCGTTCACCAACGACATCATCAACGAGGCCCTCACGAACCTCCAGGACCTCGGCGTGGACACGACCGGCGACTCCTACCAGCCGATCGAGGTCACCCTGAACGAGGGTGGCGCCTAGATCTGACGGTGGCGGGCGGGCCCGGCGTGGTCCGCCCGCCCCTATCATCGGCGGATGGCGCCGCTCCTGCTGCTGAACGCCGAGGACGTCCGGAACCTGATCGATCTCCCGACGCTGTTCGACGCGCTCGAGATCGCGCTGCGCGAACTCAGCGCCGGGAACGCATCGGTC
>JBKPRY010000130.1:0-1497 GCA_046734755.1 Actinomycetota bacterium | reverse complement strand
ATCTGGACGCGCATCAAGTCGCCCTACGGGGTGACCGGCGTCAACGCCGGCGAGACCGAGGCGGTGCACGAGCGAACGCTCGAGACGTTGCACCGGCAGCAGCTGGTGGAGGTGAACGGGCAGTCGGACATCATGGTCGTGGGGATCCCGTATCTGACCCCGTACAACGTGAACTCGATCCTGAACCCGATCCTCGTGCACTGCATGGGGCTCGGCTACCTGTTCAACATGTACCGGAACAAGCCGGTCGTCCGGCCGGGCGGCGCGATGATCATGTTCCACCCGGTGCCCAACGAGTTCCACCAGGTGCACCACCCCTCCTACGTCGACTTCTTCGAGGAGGTCCTGTCCGAGACCACCGATCCCTCTACGATCGAGTCGAAGTACGAGGAGCGGTACGCCACCGACCCCTGGTACATCCATCTGTACCGCAAGAGCTACGCGTACCACGGCGTCCACCCGTTCTACATGTGGTACTGGGGCGCCCACGGCCTGGACTACCTGGGCGACGTGATCATGGTGGGCGGTGATCCGAAGACGTGCGAGCGGCTCGGCTACCGCGCGGCGTCCAGCTTCCGGGATGCCCTCGAGATGGCGGGGGAGACCGTCGGGCGCTCGCCCTCGATCACGTACTTCCACGTGCCGCCCCTCGCGATCGCGGACGTGCGCTGATGAGCTGGACACGCGAGATCCGCGAGGTGGCCAGGGGCTGGCGCTGGGGCCGCCGAACGATGACGCCCCGCTCGGCGCTGGATTCGACGCCTCCGCCGAAGATCTGGAGCTACCCCACGGACTGGGCCAGGACGGCGGCCGGGCGCGTCGCGCGCGACGTGATCCTGGACGCGGCGCTCAAGCCGATCATCTGGAACGAGACCACGCCCGAGGTGTTCGGCCTGGACAACCTCGAGGGCGTCAGGGGCCCGGTGATGTTCATCTCGAACCACTCGAGCCACCTGGACGCCTCGATCATCCTCACGACGCTTCCGCACACCTGGCGCGAGAAGACCGCGACGGCCGCCGCCAAGGACTACTTCTTCGACGTGTGGTGGCGCTCGGCGTTCACCGCGCTCGTCTACGCGGGGTTCCCGGTCGAGCGCGGCGCGGGGGAGAAGGCGACGCACAAGGCCAAGGAGCTGATCCGCGACGGGTGGAACATCATCGTGTTCCCCGAGGGGACGCGTTCGACCGATGGGTGGCTCCAGCGGTTCCGCCACGGGACGTCGCGGTTGGCGCTCGACATGAAGATGCCGGTGGTGCCGATCGCGATCGTGGGCGCGTACGCGGCGATGCCGAAGGGGCGCTCGTGGCCTCGCCGCGGGCGGCCGCCGATCCGGGTCCGGTACGGGCGGCCGATCGTCCCGCGCGAGGGCGAGACGCATCAGCAGCTCTCGCTCCGGATGCAGCAGGGCGTGGCCGAGCTGTTCGACGAGGATCGAACGTCGTGGTGGGAGGCGGCGCGTCGGGCGGCGAAGGACGAGACGCCGAGCCTCGCCGGTC
>JBKPRY010000129.1:0-14822 GCA_046734755.1 Actinomycetota bacterium | reverse complement strand
CCGATGGGGACGTCGCGGCGCAGGCCGCGCGGCTGCTCGACGCGAAGACCAAGCCACCCCGCAGTCTCGGACGACTCGAGCAGCTCGCGTGCCGCCTCGCGGCGATCCGCGGCCGCGTGCCGGAGGGACCCCTGCGGCCGGCGATCGTCGTGGCGGCGGCGGACCACGGGGTCGCGGCCCTGGGCGTGAGCGCGTACCCGCCCGAGGTCACCGCACAGATGCTTGCGAACTTCGCGAGCGGAGGTGCCGCGATCTGCGTGCTCGCCCGCGAGGCGGGGGCCCGGCTCGTCGTCGTGGATGCCGGCGTGATCGGCGGCGCCGTCGTCGACGGTGTTCGCACGGAGGTCGTGGACGGCGTCCGCTGCACCGACGACCTCACGATGGGACCCGCGATGTCACGGTCGACCGCGATCGGCATGATCGAACGCGGGATCGCTCTGGCCGAGGAGCTCGCCAACGAGGGCGTCCAGATCCTCGGCCTCGGCGAGATGGGGATCGCGAACACGACGTCGGCGAGCGCCCTGACCGCCGCGCTGCTGCCGGCCGAGCCGTCGCTCGTGTGCGGCCTCGGAACCGGGATCGACGATGCGGGCCTCGCGAGGAAGGTCGACGCCGTTCGCCGGGGGCTCGCAGCCAACGGGCTCCCGCGCCGGGACGCCGATCCCGCCGACGTGCTTTCGGCGGTGGGCGGCCTCGAGATCGCGTTCCTGGTCGGCCTGACCCTGGGCGCCGCCGCGCGCGGGATCCCCGTCCTGCTCGACGGGTTCGTCTCGAGCCTCGCAGCGCTGGTCGCGTTCGGGTTCCGGGAGGCGGCCGCCGCCTCGTTCGTCGCGGCCACCCGCTCGCCCGAACCCGGTCACGCGTTGGTGCTCGAGCGCCTTGGGCTCGAACCGCTGCTGGACCTCGGGCTGCGCCTGGGCGAGGGCACCGGGGCGGCGCTCGCGCTCCCGCTCGTGCGCTCGTCGATCGCGATCCTGACCGACATGGCCACGTTCGACGCCGCCGGCGTCAGCGGGCCCGCGCCCGGGGTCCGACCCAGGCCGGCCGCCGGCCATGCGTGAGCGGATCAGACCCGTTCTCGCGGCGATCTCGTTCCTGAGCGCGGCCCCGGTCGGCGGCGCCGTCGAGCTCGGACCGCGCGACCTTCGGCGCGGCGCGGCGTTGTTCCCGGCGATCGGTGCGGGGGTTGGCGCGCTCGTCGCGCTCGTGGCCTGGGGTTCGGCTCAGGTGCTGCCGCCCTTCGTCGCCGCGGTGCTCGGCGTCGCGACCGCCGTGGCGGTGACCGCCGCGCTCCATCTGGACGGGCTCGGAGACGTCGCGGACGCTCTCGGGGCATCGCTGTCCGGAGGCGATCCGGCGCACGCGATGCGCGACCCGCGCCTGGGGACGTTCGGCGTCGCCGCGGTCGTCCTCGACCTGCTGCTGAGGACGTCGACGCTCTCCGCGCTCGTGGTCGCCGGGTTCCCATGGCCGGTAGTGGCAGCAGGCGCGCTCTCGCGCGTCGCACCGGTCGCCATGGCGTGGCGGCTTCCCTACGCGGGCGGTGGAACGGGAACGTGGACCGCCGGGATCGGCGCCGGCGAGGTCACCGTCGCTTCCGTGATCGCCCTCGCCATCGCGATCCCCAGCGCCGGCATCGCCGCGCTCGGCATGATCGTCGCCATCGTGGCCGCGTCGACCCTCATCGGCTGGTGGTCGAACCGGCGCCTGGGCGGCGTGACCGGCGACGTGTTCGGTGCTGCGATCGAGCTCGCCGAGACGCTCGCGCTCGTGACCGTCCTCGCGGCTCGCTGAGCGACGCGAGCGCGAGTGGCGGGAGCGCGAACCCCCGGTCTATGCTGCGGACGGGATCGGCGGGGTGCGGAAGCTCATCGGCAGTCTCATGATCGCGCTCGTCGCTGTGGCGTGCGGCGAGGCCTCAGCCACGCCCCCACCGGGCCCGGACGCCTCGGACCTCCTGATCCGACAGTCACCGAGTCCGTTCCAACAGGTATCGGCGGGACCGGTCTCCGCGCTGATCCCCGATTCGTGGGAGCCGCGGCTCGCCGGACCTATCGACGATCCGCGCCAGGGGATCGTCGCCGGACCGCGACCGCAGGCGTGGTGGGCCGACCGGCCACCGCTCGAGGGGCTCGCCGCGATGTGGATCGACGGGACCGCCATCGGGGTGCCGTCGGACTACTACTACCTCGCGGCCACCGGTCCCGCGCTGGACGACCTCACGGGTTCGCAACAGTGCCGCGCGACCCGCCGGTACGTCGTAGCCAAGCACCTGCCGGCGTTCGCGCAGGGGGCGACCGACTCGCCCGGCGACTACGTGGCCCACGGTCTCGGCACCTGTACGGTCGGCGATCGACCGACCCGGTGGGCCTACTTCGTGGCCGCGCCGGGCTACGGGCCCTTGCGCGAGGTCGGGATCCCGACCTCGGGCCTGTACGTCGTGGTCGCCGTGATGCCCGCGTCCCCCCGCGCGTCGTTCTTGCTCAACCGCCTGCTCCAGCACACCGAGTTCAACGGGTCGTCGGTGGCCGACATGCTCGAGGCGGCCGGACACGTCCCGGCGCCCGATCTGGCCTGATTTCGCCGGGTCCCGTTTCAACGAGGAGGCTTGCTCAACGCGGGGAGCGATCCGCGAACGGCGTCGTGACGATGGTCGCCGGTGCCGAGCGGCCGCGGATGTCGATCTGGACGGCGACGCCCGGCTCGAACGCGTCCGGCGGCGAGAGGTACGCGAGCGCGATCCCGTGACCGAGCAGCGGCGAGAAGGTCCCGCTGGTCACCTCCCCGGCGATGCGCCCCCCGGCGATCACGGGTTGGTGCGGGCGCGGGATGTCGCGGCGGCCGGCGGTCGCGACGCCTCGCAGGAAGCTCGGCAGGCCCTGCTCGCGCTGGCGCTCGAGCGCGTCGCGTCCCACGAACGCGCCCTTGTCGAACGACACCGCCCACCCCAGCCCGGCCTCGAGCGTCGTCCGATCCGGGCCCAGGTCCTGACCGTACAGTGGGTAGCCCATCTCCAGACGCAGCACGTCGCGCGCCCCGAGCCCGCACGGCTCGAGGTCGAACGGCCGCCCCGACGCGACGATCGCATCCCAGAGCTCGGAGGCGATCCCCGCGTCGGCGAACAGTTCGAACCCACGCTCGCCGGTGTAGCCGGTTCGCGCGAGCACCACCTCGGTCCCGCGCCAGTCGACGACCAGGACCCCGCGGAAGGGGAGCTCGACCGCGCTGCGCCAGAGCTCGCTCACCACCGCGACCGAACTCGGTCCCTGAACGCCGAGGAAGCACCAGCCGTCGTGGTCGAGGACCTCGGCTCCCCGGGACCGAACGGCCGCCACGACCTTGTCCTTGTTGGCCGCATTCGGCACCAGGAACCATCGATCGTCTGCGAGGTGGTAGACGAACAGGTCCTCTTCGACACCTCCGTGATCGTTCAGCAGATGGTGGTACTGCGCCCGGCCGACCTCGACCTTCCGCAGGTCGTTGGTCAACAGCCCCTGCAGGGCATCGAACGCCGAGGCGCCCACGACGTCGACCTTACCGAGGTGGCTGAGGTCGAACAGCCCGACCCGCTCTCGGACCGCACGGTGCTCGGACAGGACGCCCCGATACTCGATCGGCATCGACCACCCGCCGAACGGACCCAGCTTCGCTCCGAGGCTCCGGTGGAGATCCTCCAGGGGGCCGTGCCGCGTGTCCGGATCGGGCCTGATGGTGTCGGTCACCGCCGCGTCATCCTATGTTCGGGCAGTCGTGGTACGGAACCGCGGTAGCATGGCCGTTCGGATGTCCGACGTCTACGACATCGTCGTGATCGGCTCGGGGACGGGGGGCTACTCCTGCGCCCTGCGTGCGGCACAGTTGGGCAAGCGGGTCGCGATCGTCGAGCGCGACGAGCGACTGGGCGGCACGTGCCTGCTCCGCGGCTGCATCCCCACCAAGGCGCTCCTGCAGTCGGCCGCGGTCATGGACACCGTCAATCGTTCGGAGGAATGGGGCATCAAGGCCTCCGGCGAGCCCGACTGGACGCAGGTCCAGGCGTTCGAGACCAAGATCGTCGACAAGCTGGTCTCTGGGCTGACGGGCCTGGTGAAGGCCCGGAAGATCGACGTGATCCGGGGTTCCGCGGTCCTGCAAGGCGGGCCCGCTGTCCGGGTGGCAGATCGGACGGTCACCGCCACCGACGTGGTTCTTGCCACCGGGTCGCGCCCCAAGCTCCTGCCCGGGTTGCAGGTCACGTCTCGGGTCATCACGAGCGACGAGGCGCTGTGGTACGCCGAGATCCCCTCGTCGGCCGTGATCATCGGGGCGGGGGCGATCGGGCTCGAGTTCGCGAGTTTCTACCGTTCGATGGGCGCCGACGTGACGATGGTCGAGGCGCTCCCGCGCGTCGCGCCGCTGGAGGACGAGGACCTGTCGAAGGAGATCGCACGCGCGTTTCGCAAGCGCGGGATCGCGGCCCACGCCGGCGCGAGCGTGACCGGCGTGTCGGACACGGGCGACCATGTCGAGGTCGCGTTCGAGGCGGGCGGCGCGGGGCAGACCGTCACGGCCGACGTCTGCCTGGTCGCCGTCGGCCGGGGACCGGTCACCGACGATCTCGATCTCGACGAGGCCGGGGTCGAGCTCGACCGCGGGTTCGTCAAGGTCGACGGCCAGCTGCAGACGACCGCCGCGCACGTCTGGGCGATCGGCGACGTCGCGGCAACCCCGCTGCAGCTCGCGCACGTCTCGTTCACCGAGGGCTACGCCGTCGCGGAGCGCATCGCCGGCGCCGCCGTGCCCGAGATCGACTACACGCAGATCCCGCGCGTGACCTATTGCTCGCCCGAGATCGCGTCCGTCGGCATCACCGAGGCGCAGGCGATCGAGCGCGGCCACGATGTCGAGGTCGAGCGGTTCAACTTCCAGGGGGTCGGGAAGGCCAACATCGTGGGCGAGGGCGGGCTCGTCAAGGTCGTCGCCGCCAAGGACGGCCCGGTGCTCGGAGTCCACATGGTGGGACCCCACGTCACGGACCTGATCTCCGAGTCGATGCTCGCGGTGGCGTGGGAGGCCGTCCCCGCCGAGGTCGCCGCGCTGATCCATCCCCATCCGACACTGTCCGAAGGCGTCGGTGAGGCCTTCCTGGCACTGGCCGGCAAGCCGCTGCACGGAGCGTGACCGTGGCGACGAAGGTTGAGAAGCAGAAGCTCGCGGCGCAGGACTGGCGCGTCGGCCTGTCCGACGACCGGCTGAGGGACCTGCTCTACCTGCTCAAGCTCTGCCGCTACTTCGACGAGCGGATGGAGGCCCTGTATCGCCAGGGCCGGCTGCCCGGCGCGATCTACTCGGGGCGGGGCCAGGAGGGGACGCACGTCGGCGTGGCCGCCGCCCTGCGCAAGGACGACTCGCTGTTCCCCACGCACCGGGACCTGTCGGCACAGCTCGCCAAGGGCCTGGAGCTGAACCGCGTGATGGCGCAGTTCTGGGGCCGGATCGACGGTTACACCCGCGGCCGCGATGGCAACAGCCACGTGGGCGACTGGCAGGGGCACCGGACCTGGACGGTAATGTCACACCTCCCGATCGCCTACCCGGTCGCCTGCGGGGCGGCGCTCGCGTACAAGCTTCGCGGAGAGCCACGGGTCGCGATGGCGATCTGCGGCGACGGGGCCACCTCGAACGGCCGCTGGCACGAGGCACTGAACCTGTCGGCGATCCACCAGCTGCCGGTGGTGTGGGTCGTCAACAACAACCTGTACGCGTACTCGACGCCCAACCCGCTCGAGTTCCCGGTCCCGACGATCGCGGAGCGCGCCGGCGCCTACGGGATGCCGGGCGTCCGCGTCGACGGGCAGGACGTGCTCGACGTGTACCGGCTGGCGAACGACGCCGTCGAACGAGCACGCGAGGGCGGGGGGCCGACGCTGATCGAGAGCGTCTCGCTGCGCTGGCGTGGACACGCCGGCCACGATCCCGCGAAGTACGTCCCCAAGGAGCTGCTCGAGGAGTACATGCGGGACAAGGATCCCGTGAAGCGGTTCGAGGAGTTGCTCCGTTCCCGAGGAGTCGTGAGCGAGCAGGATGTGTCGGACCTCGACGAGCGGATCCGCGCGGCGTTCGAGGCCGGCTACGAGTACGCGCTGTCCTCTCCGTTCCCCGAGCCCGGCGACGTCACCAAGGGACTGTTCACCGACGACGGCTACTGGGCCGCCGCGCCCGGCCGCGGCGGCGGGACCGAGGCCTGATGGCGACCCGAACCGTCGAGGCGTCGGCGGCCGGCCACGGTGCCGAGCCCCGGGGCAAGCGCACCGACCAGGGCGAGGCCACCTACCTCGTCGCGATCGCCGAGGCGCTGTGGGAGGAGATGGAGCGGGACGAGCGGGTGTTCCTACTCGGCGAGGACATCGGCGTGTACGGCGGCGCGTTCAAGGTGACCGAGGGCTTCATCGAACGCTTCGGCCCGTCGCGCGTGATGGACACCCCGATCGTCGAGGAGACGATCGTCGGGACCGCGCTCGGCGCCGCGATGGAGGGTCTGCGTCCGGTCGCCGAGTTCCAGTACGCGGACTTCATGTCGAGTGGTTACGACGAGATCACGACCGCGATGGCCCGCTACCACTACCGGAGCGGGGTGCCGGTCCCGGTCGTGCTCCGCGGGCCTTCGGGGGGCGGGGTCAGGGCCTCGAGCTTCCACTCGACGAACCCCGAGCCGTGGCTCTCGCAGGCGCCCGGCCTGAAGGTCATCTGCCCCGCATTCCCCTCGGACGCCAAGGGCCTGCTGAAGGCGGCGATCCGCGACGACAACCCATGCGTGTTCCTCGAGCACAAGTGGATCTACCGTCGGATCAAGGAGATCGTCTCGGACGACCCGGACCACCTCGTGCCGATCGGCAAGGCCGACGTCAAGCGCGAGGGCACGGACGTCTCGGTGATCGCGCACGGGATGATGGTGCACCTCGCGCTCGAGGCGGCCGAGACCCTAGCGAACGAGGGCATCCAGGTCGAGGTGCTCGACCTGCGCACGGTTCAGCCCTTGGACGTGGAGGCGATCCTCGCCACGGTGACCAAGACGAGCCGCGCGGTCGTGCTCTACGAGAGCCAGCGCTACCTGGGCACGGGCGCGGAGGTCGCTTCGTTGATCGCCGAGGAGGCGTTCGAGTCGCTCGACGCCCCGGTCGTCCGGCTCTCGCCGCCCCACGTCCCGGTGCCGTTCTCTCCGCCGCTCGAGGACGCGTACCTGCCGCAGGTGTCCGACATCGAGGACGCCGTCCGCAAGCTGTCCGCATGGTGAACCCGGAGGCAGGATGACCGCCGTCAAGATGCCGCAGCTCGGCGAGACCGTGATCGAGGGAACGATCCTGAAGTGGCTCAAACAGGAGGGCGAGCAGGTCGCGCTCGATGAACCGCTCTTCGAGATCTCGACCGACAAGGTCGACACCGAGGTGCCGTCGTCGGCGGCGGGCACGCTGACCAAGATCCTGGTGCCGGAGGGCGAGACGGTTGCGGTCGGGACCGAGCTCGCGGAGATCTCCGAAGGCGGGGCGGGCGGCGCCGAAGCTCCGGAAGCGGCGTCGCAGCCCGCTTCGGATAGCTCGGGACAAGCCGAGGCCTCGTCGGCTACCGTAGATGGCGACGATACTCCCTCCGTTCCGGCACCACCCGCTGCGCCGGCTCCGACGCCCGAGGCGGCTCCGGCTGTCGAGCAGGTGCCTTCGCAGATGGCGGCCTCGACGTCGACTGCCCATGAGCCCGTCGATCGGGGGCCTCGATCACAGATCCTGTCACCACTCGTTCGGAGGTTGGCGAGCGAGCACGACGTCGATCTCGGGCAGGTCCCGGGGACCGGGACCGGGGGCCGGATCACGAAGAACGACGTGTTGGGGTTCGTGGCCGCGCAAGGCGAGGCGGCGCCCGACACGAGCCCCCCCGCGGCTGCCCCAGTCGCCCAACCGGCGCCTGCGGCTGCCCCGGCTGCCGAGCCGGCGCCTGCGACCTCGCCTGCCGCCACACCGGCGCAGGCGCAGCCGGCGCCGGCGGCGATGGGGGGCGGGGAGGAGATCGTTCCGGTCTCGCACATCCGGCGGACGATCGCCGAGCATATGAAGGCCTCGCTCGAGATCTCGGCGCGCGCATGGAACGCGGTCGAGGTCAACATGGAGAACGTCGCCCGCGTGCGCGAACGCACGAAGGACGCCTTCAAGGCGCGCGAGGGCTTCGGCCTCACATACATGCCGTTCGTGACTCGTGCGGTCACCGAGTCGTTGCTGGCCCACCCGATGGTCAACAGCGAACTCCGCGGCGACCAGATCGCGGTCAAGCACTTCGTCAACATGGGGATCGCAGTGAGCTACGACGAGGGGCTCATCGTCCCGGTCCTGAAGGGCTCCGACACGATGAACCTGCTGGGGATCGCGCGAGGGATCAACGATCTCGCCACGCGCGCGCGAGCCAAGAAGCTTCTGCCCGATGAGGTCCACGGCGGCACGTTCACGATCACGAACCCGGGACCGTTCGGGTCGTTGATCTCGGTCCCGATCATCAACCAGCCCCAGACCGGCATCCTCGGGTTCGACACCGTGGAGAAGCGTCCGGTCGTGATCGACGACACGATCGCGATCCGGCACATGGTCTACATCTCGATGTCGTGGGACCACCGCGTGATCGACGGCGCGCTCGCTTCGCAGTTCCTCGCCAGGGTCAAACAGAACCTCGAGACGTGGGACTTCGCCGAGGACCTGGCCCTCTAGCCCGATGGCGCGCCTGATCCGGCCCGACGGTCTCGTCGACTACGACGCCGCGAACGCCGAGATGCATGCGCTGGCCGAGCGCCGTCTGGCCGGCGTCGCCGAGGATACGCTGATCCTGCTGGAGCATCCGCCCGTCTATACGGCGGGCCGGCGCTGGCGGCCCGACCACATCGTCTGGACCGAGGAGGGGATCGCCGCCGCCGGCGCCGAGCTCCGGTTCATCGATCGCGGCGGCTCGCTCACATTCCACGGGCCCGGACAGCTCGTCGGGTACCCGGTGATCGATCTCGGCCCTCGGCCGGACGCGATGCGGTTCGTGCGCGATCTCGAGGAGGTCGTGATCCGGGCCGGGGCCGATGTGGGCGTCGAGCTCCACCGCAGCAAGGTCCAGACCGGCGTGTGGTCCGGACCGAGCAAGGTGTGCGCGATCGGCGTTCGGCTGATGCGGATGCGCGTCTCGCTGCACGGATTCGCGCTCAACTGCACGACCGACCTTTCGTGGTACGACGCGATCGTGCCCTGCGGTCTCGCCGGGGAGGGCGTCGCTTCCCTGTCCCGGCTCGCCGGGCGCGAGATCAGCGTCGAGAGGATGGCGCCGATCGTCACCCGTCGGTTCGAGGAGGTGTTCGGACTGAACCTGCAGCCGGACGACGAGGCCTGGCCCCGGGGGCGGATCGACGTCCTGACGGCGAACGCCACGGCGTGAGCGAGGATCGGATCCACCCGGCGGCCGGACGCGGATTCGAGGTCGCCGTCGAGCACTACGAGCGCGGGCGACCGGGCTATCCCGACGACGCTGTGACCTACCTCGTGCGCCAGCTCGGCATCGGCGAGGGCCGGGACGTCCTGGAGCTCGGCGCGGGGACCGGCAAGTTCACCGAACTCATCGTGCACACCGGCGCGGAGATCACGACCGTCGAGCCCGTCCGGGCGATGCGCGCCGCGTTGGAGCGCAACTGCCCCACGGTCCGGGTGCTCGACGGCACGGCGGAGGCTATCCCTGTCGGGGATTCCTCGTTCGATGCCGTGATCGCCGCCGCGGCGTTCCACTGGTTCGACGGCGTCCGCGCGCTGCCCGAGATCCACCGGGTCCTGCGCCCCGAGGGCACGCTCGGACTCATCTGGAACGTGCGCGACGAGGCGAGCGACTGGTCCGAACGGCTGACCGAGATCTTCGACCGGCTGGCCGGCGAAGGCGCGCCCCGGTACCGATCAGGTCTCTGGCGGGAGGCGCTCCAGCGGAGCGACCTGTTCGGCCCGCTGCACCACCGCCTGGCGTATCACGTCCACCACGTGTCGCCGGACGCGTTCCTCGATCGCGTGCTCTCGGTCAGCTATGTGGCCGCCGCCTCAAAGGACGAAGGCGCGCGCGTCCGCGCGGAGGTCGACGAGCTGATCGCCACCGACCCCGAGCTCGGCGGCGACGAGATCGCGATCCCGTACCGCACGGACGTGTTCTGGACCCGCCGGCGGTGAACGGTGGCCGCGCTCAGGCGTCGGCGACGAGCGTGTAGCGAGGTCGCTGCTCGAGCGAGCCGAGGGGCCACGGCTCGTGGAGCTTGGCCGCCCACTCGACGTCGCGGAGGCGCTTCATGCGCACCGCCGACCACCCCGCCTCGTGCACCGCGTCGATCAGCGGGACCGGCGAGGGCAGCCGCGCGAGCGGCAGCTCGGCCAGCACCTCCTCCGGGTAGGGGGCGTGGTGGTCGTCAGGCACGCGGATGAGCCGACGCAGCCACACCGCCATGAGGTCCTTCGCCCGCCGGCGGAGGTCGTCCTCGCCCCAGACCCCCTCGAACAGCACGAGCCGGCTCGACACCTCGCGCCACTGCGCGAGCGCACCGACCGGGTCGGGCAACGTCCACAAAACGTGCCGCTCCATCACGGCGTCGAAGGGTCCTTCGGGCATATCGGTCCCCGAACCAACGACGAACCGCATCCGCTCTTGGAGCCCGCGCTCCCTCGCCTTGAGCTCCGCCCTCCCGAGCATCCCGGGTGACAGGTCGAGCGCCGTCACCTCGTAGCCGAGCTCCGCAGCGAGCAGCGAGAGCGCGCCGGTCCCCGCGCCGACATCCAGCACCTTCGAACCGGGTTCGGGGAGGGCATCCACGAGCGCCTGGCGCCACGCCGCGGCCTCGAGCGGATCCGAGATCGCATGCGAGCGGGTCTCGTCGTACGTGTCGGAGTCACGGTCCCAGTAGTCACGGATCCGGTCGCGGACGTCGCCGGTCATCGCGGACTCAGAACAGGGCGGAGGCGAGCCTCCGGCGGTACTCGGCGACCATCTCGTCGTCGTCGCCAAGCACCGTGAACACCTCGAGCATGGCCTGGCGGGCGTCCGGGTCATCGGGCAGGGCACCGAGCATCGCGTCGAGCGCTTCCCGCCAGCTCCCACGTGCGGCCAGCCGCTTCGCGGACGCGAGCGTCCCGGGTTCAGTCAGCTTGGCCCAGTCGCGAACCTCGAGCATCGAAAGGATGCGCTCGGCCTCGGGGTCGGGAAGGGCGGGAGCGAGTGTCTCGCGTGCCTGGTCCTCCCGTCCGGTTTCGGCGTAGATCCGGGCGAGCCCCACCCGCGCGTCCCGATTCGCGGGGTCGACCTCGAGCGCCTCGCGGTATTTCTCCTCGGCGTCGTCCAGGTGCCCCTCGAGCTCCTCCTCGAGCGCCTCCTCCGCCTCCAGCTCCGCCTCCGTCGGCATGAGCCTGTCGACGAACTCGTTCACCATCGGCTCGGGGATCGCGCCGACGAACCCGTCGATCGGCTGCCCGTCGCGGAACGCCACCACGGTCGGGATGCTCTGGACGCCGAACTGGCCCGCCGTGTACGGGTTGGCGTCCACGTCCAGCTTGGCCAGCAGGAACGCGCCCGCTCGTTCGCCGGCGACCCTCTCCAGGATCGGGCCGAGCGTCCGGCAGGGGCCGCACCACGACGCCCAGAGGTCGACGACCACGGGGCGCCTCTTCGACTCCTCGATCACGGTTTCGAGGAAGTTCTGGTCGGTCGCCTCTACGACGACGGGCCCGGATTCGGTCACCTGTTCCTGCATGTTCACCCCAAGAGTAGTCAGCTTCGCGTCGAATCGTCTCGTCGCTCGAGCCGCATCCCGCATCGGGGGCAGCGATCCCCGGGCCCGCCCCGAACCTCCGGGTGCATCGGGCAGGCGTACCCCTCGTCCACGGCCGTCCCCGACGCATGTTCGGCGTGGTCTGCGTGTCCGACGTGTTCGGCGTGCGTGGCCGGATGCCCGGTGGCCGGCGCGTTCATCATCCGCAGCATCTGCGGGCCGCCCGTGCGCAGGAACCGCACGACGAGCACCGCGGACAGCGCCAGGAAGGCAATGTTGAGGAACGTCGTGTAGTTCCAGGTCACGCTCGCCTCGATCACCTTCGCGTTCCGCTCGTCCGGCACGAGCCCGAGCGCCTGGAAGAACACCTCAACGACCAGCCCGGCGCCGACCATCGACGCGTAGAACGTCGCGAGCAGGAACAGGGACATCCGCCGTCCGTAGTACTTCCGGTAGATGTTGAGGATCGGCAGGATGATCAGATCGGCGAAGATGAACGCCGCGACGCCGCCGAAGCTGATCCCGCCGTTCCACAGCACCGCCGCGAGTGGGACGTTCCCGATCGAGCAGACGAACGAGAGCATCGCCACAACGGGGCCGATCATCGGTCCCCAGATCTTCGAGAGCAGGGGGTGATCCACCAGGAAGAAACTCTGCCAGAACGACTCGGGCACCCAGGCCGCGAGCGCGCCGGCGATCACGAGACCCAGCGCGATGTCCTTCCAGATCGACGCCCAATCCATCACGTAGTAGTGGCTGATCGCCGTGAACCCCTGCCGCGAGCGCACCCTCGACAGGATCGATCCCCCGCCGACGGACATGTCCATCTCGGCGTGGCCCTCCATCACGCCTGGCACGCCCTTGTCGGCCTGCCGCCGCGCGAGCTCGACGAGCTCCGGCCGCAGGAACGCTCGGAACAGGAGCGCCAGGATCACGATCATGATCGGGCCGCCCACGAACTCGGCCAGCGTGAACTGCCAACCAAGGAGTACAGCGAGCAGGATCCCGAGCTCGATCACGAGGTTGGTCGAGGCGAACTCGAACGCCATCGCCGCGGAAAAATCGGCGCCCTTGCGGAAGATCGAACGCGCGATCGCGACCGCCGCGTACGAGCACGAGGACGAGGCCGCACCCAGACCGCAGGCGATCGCCAGCGACCTCGGCGAGTCGTCGGGCAGCAGACGGATCATCTCGCCCTTGGAGATCACGGCCTGCACCACCGCGGACAACGCGAACCCCAGGACCAGCGCCCACAGGATCTCCCACGTCATCGCGAACGCGAAGTCGAGCGCCTCCGCGATCGGCGAGAGAAGCGACGCGAGCACCGGCTACTTCCCCGCGAAGCGCGCGACCGCCGTCAGGAGCTCCTCGAGCTTCTCGTTGCTCTCGCCGGTCTCGATGCTCTCCTTGACGCAGTGACGCACGTGATCGTCGAGCACGCCCATGCCGACCGACTTGAGCGCCGAGGCGGCCGAGTTCACCTGCGTGAGGATGTCGATGCAGTACTGATCCTCCTCGACCATCCGCTGGATCCCGCGCACCTGGCCCTCGATCCGCCGGAGACGGTCCGAGACCGCCTTCTTGTTCATCGTGTACCCATACATGGCATCCCTCCCGGCGATGGCAGATCGCCGCCATTATACCCTAGGGGGGTATACGGGTGGAGGACGGATGCCGGCACGAGCCGATCTGTGTGCGGCCCGTATTCGTCCCCAGACGATCGCGATCGATCCGAGGTATCGAGGCGCGAGACGTGGCCCCGCGGCACCGAGACCACGCAGGGCCCGATGCTAGACTCGCCGTGTGGCGACCCGAGTCACGACGGAACCGTCGCACGAGGCCCTCGGCCTCACGTCCGAGGACCTCCGCTCCATGTATCGCACGATGGTGACGGCGCGACTCGTCGACGAGGCCGCGTTCCGCCTCAACCGTCAGGGCAAGGCGCCGTTCGTCGTTCCGGTCTCCGGCCACGAGGGATGCCAGGTCGGCACGGGGTGGCCGCTGCGCCCGGGGCAGGACATCTGGGTCCCGTACTACCGTGACATCGCGATCGTCCTGATCGCCGGGATGACGCCATACGAGATCTTCCTCGGCCTGTTCGCGAAGGCCGAGGACCCCTCCTCGGGCGGCCGCCAGATGCCGAGCCACTGGGGTTCGCGCCGGCTGGGGATCATCAGCCATTCCTCCCCCATCGCGACGCAGGTCCCGCACGCCGCGGGGATCGCCTACGCGGCGAAGTATCGTGGCGAGGACGCCGTGGTCGGCTGCTGGTTCGGCGAGGGGGCGACCAGCGCGGGCGCCTGGCACGAGGGCCTGAACTTCGCGGGGATCCACAAGTTGCCCGTGGTCTTCGTGTGCGAGAACAACTACTACGCGATCAGCGTCGGACAACCGCTGCAGATGGCGATCGAGAACGTCGCCGATCGTGCGGCCGGCTACGGATTCCCGGGCGTGGTCGTGGACGGGAACGACGTCCTCGCCTCGTTCGCGGCGATGAAGACCGCGGTCGAACGCGCCCGGGCGGGCGAAGGTCCGACCCTGATCGAGGCCAAGACCTATCGGTTCTTCCCGCACACCTCGGACGACGACGACCGGTCGTACCGGTCGCGCGAGGAGGTCCAACACGCCAAGGAGGGCGACCCGATCACCCGCTTCGCCGAGACGCTCACCGACCTCGGGATCATGGATGCCGAACAGCTCGACGCCCTGTGGGCCGAGACCAAGGCAGACGTCGACACCCAGATCGATCAGGCCTGGAACGCGGCCGATCCCGACCCGTCCACCCTCGGTCGGCACGTGTTCTTCGAACGGGACGGCGAGTGACCCAGAAGAACGTCGTCACGGCGATCCACGACACCCTGCACGACGAGATGGCCGCGGACGAGCGCGTCGTGGTGCTCGGCGAGGACATCGCGACGCGCGGCGGGGTCTTCCGCGTGACGCAGGGCTTCCTCGACGAGTTCGGCGAGCAGCGCGTGATCGATACGCCGCTGGCCGAGGCCGGCATCATCGGGATCGCGGTCGGCATGGC
>JBKPRY010000128.1:0-2731 GCA_046734755.1 Actinomycetota bacterium | reverse complement strand
CGAGGGACGCCGCAACCGAGTCACGATCCCCTGAGCGGTCTTTCGAGGTCGAGTCCCGCGGCGGGTACGCTCGCACTGTTGTTGGCCGGGTCGCCTACCTCGACGACGAGGCGCAGACGTACATGGTGCTCTCGCGCGCCGGGACGCTCGTCAGGGTTCCGCTGCGAGATATCAGGAGCTCGCACGACGTTCCGCAGGCCTAATCCCTCGCGCGAGGATAGGCCGCGACTGAACTCTCCGGTAGCGGTTGACGAGTTGCACCGTCGGCCGCGGCGATGGCGAAGACCTGCCATTCCTCCGGGAACCCTTTCTTTGTTGGATCCTGGCGGTTCGGGACGTCACACCCTTGGAAGTCCAAGGTGTTCCAGGTGGCAACGGTTCCTTGGGTGACGCGTCACTCTCCATCATCCTTCGTCGGAGGAGTCGCGCTCGTACGACGGTGTCCCGTCATGAGACCGGTCGTGGGTACGTGGCAAAGACGTACACTCCATGAAGACGCGACCCCCGTACCTGTCGGGAGAAGAGGACGCACGGGGATCGCCTCCACCGATCCGGTCCCATCTCACTGGCTCCAGCGAAGGCCTGATGCCCGAGCGTATCCGCTCGGATCTCGTTCACGTTGGCCCTGGTTGGTCAGGGGCACACGAGCAAAGGAGAACACGCATGAAGCACGTTCGCATCGCTACGTACGAGATCAAGAAGGGCTCATTCCAGGAGCTCGCCGACGTCGCACAGGACGGGATGCTGCGCGAGTTCCGGAACCAGCCTGGGTTCATCCGGTACGGTTTGGCCGATGCCGGCGACAAGACCTGCGTCTCGCTCAGCCTGTG
This sequence comes from Actinomycetota bacterium, assembly GCA_046734755.1. Lineage (GTDB taxonomy): Bacteria > Actinomycetota > UBA4738 > UBA4738 > HRBIN12 > DASSJM01. The sequence continues at coordinate 1,901 of JBKPRY010000128.1, read as the reverse complement.
GGAGACACGCAAGGACGCCGACGCCGCGACCCGCATCTCCGAGACCTGGGACCGTGAGCACATCGCGGACCGGGCCGAGCTACGGACGAATCAGGTCGGCGACCTCGCCTTCTACGAAGGCGTTCCCGCCAAGGTCTGATCGACCGGCCGGTCGTGGGACCGGCTAGCTCGTGCGATCCACGAGCGTGGCTGGCACGAAGAAGGGGACCCGCCTCGGTGGGTCCCTTCTTCGTGAATGGCTTGTGTCTTCTTCCGTGAAGGCTTGAGTTTCGACCAGTGCCACGGTCGGGCGTTCGCGAGGGAGGGGTTTTGACCGCGACCGAAGGGATCATCGTCCTGCACGGGCGCGTGCTCTTCGCGGTGTTCTTCATCCGATCCGGGATCGCGCACGTCCGGAAGCACGAAGGGATGACAGGCTACGCTCGTTCCGCCGGATTCCCGTTTCCTGGGATCGGCGGCTGGCCGGCCGGTGTCTGACTCATGGCGGGCGCCGCCGTCGATCTCGCTCGGCATCTGGGCCGACGTCGGGTCGCTCATGATCGCCCTGTTCCTCGTGCTGGCGCCCTTGTAGTTCCATCGGTTCTGGACGATCCAGGACGAAGGTCAACGCCAGACGCAGGCGAGCAACGCCAGACGCAGGCGAGCAACTTCTAGCGGAGCGTCGCGCTGCTCGGCGCTTCGCTCGGGCTGTGTGGGTTCGTCGTCGCGACGGGTGAGGCCGTTCGGTTCACGCTCACCGCCCGCTGTTCTGAGCCTCGTCCTCCGACGAACGCGGGCTACACCGATGCGACTGCTTCCACTCCCGTGTCGCCGGCCTTTTCGGCGGACGAGGGCGGGGTCGAACCCGAGCGCTCGACGGGCCGCCCCAGCCTCGCGGCCTCGAGATCCCTTCGGCTGTTCCACTGAGGGAGCACGTCCGCAAACGACGGGGCGTCGGCCAGGGCCAGGTCGCTCGCGGCCTGGGCTCGGCGATGCGCCACGACGGCGACGAAGACGACCAGCCCCGCGACGGCGAGGGAGATCCAGACGAACGAGCCGGACAGCGCGATCGCCGATTGGATGAGTGCTAGTCCGGCGATGAGGGCGATCGCGATCGTCACGACGTTGGCCACGATGGTCTTCGGCCAGTGGACCATGGCTGCCTCCTCGGTCTCAGGGAACCGGGAAAGGCAAGGTCGCGAGCATCCTCGCGCGTGCGCCCCGTCTTGGGCGGTTCCACCAGTGGTGGAACCATAAGCGTAGCACTTGAGGCGTCGGGTGCGCCGTATCGGGCGGTCGTCCCATTGCGTGTTCGAACAACGAGGCGTAGGCGACGTTGCGCGGACCTCAGATCCCCGGCCCGCAGGCGCCTGCCGACCGGGCGCATCGGAGCCCAGAGACTCGCTCCCAGTCGGGAGGTACTCGTTCCTCCAGGAAGGGAGCCGCGGTGCTGGATCCCTCGGAAGCTTTCTCCGTTCGCGTCGTGTCGTCCAACGGCGCCGCACACCTGCGCCTGTCCGAGCCAAGAGCGGTCCTCGACCGAAGGTATGCACCTGTCGCCTGAGGAGAAGCATCCGGGCCGAGCAGCCGAGGAGGCTCAGAGCGGCAGTCTGAGCGATGAGCCTTCCGATTAGGACCGCCGGCTCGCCGTGCGGCGCGGTTCCGGTGCGCCTAATCGTTTCCTTCCTGCGCATATCCGGGATACAATCCGAGTGGTGGACCGACCGCTCTGCGTCGTAGTTCCTTGTCGAGCCTGTCGTCAGCTAGCCGTCCTCGCCCACGCCCAAGTCGGCCTGGTACCCCATCGGGTACAGGATGTTCGCCACCACGAACCAGAGCCACCGCTCGGTGCGAGGCTCGGCGATGTTCTCCTGCCACTCGCCTTCGTCGAACCGACTGAATGACCACGTCACTTGCCCGGT
>JBKPRY010000127.1:0-1233 GCA_046734755.1 Actinomycetota bacterium | reverse complement strand
CAGCACAACATCGCGATCTACCCGAGCGCCGACGACCTCGCGAACCCCCTGTTCCGCGGCGAGCTGGTGACCGGCCCGGACGAGATCGACTACGCGGTGGACCCGCTGGAGGCCGGGGAGTACTACTTCCACTGTGACGTCCATCCGACGATGAGCGGAACGGTGAGCGTCTCCTAAGCAACGGAGAGGCGTGCAACCGGGTTCTCGCAGGTTGCCGCGCTACGATGGGTCGTGTGAGCGTCCCGCGACCTGATGCCTCGTCGATCCCCGACAGCCCGGGCGCGTACCTGTTCCGAGACGAGGATGGGCGGGTCGTCTACGTCGGCAAGGCCAGGTCCCTGCGCAAGCGGCTGGCCAACTACTGGGGACGGGACCTCCATCCCCGGACCGAGGCGATGGTGGCCGCCGCCGCCTCGGTGGAATGGATCATGGCTTCCACCGAGGTCGACGCATTGCTGCTCGAGTACAACCTGATCCAGGAGCACCGGCCTCGTTTCAACGTCCGCTACCGAGACGACAAGTCCTATCCCTACCTCGCGCTGACGGTGGGGGAGCGCTGGCCCCGTGCCCAGGTCCTACGGGGCGCCAAGCGCAAGAACGTCCGGTACTTCGGGCCGTTCGGGCACGCCTATGCGATCCGCGAGACCCTCGATGCCCTCACGCGCGTCTTCCCCGTCCGGACGTGCTCGAACTCATTCTTCGACCAGCGCGCCCGGGCCCGCCGGCCGTGCCTGTACTACGACATCGGCCGCTGCTCCGGCCCGTGCGTCCCGGAGCAGACGGGGGTCACCGAGGTGTCGTATCGGGCCGACGTCGAGGCGCTCGGCGAGTTCCTGTCGGGTCACGAGCGCCCGATCATGGAGCGGCTCGAACGCGAGATGGAGGAGGCAGCCCGACGTCAGGAGTACGAGCTCGCAGCGAAGCACCGCGATCAGCTGACGGCGGCGCGCCGCGCGCTCGAGAGTCAGGAGATGGTGCTGTCGCACCCCGAGGACCTCGATGTCGTCGGGCTCGCCGAGGACGACCTGGAGGCGGGGTTCCAGGTGTTCTTCGTCCGTCGTGGTCGCGTGATGGGCCGCAAGGGGTGGGTCGTCGACCGGGTCGAGGATCTCGACCGGCCCGGACTCGTGGCTTCGTTCCTTCGCGAGCTCTACATGCAGCGGCAGGATGTGCCCCCACGGATCCTGGTCCCCGAGCTGCCGTCAGACGCCGACGTGCTGGGCGAGTGGCTCT
>JBKPRY010000126.1:0-4704 GCA_046734755.1 Actinomycetota bacterium | reverse complement strand
CGGGGTTCGATGAGCAGGTTCGGTACATCGAGGGCTGCGCCTAGGCTCGTCGTTCGTCAGTCGGGCCCCATCAGGAAGTGAGCCGGGATCAGCTGGAGGATCTCGGCGTCCGTCACGAGGCCGAACGCCCTCGCCGCTCGGACGTAGGCGTCGACCGAGCCCTTCGCGACACCATCCGCGTAGGTCCCGCGCTCCGCGAGTTCGAGCTCGGCGCGAGGAGCGAGGGCCTGGATCTGTTCGAGCAGCCAGATCCGTTGCTGGGCAGCGTGAATCACTTCCTGCCAGCTGACGAGGTCGTACCCGTGCAGTTGCAGGGCTGCGGCGAGCTCATCGTCCGAGACGATCGTCGAATCGAAGGCGATGTCGAACGAGCGCGTGAGCGTGTTGATCGTCACTCCGACAACGCCGGGGAGGTCCTCGAGCTCCAAGCGAGCCTCTTCTTCATCCGCGCCGTCGTCCGGCCGAACGATCAGGAGGCGCTCCACACGTCCGGGCCGAACCTGCTCGGGGATCGTTCGGAGAGGGTCCCTCTCGTTCATCATGGCTGCCTCCTCGCCCCTTGTAACCGGGCCGCCCCTCGGCCGACTCAGCCGCGTCCCACCACTCGAGGAGGATCATATCCAGGCTCGATCGCCCTCGAGTCGAGCCTGGACGGCGTTCAGCCTGTCGGCGAGCACCTCGAGGAGGGTGACGGCCACACTCGGGTTCTCGATCAGGAACGGGCGGAAGTAGATCGGCTCGAAGACCATCGCCTGGACCGGCCCCCTCGCACGGACCGTCGCCGTTCGGCGCGACCCCGCGAGCAACGCCAGTTCGCCGAAGAAGTCGCCCGATGAGAGCACGTGGATGGTGCCTCCCGCCTCGACCTCCGCCTCGCCCGAGAGCAACACGAACAACCCGCCTCGGTCCGAGTCTTTCTCGACGATCGCGTCGCCTGCCGCGTACGAACGTCGCTGGCCGATGCGAACGAGTCTCGACAGATCGGCGTCGGTGAGCTCTTCGAAGAACCTGATCCGCCGGAGTGCGGCGACCTCCGAGGGCAATTCCGTCACGGGTCCCTCCTCCTGGCCGACGCCACGGGCCCGCTCGCTTTCGCCACGACCCCCGGCGCCGCTCCCCGGTGCCTGATCGGGATCCGGATCGTTCATTGCGTCCCCTCCCCTCGCGGCCTCTCGTGCAAATCCATCCAGCCTCATCGTCGTACCGAGCCGACCGGGCTACGACGCCATCCAGGCATCGATCCGCTGTTCGACCTCGCGCAGACGCAGGACGAGCGTCCTGAGCAGGAACATACCGACCTCTGGATGCTCACGGAGAAGCGAGTCGAGCCCGTCGGCCTCGATCCTCTGCGCCCGGACGTGATCGGCGGCCCGGACGGTCGCCATGCGCCTGTCGGGGCTGAGCAAGGCCATCTCGCCAAAAACGTCCCCGTGCCGGAGCCGGTGGAACCGGCCTCCGACATCGACCTGTGCCTCGCCCTCGAGGACCACGAACAACGCGTCGGCCCGATCGCCCGCTTCGAAGATCACCTCGCCGGGTCCGAAGGAGACCTCGTGGCCGATCCCTCGAAGCTCGTCGAGGTCGCCGCTGTCGAAACCAGCAGATGGCGTCGTGCTCGATGGAGTCGTTCCTCCGATCTCGGCCACGCTTCCTCCTTCCCTCGTCGCAGCTGAGTCGACGTAAGCCCCTGCCGGCTGCGCTCCAGCGGCGACGGCCGGCCACAGGCTCACGTTACGCCGGGATGAGCGCGCACGGCTAGGTGAACCGCTAGACGAAGTCGGGCGCGCTCTCGGCTGCCTCGCGCCAGCCGTGGTCGATCGTGAGGGAGTGACCCCGGTTCGGGGCGGGCTCGACGATCGTCGGCTTCACGCAGAACCCCCTTCCGGTCCGCTGTTGATAGCCGTCTTCCTGACCATGGTTTGGTTGAGCCAGTCCTCGAAACGGGTCGGAGCGATCCGTGCGTCGTCGCCGGGGCCAGCGAGCGGTCATCGAGTTCGGCGCCGAAGTAGCGTGCTCGGGGGTCGGCCGTCACTTGGCGTGCGTCGGCCGCCGCCATTGCACAACGCCACTGGTCACGAGCTCGAATCCCAAGAACCGCACGTCAGCCCCGCCTCTCTTGAGCTCCTCGATTCCATTGACGACGCCTCGTCCCGCGGTTCCGTCAACTTTCCGTCAACGTCTCCGCCTGCCATAGCGGACCGAATCTCCTCGTGTCTTTGGTGGGCGTTCCGGGCCGTGATGGAGATCGGGATGGAGTCCTCGGTAGGTGTCCCATTCGGTGACGTCCACCGCACGCGTATCAGTCAGTGGCCCGGTACACGCGCCATCGGTCCGGGACGCCCTTCAGTTCATGCTCGCCGGCGTCCTCGAAGGCGATCCCCGAGCCGGCGGTGAGGTCTCGCACCGTCTGCGAACCGAGCACCTCCGACGGGCCCGCGAGCGCGCCGATCCTCGCCCCAATCATGACCGCCAGCCCGCCGGCCTTGCCGTTGATCGTCTCGACCTCGCCGGTATGTACACCGGCGCGGACCTCGATCCCGAGCGCGCCCACCGAACGGACGATCGCCTGGGCGCAGCGGACCGCTCGGCCGGGCCCGTCGAACGTCGCGAAGAAGCCATCGCCAGCGGTGTCGACCTCGTGGCCGCGGTAGCGTCCGAGCAGCGCCCGGACCCTCGCATGGTGCTGCTCGACGACCTGCTTCCACGCCCGGTCGCCGAGCTCCGCCGCGCGCTCCGACGAGCCGACGATGTCGGTGAACAGCACGGTGGCGAGCACGCGATCGAACGCCGCGTGCTCTTCCTCGATCGACTGAGCGAATCCCCGGATCGCCTCCGCGACTTCCCCGACGTCGCCGAAGTACACATCGTCCCCGTCCCCCGACACGGCGACGAGCTGCGCGCCGGGGATCTGGTCCGCGGTCCACCTCGCCTCCTCTACGTAGGCGGCGATCCATCCGTCTCGCATCACCACGGCGGCCGGCACCTGGATCAGCGGAAGCACGCTGCGCGCATCGGTCGAGAACCACACACGGCTGAACCGCGCAAGGTCGCCGGGTGAGGCCGCGTAGCGTTGGAGCCTGGTCAGCCATCGCACGAAGGCCGGATCCCCGGCCAGGCGGTCGCCGATGCCGAGGAACGTCATCCGGGCAGCCTCCTCGCCCACCGACTCGTCACCCCAGATCAGCATCCGCCGACGGAGCCGCTCCTCGAATCCGTCCTCAGACAGACCCCACGGGTAGTCCGGAGCGCGGGCCGTTCGGACACCGCCGCGCCAGAGCACGAGGCCGAGGGTCCGCTCCGGGTACGTGGCGGAGAACAGCGCCGCCAGCGCTCCCCCGTCGTTGTTTCCAACCACGAGGGTCCGCTCGGATCCGACCGCGTCGAGCACGGCCCGGAGGTCGTCGAGCCGGGCCTCGATCGTCGGGATCACCGACAGGCGGTCCGACAGGCCGACGCCGCGTTTGTCGAACAGCATCACCCGCGCCCAGGAGCTCAGCCCTTCGACGAAGCGCTCGAACGCCGGCAACTCCCAGAACACCTCGACATGTGAGACGAACGAGTGCACGAACACGAGGTCGATCGGGCCGTCGCCGACGACCTGGTAGGCGATCGAGACGCCGTCCTCAGTAGTCGCGTACCTCGTCGGGGGCCGATCCATATGCGCATCCTTGCCGCGGCCAACTCGCGCGACAAGCTGTGTCGGACGCCCGGCTGGCACCGCAGAACATCGGCGGGCCTTCGCGGCAACCTCGTCGACTTCGATCCCGGAGCCGCCCGATGAACTCTGACTCCGGATGAGAAAGGCCCTGTGAGCAGCGTCTTCTGGGGTGGGCGCTAGAGGATTTGAACCTCTGGCCTCTTCCGCGTCAAGGAAGCGCTCTACCCCTGAGCTAAGCGCCCGAAGTTCGGCATGGTACCGCCGAGCCGAGGCGGGGACCGGAATTGAACCGGTGTACAGGGTTTTGCAGACCCTTGCCTAACCACTCGGCCACCCCGCCGGATCACTCGAGTTGCAGGTGCGAAAATGCAGTCTACCCGGGCATGAAACGAGGGCCCGAACGGGCCCTCCTGCGAGCGGACGACGGGATTCGAACCCGCGACCCCCACCTTGGCAAGGTGGTGCTCTACCGCTGAGCCACGTCCGCGTTGAGCACCGAGTCTAGGCGCCTCGGGCGACGAGCTTCAACCGTTCCTTACTGCGTCCCGGTTGATCCGAAACCACCCTCTCCGCGACCGGACGGCGGCAGCTCCTCGACCCAGGCCGGCCGGAACTCGGGTACGGCCACGACCACTATCTGGGCGATCCGGTCCCCCCGAGCGATCTTGACGCGCTCGTGCCGGTCAAGGTTCACGACCGAGCAGATCAGCTCCCCGCGGTACCCCGCATCGATCAGGCCGGGAGCGTTCGCCAGCGTGAGCCCGTGCCTGGACGCGAGCCCACTCCTCGGGAGCACCAGGCCGGCGTGCTCGTCCGGGATCGCGACGGCGAGGCCGGTCCGAACCATCGCCCTCTCCCCCGGCCCAACCTCGACATCCTCGATCGCGCGGAGATCGAATCCGGCATCCCCGGGATGCGCCCGTTCGGGCAGCATCGCGTCCGGGTCGAGGCGCCGGAAGGCGAGCTCGGTCACGCGGGTTCGACGAGCTCGAGGCGGTTGCCGAAGGGATCCCGCACGTGGAACCGGCGGTACCCCTCGAGCTGGA
>JBKPRY010000125.1:0-7562 GCA_046734755.1 Actinomycetota bacterium | reverse complement strand
CGCGTTCTTCGCGACCGGGATCGCATCGCTGATCGGCGTGACCCTCGGGATGCTGGCGGGCTTCTACCGTGGCAAGATCGACACGCTGATCTCACGAACCATCGACGTCGTCCTGTCACTGCCGGTGCTGTTGCTGTCGCTCGGGCTCGTGTCGGCGTGTGGACTGTCGCCGAACGGGTGCCTCGGCGGCCTCATCAAGCCGGGCCTGCTCCTCGTCAGCTACGTGATCGCGCTGTTCACCTGGCCCTATCTCGCCCGCATCGTGCGCGGGCAGGTGCTGTCCCTGCGCGAGAAGGAGTTCATCGAGTCCGCGCGCTCCCTTGGCTCGACCAACCGCCGGATCATGTTCCGCGAGGTTCTGCCGAACGTGGCGGCTCCGATCATCGTCTACACGACGCTGATCATCCCGAACAACATCCTGTTCGAGGCGGCCCTGTCGTTCCTCGGCATCGGGGTCCCGCAGGAAACGCCCTCGTGGGGCCGCCAGCTCTCAGACGCAGGTCCGGTCTTTACCTACGCCTGGTGGATGATGCTGTTCCCCGGGCTCTTCCTCTTCTTCACGACGCTCGCCTTCAATCTGGTCGGGGACGGCCTGCGCGATGCCCTCGATCCCAGGACGGGCGGCTGACCGTATCTAGACGGGAGGCAGCTTTCCTGAGGGGAGGTGGAGGGAAGGGCGTGCCTGAAGAGCGGTAGCGGTTCCCGGGCGTGGCCCGGGTGATCCACGGGAACTGATCGAACAAGGAGAGGGGGGTTACGTGAGGCGATATTTCAGCGTTTTGGCGCTCGTCGCCGCGCTCGGGCTCGTCGCCGCGGCATGCGGTGGCAATGATGAGGGCGGCACCGGCGCGACCGGCGCGACGTCGGCGACCGGCGCGACCGGCGCGCTCCAGCCCGGCGGTACCGTCGAGCTCGGGATGCTCGGCGACGTGAGCGCATCGTTCGACCCGCAGAAGGAGTACTACAGCGTCACCTGGTCGTGGTACCGGTGCTGCTTGCTTCGGACGCTCCTGTCGTACACGGGCAGGACGACCGCCGAGGGCGGCACGGACCTGCAGCCCGACATCGCGAGTGCATTGCCGGAGATCTCGTCGGACGGCCTGACGTACACGTTCACGCTCAAGAGCGGGATCAACTACGGAGACCCGTTCGGGGACGTCGAGGTGACGTCGGGCGACATCGTTCGGGCGCTCGAGCGCGAGGCTGACCCCGACGCATCGGTCGGTGGCTACAACTTCTACTACAACATCATCGACGGGTTCGCCGACTTCGGCGCTGGCAAGGCCGACAGCATCGCCGGCCTGAAGGCGCCCGACGACAGCACCCTCGTGGTGACGCTCACGGAGCCCGCGGGCTACCTGCCGTACCTGTTCGCGATGGCGGCAACGGCTCCGATCCCGCCGCTCAACGACGAGCCACTCGGTGTGGCGGCGGGCCACACGAGGGACTATGGCCGGTTCCTGGTGGCGAGTGGGCCGTACCAGTTCGTGGGTGCCGAGAACCTCGACTTCTCGCTCCCGCCAGACGAGCAGAAGCCCGTCGCCGGCTATGAGCCCGGCAAGTCGATCCAGTTGGTGCGCAACCCGAACTATGACCCGGCGACGGACGGCCTGCGTCCCGCCTATCCGGACGGGTTCAACATCACGATCGGTGGGGACAACAACGACCTGTACAACAAGGTCCAGGCCGGCGAGGTCGATGGTGTCGTGGACGGCATCGTGCCACCACCGGTCCTGCGCACGTACTCGACGGACCCGACCCTGCAGTCACGGCTGCACATCAACCCGTCGGACGCCGTCCGGTACATCTCCTTCAACATGGCGATGGCGCCGTTCGACGACGTGCACGTCCGCAAGGCTCTCAACCTCGCCCTCGACAAGGCGGGCATGCGCACGTTCCGTGGCGGTGAGTCGGTCGGCGAGATCGCGGGTCACATCATGGTGAACGCGCTCGAGAACAACCTTCTCGCCGACTACGACCCCTACGCCACGCCGAACTCGGCGGGCGACCTCACGGCGGCGCAGGCGGAGATGGCTCAGTCGAAGTACGACTCCGACGGCGACGGCGTGTGCGACGCGCCGGAGTGTTCGAACATCCTCGCGGTGACCGACGAGGCCGATCCCTATCCGGACCAGGCCGCGTTGATCCAGCAGAACATGGAGCCGCTCGGGCTGACGTTCGACGTGAAGTCCTTCGAGCGCACGACGATGTACTCGAAGTGCAACGAGCCGGAGGCACACGTCGCCATCTGTCTCGGCCCCGCGTGGGGGAAGGACTTCCCGGATGGCTACACGTTCGCCGATCCCCTGTTCGGATCTGCGGCCATCTTCCCGAGCTGCTGCAACTACGGACTGGTTGGGGCGAGCCCCGAGCTGCTGTCGAAGGCCGGCTATGACATCACCGATGTCCCGTCGGTCGACGACCAGATCAAGGCCGCCAACCAGCAGACGGGCGACGCCCGGTACCAGGGTTGGGCAGACCTGGACACCACGTTGATGGAACAGGTCGTGCCCTGGGTGCCGTACCTGTTCGACAACAACGTCGACGTCTACTCGGAGCGCATCGTGAACTACTCGTTCGACCAGTTCTCGGGGCTCGCGGCCTGGGACCAGCTGGCGATCGCTCCCGAGGCTCAGTAGGGAAGGGAAAGAGCAGGAAACCGCAAGGACGAGGCAGAACCGCGAAGGAGGGGGGCCGCCCCGAGGGGGCGGCCTCCCTCCCCGGTTGGAGTAGACTTCGGAAGGCGCGATGGGCAGGTATCTGATCCGGCGGACGCTGTTCATGATCCTGGTGCTGTTCGTCGTCTCCCTGATCACGTTCATCATCTTCGTGAAGCTGCCCGCTTCCGATCCGGCCAGGCGTGCGGTCGGCAAGTCGACAAGCCCCGAGAACGTCGAGGCCGCTCGCCACGCGTTCGGGCTCGACAAGCCGCTGTACGTCCAGTACAGCCGGTTCGCGAAAGGCCTGATCCCCTGGCCCGGGCTGTTCCTGAACGAGGACGTCTACTACTCGTACGCCAACTTCGTCCCGGTGAAGGAGGAGATCTTCAGCCGCCTGCCGGTAACGATCGCCCTCGCGCTCGGGGCGGCGGTGCTCTGGACCCTGGTCGGGATCCCGATCGGCATCATCTCCGCGGTCAGGAAGGGGAGCGTCTGGGACCGCAGTGCGATGGTCTTCGCCCTCATCGGCGTGTCGGCGCCCGTGTTCTGGCTCGCGTATCTGTTCCTGTACATCTTCTGGTTCAAGTTAGGCTGGGCCCCGCCATCGGGGATCCCGATCGGGGAATCAGTCACCGAGGCCGTGCTTTCGGGTCGTTTCATCCTGCCTTGGATCGTGCTGTCGATGACGTTCGCCGCCTTCTACGCGCGGATGGTCCGCGGGAATCTGATCGAGACGATGAGCGAGGATTACATCCGGACCGCCCGCGCGAAGGGCCTCTCGGAGAAGCGGGTCATCTATAAGCACGGGCTACGGGCCGCGCTCACGCCGGTCGTCACGATGTTCGGGCTCGATCTGGCCGTCCTGCTCGGCGGTGCCTTCATCACGGAGACCGTCTTCGGTCTGCCGGGCGTCGGGCAGTACGCGGTGCGGAGCATCTTCCTGAACGACTTCCCCGCCGTGATGGGTGTGACCCTGTTCGCGGCGTTCTTCATCGCGGTCGCGAATCTGTGCGTCGACGTCGCCTACGCGTTCCTCGACCCGCGGGTCAGGTACACGTAGTGGCGGAACCGCTCCTCGAGGTCAAGAACCTCACCGTCCACTTCCCGACCGATGACGGATTGGTGAAAGCCGTCGACGGGGTCTCGTTCTCCTTGCTGCCGGGCGAGACCCTGGGCGTGGTGGGTGAGTCAGGATCCGGCAAGAGCGTCTCGTTCCTCACGGTGATGGGTCTCATCAACGCCAATCAGGCCGTGATCGAAGGCGAGATCATCTTCCAGGGCCAGGACCTGCTGACGCTGCCGGTCGACGAGATGCGCAACGTGCGCGGCGCGAAGATCTCGATGATCTTCCAGGACCCGATGACCTCGCTCCACCCGTACTACAAGACCGGCGATCAGATCGCCGAGGCCATCCGCGTCCATCAGCGCGTCTCCAAGCAGGAGGCTCACGAGCAGGCGGTCGAGATGCTCCGACGCGTCGGCATCCCTCGCCCCGACGAGCGAGCGGACCAGTATCCCCACGAGTTCTCCGGCGGCATGCGGCAGCGGGCGATGATCGCGATGGCGTTGTCGCTCAACCCGGACCTGCTGATCGCCGACGAGCCCACTACGGCGCTCGACGTGACCGTCCAGGCCCAGATCCTCGACCTGCTGGACCGTTTGAAGCAGGAGTTCAACGCCGCTATCGTAATCGTTACGCACGACCTGGGGGTCGTGGCCGAGCACTGCGACCACATCCAGGTCATGTACGCCGGCAAGATCGTCGAGGCGGGCGACCGCCGCGATATCTATTACGGAGCCCACCATCCGTACACCTGGGGATTGCTGGCGTCGATCCCGCGGCTCGACGAGAGCGACACCAAGGAGCGCCTGCAACCGATCCGAGGCCTTCCCCCGTCGCTGATCTTCGTGCCCCCGGGCTGCGCGTTCCACCCGCGGTGTCCCTACGTGTTCGACAGATGCCGGACGGAGGTTCCCGAGCTGTTGCCGGCTGACGGTCACCACGCATCGCGGTGTCACCTCTCGCTGGCGGACAAGGAGCGCCTGTTCCAGGAAGAGGTGATGGCACGCTCGTGAGCGTCGAGGTCACCGAACGGCCCCAGCCCCAACCGGCGACACCCGAGACGCCGCTCGTCAGGATCCGCGGCCTGCGCAAGCTGTTTCCGATCACCCGGGGGATCCTGTTCCAGAAGCGGATCGGCGACGTCCATGCCGTCGACGGCGTCGATCTCGACATCCACCGGGGCGAGACGCTCGGCCTGGTGGGGGAAACTGGGTGTGGCAAGTCCACGCTCGCCCGCGTCCTGATGCGGCTCTACGACGCGACCGAGGGCTCGATCGAGTTCGAGGGCCAAGACATCACCCACGCGAAGGGGAGCGACCTCCGCGGGCTACGTCGTGAGATGCAGATGATCTTCCAGGACCCGTTCGCCTCGCTGAACCCGCGCAAGACCGTCGGGTCGATCATCGGGGCCCCCTACCGGCTCCACAGGGTCGTGCCGCGCAACAAGATCAAGTCCGAGGTGCAGCAGCTGATGGAGCTGGTGGGCCTGAACCCCGAGCACTACAACCGGTACCCGCACGAGTTCTCGGGCGGCCAGCGTCAGCGGATCGGCGTCGCGCGCTCGCTCGCCCTTCGGCCCAAGCTGATCGTCTGCGACGAGCCGGTCTCGGCGCTCGACGTCTCGATCCAGGCCCAGGTGCTCAACCTACTCGAGGACCTCCAGGAGGAGTTCAACCTCACGTACCTGTTCATCGCGCACGACCTCTCGGTCGTGAAGCACGTCTCCGACCGGGTGGCGGTGATGTATCTCGGGAAGATCGTCGAGATGGCCGTGGGGCAGACGCTCTACCGCAACCCCAAGCACCCGTATTCGGGTGCCCTGCTGTCGGCGGTCCCGATCCCGGACCCGGATCTGGCCGCCGCCAAGAAGCGCATCATCCTCGAGGGCGACGTCCCGAGCCCGATCGACCCGCCCTCGGGCTGTCGGTTCCACCCCCGCTGCCCGAACGCGCAGTTCCCCAAGTGCAGCGAGGAGGAGCCAGAGCTCTTACCGCATCACCCCGGCCAGGTCGCGGCCTGTCATTTCCCGCTCGAGGATCGCGCGATCATCGAGACCCTGCCGGGCGGGTAGAGCCGGTACACTGACGGGCCATGTTCAACGTCATCGCGCTCGTGCTCTGTGTGCTCTCGAGCCTGTTCCTCATCGTGTTCATCCTGCTCCACTCGGGCAAGGGGAGCGGCCTGTCGGACATGTTCGGCGGCACGTCGAGTCTTTCGGGAGGCACGGCCCTCGAGCGACGGCTCGACAAGATCACCGTGGTCACGGCCCTGATCTTCGGCGCGTCGACGTTCTGGCTCTCGTGGAAGTGGGGCGGCTGACCGGAGCGCTCGAGTCCGGTTGCTAGAATCGGCGGACTCCCGTCGGAGTGGCGGAACTTGGTAGACGCGCTAGGTTGAGGGCCTAGTGGCCTTATGGGCCGTGGGGGTTCAAATCCCCCCTCCGACACTAACCGGACGTACACCTCCGAGATCCGCTTCTACAAGCACCCTTCGATTGCTTGGCTCGTATGTGAGGCTCAGTCCGAGGCTCTCGTAGAGGTCCGCCTTCTTCTGCGGGTCAGCGGCCTTCAAGACGCCGACGAGATCGCCGATGCACTCGGCCATCGCTTGGATATCGTCCTCGGTGAGAGTCGCCGCTGGACGGCGCCGGCGTAGCTCCTCCTCGGCGGACCTTCGCTCCGCTTGGACCTCGCTGATCCACCGGGCGACGACGGCCGCGTCTGTTCCGGCCTCGAGCGCCTCCCGGTAGCGGGCGAGTCGCGCCTCACAGTCCACGAGGGTTCGGCGCGCGGCCTCCGCGCGGCCGTCCTCTTCCGGAACCGCCTTCTGAGCTTCGGCGAGCGCGCGACACGTCTCTTCCAGCCGGTCCGGCTCGAAGATCCCGGAGATCCAGTCATCGAGCGGTGGGACGATCTGCGTCTCCCGCACGTAGACGGTCGCTGGATGCTGGGTTCCACGGGGGAGGGCGTACTCGGTCGGGTAGTGGCAGCGGTAGTAGGCCTGCTCGTGGTTCCAGCTCCCTTGCATCCACCGGTCGCACAACCCGCATCGAAGAAGGCCACGCAGCAGGTATGGCCGCGGCGTCCGGCGGGGCTTGCGGATCGTGGTGCGCCCGTTGGCGGCTCTCCGTGCCCGCGCGGCCCCGAACACCTCCGGGCTGATAAGCGGCTCGTGGGCGACACCAGGGGAGCGCACCCAGGCAGCCTCGTCGTTCCAGCGCAGCCTGGTCCTGTGACCCGCCGCCACGTCCTCTACGTCGACCAGGCCCTCGTCACGGCGCTGGCGCCCCCCAGACCGCGACTCCCGTGTATCGGGGGTTGATCAGGATCGCCCGGACGGCGCTCTTGCTCCATCCCTGGCCGTTTCGGTGCGAGTTGCGGGCGGGGTCGTAGGCGGAGGGGGAGAGGACCCCATCACTCATCAGGCCGTCCGCGATCGCGAACAGCCCCTTGCCAGCGACGTACTCCTCGAAGATCCGGACGACGACGGGCGCTGTGACCGGATCGGGCTCCAGGCGGTGGATCCGGATGCCAAGCGCGGAGATCGGGACGCCCATCGATCTAGAGAACTAACCGTCTTGGCTTGTCTGCCAAGCGGTCATCAACTCGCTGCCCTCGGGGCCTGACCGGATTACCGTGGCGAGAACCCCGAGGAAGCGGGTCGCGGACTGACCTACCTGTGACTGAGACCGATCCTGTGAACGAGCGGCCTCCGGTACAAGAAGACAGCCAGTCCAAGGAATGCGATGCCAACCACGATCCCGAGCACGGTTGCGTGCGCGAAGATCAGGATTGCGATACCGATCAACGCTGCGACTATCCAGAGCGCTCTCATGGAGC